>JAUZFQ010000277.1 GCA_030838445.1 Pyrinomonadaceae bacterium | reverse complement strand
GGGGTACTTCGTATCGCAAACGAATGCCCGACATGGGCGTTTCCCTCCGGTCGCCTGGTTCCCGGGCGAGGCCAATGGTCCTGAAGCTCTGACGGTGGAGCGGCCGGTTGAAGCCCGGCAGGAGCAGGTTCGAGCACTGCCGGGACCACGATCACGACGAGTAGGCCAGCGGAAGACCGCCTCTCTTACAAAGAGGATGCCGGGGGTTCGATTCCCTCACCGGCTATCAGAAATTTTTCGGGGCGTGTCTCAACCCGCCAGAACGGCGACTGCGCGGGTGCGTCGAGAGTTGAGGTGCGGCTGCCTCACGCCCCGGCCAACATTCAGACGACGAATGTCACTGATGTCACTAGCGGCGACGTAGCTCCAATTGGCAGAGCGGCTGTTTCGTACACAGCAGGCTGAGGGTTCGACTCCCTCCGTCGCCTCCATTCAAACGCGCATGGGTCTGTAGCTCAGACGGACAAGAGCGCTCGTCTTCTAAACGAGTGGCCGCAGGTTCGAGTCCTGCCAGACCCGCCAAATATTTTTACACTGCGGAGTAGCTCAGGCGGCAGAGCGTTCGCCTCATAAGCGAAAGTGCGCGGGTTCGAGTCCCGCCTCCGCAACCAATGTTTCTGTCAGTTGATTTTTGGGATGGTAGCTTAATTCGGCAAAGCGACAGTCTTGCAAACTGTTAGATGAGAGTTCGAATCTCTCCCGTTCCACCAAACTTTTTGCGGCGTAGCTCAATGGCCAAGAGCACTCGTCTTGTAAACGAGTTGATGCGAGTTCAACTCTCGCCGCCGCAGTTCCGTTCCGACGCGGGGATAGAGCAAGGGCGGCTCCGTGGCCTCATAAGCCGCGCACCGACGGCAGGTTCGACTCCTGCCCCCGCAACCAATTTCAACCTGCTTCAGTTCCCCACCCCAAGCAAAGGCGCACAGCAGACCGGCCTCGCGGTCGGACTACTGTGCGCCTTCCCGCCTTCACTTTGGGGACGAAGACTTCTCTTGTGGCGTAGCCAAGCGGTAAGGCATCGCTCTGTTAAAGCGACCATCGCAGGTTCGATTCCTGCCGCCACAGTTTTCCCTGTTGACCCGGAGCGCGAGCGACAGCGCGGCGGACTTTTAATCCGCGATGTGCGGGTTTGAGTCCCGTCGGGTCAACCAACTTTTCACGCGGAGTAGCTCAATGGCAGCAGCACCCGGCCGATAATCGGGCGACGGAGGTTCGATTCCTCCCTCCGCGATCAAGACTCGCACGCGCGCGACCTCGCGCGCGATTTGTTAAACTCTCCGTCGCTTCCGACACTCTTCAGAGGACAAACGATATTCCGTGCAAATCTCAATTCCGGTTCCGCCCGCCTTCAGTTTCAAACGCACCGCCATGAGCCACGGGTGGCGCGCGCTCCTGCCCTTCGAGTTCGACGAAGCGGGCTGGACGATCACGCGCGTCCTCGCGCTCGAAGGCGACAGCAGCCCGCCCGTCACTGTCCACATCAATTTTCACGGCGATAGGCTCGACGTTAACGCCGCGCGCCGCAAACTCTCCAAGCGCGACGCCTCGCGCATCACGCGTGATGTGCGCCACATGTTCCGGCTTGACGACGAGATGAGCGTCTTTTACGCGGCGGTCGCGGGCGATCCTGATTTCGACTGGATCGTCACGGAGGGCGCGGGTCGCCTGCTTCGCTCGCCCACCGTCTACGAGGATTTGGTCAAGACCATCTGCACGACTAATTGTTCATGGGCGTTGACGACGAAGATGGTCGAAGGGCTGGTGAAACATCTCGGACGCCCCGTGCCGGAGGACGGCCGCCGCGCGTTCCCCACGCCCGAAGCGATGGCCGCCGAGCCGGAGAGTTTTTACCGCGACACGATGCGCGCGGGCTACCGCGCCGGTTACTTCAAGGAACTGGCCGGGCGCGTCGTCTCCGGCGAACTCGATGTGGAGAGTTGGCTCACGAGCGAACTCTCGACCGCCGGACTCAAACGCGAGATGAAACGCGTCAAGGGCGTCGGCGAGTACGCCGCCGACAACCTCTTGAAACTTCTCGGCCGCTACGACTGTCTCGCGCTCGACTCGTGGGTGCGCGCCACCTTCGCACGCCTCCACAACAAGGGTCGCACCGCCGACGACCGCAAGATCGCACGCCACTACGCGCGCTTCAAAGAGTGGCGCGGCCTCGCCCTCTGGTGCGACATCACACGCGACTGGATCAAATAGAATGCGGATTTCGGATTGCGGAATGCGGATTGAAAAGAAAACTTGAAGATAGTGCAGGTTCTTGTTTTCTAATCCGCATTCCGCAATCCGAAATCCGCAATTGACGCATCCGCGTTTCGCAATAGCGAAGAGGGGCAGAGTGGTTCGACGGGGCATTCGGCGCAGAGGGGCGTGCGGGCTTTGCAGACGGCGCGGCCGTGTGCGATGAGAAGGTGCGGGAAGATGATCCAGTCTGTGCGGGGCACGAGTTCGATTAGGTCGCGCTCGATCTTTTCGGGCTGTTCGTGCGCGGTCAGGCGCAGACGTTGCGAGACGCGCGCGACGTGCGTGTCAACGACGACGCCGGAGGCGATCTGGAAGGCGTTGCCGAGCACGACATTGGCCGTCTTGCGCGCCACGCCCGGCAGCGCGATCAACTCTTCGAGCGTCTCAGGCACGCGCCCGCTGTGCTCGTCGCGGATCATCCGGCACGCGCCCTGAATCGCCTTCGCCTTGTTGCGAAAAAATCCGGTCGAATGAATGTCGCGTTCGAGTTCGGCGGGCGCGGCCGACACGTAATCATCCGCGCCGCGGTACTTCCTGAACAACTCGACCGTCACGATATTGACCCGCTCGTCCGTACACTGCGCCGACAGTATGGTCGCAATCAACAACTCAAGCGGCGTCGAATAATTCAACGAGCAACGCGCGTCCGGGTACGCGCGCTTGAGCAGGCCGATGATCTTTCCCGCGCGTTTCTTCTCTTCGGCGACAATCATAAGAAAGGTAACTTGTCAGTAGTCCGTTGTCAGTTGTTCTTTGTTCGTAGCTACTTTATTCCAACTTTAGCGGCTGCCTTCATGCAGCACAAACAACTGACCACTGACAACGGACTACCGACCACTGACAGCTTTCGCAATCTGCGCGGCGACGCGCGCGTTGTTTTCGAGCAGGGCGATGTTGGCGCGCAGCGTCGCGCCGCCGCTCTGTTGGGACATGCGCGAGAGGAGAAAGGGCGTCAGTTCGCGACCGCCCACACCCTCGCGCTCGGCTTCTGCGAGCGCCGCCGCGAGAGTTTCGTCGAGCACGCCTGCGGGGACTTCCGACGCCTCCGGCACGGGCACGCAGACGAGCAACGCGCCCTCCTTCCCCAGTTCAAACTGCGCACGGGCTATCGCGCCCGCTTCTTCCGGCGTGTCGGCGCGCGCGTCCACGGGCAGGCCGCTCGCGCGTGCGTAGAAGGCAGGCAACTCGTCGCAGCCGTAGCCGACGATTGTGACGCCGTAAGTCTCCAACCACTCGCGCGTGGCCGGGAGATCGAGGACGCTCTTCGCGCCGGAGCAGACGACGACGAGGCGCACGGCGCGCGCCAGTTCCGGCAAGTCGGCGGACACGTCCGGCAACGCGCCGCGATGCACGCCGCCGATGCCACCGGTGGCGAAGACGTTGATCCCGGCGCGCTCCGCGATCCAGGCGGTCGAGGCGACGGTCGTCGCGCCGTCCCAATTGCGCGCGGCGGCGACGGGCAGGTCGCGGCAACTGATCTTTTTCACGTCGCCGCTCGTGGCGATGTGTTCGAGTTGGGCGTTGTCGAGTCCGACGCAAAACTTGCCGCCGAGGATGGCGATGGTGGCGGGAGTTGCGCCCTCCTCGCGCACGATCTGTTCGAGCCGCCGCGCGGTTTCGAGATTCAAAGGGCGCGGCAAACCGTGCGCGATGACCGTAGATTCCAGCGCGACGACGGGACGCCCCGCCTTCAATGCGTCCCCAACTTCGGGGCTTAACCTAATGACGTTTAAATCGGGCATGAGCATTCACAAACTGACACGACGCTTCCTGAGCATCCATTAGCTGACGCTATACTTCCTGAGCATCTACAAACTGACGTTACGCTTCCTGAACATTCACAAGCTAACACGACGCTGCCTTTCGTTCATCCCTCTGCCCTCATCCCTTACCGTTACGGTCTGCCACCTTGCGCCGCCGGGGGCTTGATGATTACGGCGGGCACGTTCTGCTCGCGCACGAGTTGGTTGAAGGCCGGGAGGTCTGTCCGCATCACGGCGTCGAGCTTTTGCAACTGCGCGTTGATCTTCGCCGTGAGGTCTTCGTAGACCGTGTAGGACTGTTCGGTCGGCGCGCCGTCCGCGCTGGAGACGACGCCGCCGAGCGCGGCCAGCTTGTTGTTCAGGCGGATCGGGTAGTTGAGCGGGTCTTGGCTGCTCTGGTTCTTCGTCTGGTATAGCTCCTCTTCGACGGCGGTCATCTTCCCGTTCAAGGCTTTCGCCGCGTCCGAGATGGTCTTGAAATTCGGCTGACCCTGCACGCGTTTGAGTAGTTCGTTGATCTGCGTGCGCGCTTCACGGATAGAGATGATCGCGTTGTGCGTCTCGGTCAGCTTGTCGCGGATTTTCAACTGCAAGTCGAGTTGTCGCGCGAAGTCCGCGTCGGCGACGTTGAGGCGCGGGTCTTTACGCACGTCGAAAGTTTCGGTGTAGGTCTTGCCGTCGGCGGTGAGCCGCACCTGATAGCGGCCGGGGACGACGCGCGGCCCCGTGACGCTGCCCGCCCACATGATCATGCCGGGGAAACGAGCGGCGTCCGGGTGGCGCATGTCCCAGACGAAACGATTGAGACCGGCTTCGGTCGTGACGCGCGCCGCGCCCGCGCCGCCCGCGAAGAACGCAGACTCTTCGCCCGAAGCGGCCTGCGGCTGTTCGGGGGGCGTCTGCACGGCCGCGCTGCCGGGCGCGGGCGACGGTTGCGGCGCGGGCGCTTTCGCGGTGAACGTGCGGAGGGTCTTGCCCGCTGCGTCGAGGAACTCAAGCACGACATCCGTCGTCGGCTTCGACTTGAGATAGTAGTAGACGACCGCGCCGTTCGGCGGGTTGCTGCCGATGGTGGCCGTCGCGGGCAACTGTCCGCCGCCCTGCATGCGATACGGGTCTTCGGGTTTGAAGAGGCGCGTCTCAAGCGTCGCCACGTTTGCGCCCGCGTCCATCAATTGATGGAGCACGGTGAGGTCGTCGAGAATCCAGAACGAACGCCCCTGCGTCGCGGCAACTAAATCCTTCTCGCCTTTGTGAACGGCGAGATCGGTGATGGGGACGAGCGGCAAATTGTGTTGGAGCGACTGCCAACTCTCGCCGTCGTTGAAGGAGACGTAGAGTCCCGTTTCAGTTCCCGCGTAGAGCAGGCCGCGGCGGTTCGGGTCTTCGCGTATGACGCGCGTGAAGGCGTTGTCGGGGATGCCGTTCGTGATCTTCTTCCAAGTCCGGCCGTAGTCCGTGGTCTTGTAGAGGTACGGGCGGAAGTCGTCGAGCTTGTACATCGTCGCGGCGACATAGGCCGCGCCCACTTCATTCGGCGATGCGTCAATCGAGTTGATCTGAATCCATTCGGGCATGCCTTTGGGCGTGACGTTGTCCCACTTCGCGCCGCCGTCGCGCGTGACGTGGACAAGACCGTCGTCCGAACCCGTCCAGATGACGCCCGCTTTGACGGGCGACTCGCTGACCGTGAAGATCGTGTCGTAATACTCGACGCTCGTGTTGTCCTTCGTGATGGGACCGCCCGAAGAGCCTTGCTTCGTCTTGTCGTTGCGCGTCAGGTCGGGGCTGATCGCCATCCAACTCTGCCCCTCGTTCGTTGACTTGAATAGAATGTTCCCGGCGGTGTAGAGGACGTTCGGGTCGTGCGGCGAAAACAGGATCGGGAAGTTCCACTGAAAGCGATACTTCATCGCCTCTGCGCCCGCGCCCATCGGGTTGTCAGGCCACACGTCAACGTTGCGTAGTTGACCCGTGCGGTGATCGTAGCGCGTGATGAGGCCGCCGTAAGAGCCTGCGTAGACGATGTTCGAGTCCTTCGGCGAAGGGGCGATCCAGCCGGACTCGCCGCCGCCCACGTCCCACCAGTCGCGCTCGGTGATGCCGAAGTCGTGCGTGCGCGAGGCGATGCGGATGGTGGAGTTGTCCTGCTGCGCGCCGTAGATGTTGTAGGGGAAATTGTTGTCCAAGACGACGCGGTAAAACTGAGCGGTCGCCTGATCCTGTTCCGACCAGGTGCGCCCGCCGTTGAACGAGACGTTCGCGCCGCCGTCGTTCGATTCGATCATGCGTGCCGGGTCGTTCGGCGCGATCCAGAGATCGTGGTTGTCGCCGTGCGGCACGGAGATGTTTGCGAACGTGCGCCCGCCGTCGTTCGATTTGTAGAAGCCGGTGTTGAGGACGTAGACGGTGTCTGCTTTCTGCGGGTCGGCGTAGATGCGCGTGTAGTACCAGGCGCGCTGGCGCAGGTTGCGCTGCTCGTTCGTCTTCGTCCAGGTGCGCCCGCCGTTGTCGGAACGAAACACGCCGCCGTCTTCCGCTTCGACTAATGCCCAGACGCGTTCGGGGTTCGCGGGCGAGACGGTGATGCCGACCTTGCCGACGAGGCCGCGCGGGAGTCCGGCGTTGCGTGTGATCTCAGTCCACGTGTCGCCGCCGTCGGTTGATTTGAAGAGGCCGCCGCCCGCGCCGCCGCTCTCCAAACTCCAAGGCGTGCGAAGCACTTCCCAGAAGCCCGCGTACAGTATGTTCGCGTTCGTTGGGTCGAACGTGAGATCAATCGCGCCCGCCTTGTTGCCCCGGTAGAGAACTTTCTCCCAACTCTTCCCGCCGTCCTTTGAGCGGAAGACGCCGCGCTGCTCGTTCGCCCCGAAGAGGTGGCCGAGCGCGGCGACGTACACGATGTCAGGGTTGCGCGGATGCACGCGCACGCGCCCGATCTGCCGTGTGTCTTCGAGGCCGACGCGCTTCCACGTCTTCCCCGCGTCCATGGACTTGTACACGCCGTCGCCGTGCGAGACGTTGCCGCGCACGGGCGACTCGCCCATCCCGACGTAGATGACATTCGGGTCTGCGTCGCAGACGCCGATTGCGCCGACCGACCCCGTGCCGAACACGGAGTTGTCCGTGATCGGCTCCCAGTTCGCGCCGCCGTCCGTCGTCTTCCAGACGCCGCCGCCCGTCGCGCCGAAGTAATAGACCAGAGGTTGCGTGGGAACGCCCGCCACCGCCGTCACGCGCCCGCCGCGAAACGGGCCGATGCTACGCCACTGCAAGAGCTTGAGCGGGTTGGAATCTTTGCCCTGCGCCGTTTGCGCTGGCGTCGTCGGCGTCTGTTGCGCTCTCGCCGGGATGAAAGCGACGGCGATGAACAGGGCGGGCAGCAATGACGCCGCGACGGTTCGGCAAGTAAACGAACGCATCAAGGCGTATCTCGATTTTTTGTTGGGCAGCATGGGGTTCAATGGTGGGTTAACGTTTGAGTATCCGGCGATTTCAATTTCCGCCCGCTGTCGCAGTCGCTTTCAGGTGCTTGTCGAACCATTCCAACTGGCGGCGGACGAGATCGATCTGGTGATTCGGTTCGGTGATGCCGTGGCCTTCGCGCGGGTAGCGCACGAAGACCGTCTCGACGCCGCTCTTACGGAGCGCGCGGTAATACTGTTCGGCCTGCGCGATGGGGACGCGCCTGTCCTGCTCGCCGTGCGTGATCATCAGCGGCGTCTTGACGCGGTTGGCGTAGCGCACGGGCGACCATTTTTCATAAACTTCACGCGCCGTCCAGGGCGTGCCACCGAAGCCGTACTCCATCAAACCGGGGATATCGCTCTGGCCGTGGAAGCTGTACCAATCGCTGATCCCGGCGTGGCCGATGGCGGCCTTGAAACGGTTCGTCTGCGTGATGACCCAGAAGGTCATGAAGCCGCCGTAAGAGCCGCCCATCACGCCGAGTCGTTCGGGGTCGGCCACGCCCGACTTGACGAGTTCGTCAACGCCCGCCATCAAGTCCAGATAATCCTTGCCGCCCCAGTCGCCGACGTTCGCGGTCGTAAACTTGTTGCCGTAGCCGGTCGAGCCGCGCGGGTTCGGCAAGAGCACCGCGTAGCCGTTGGCGGCGAAAATTTGTGCGCGCGTGTTGAGGCCGTAGGCGAACTGCGCGTAAGGCCCGCCGTGTATCTGCAAGATGAGCGGGTAGCGTTTGCCCTGTTCGTAGCCGAGCGGGCGCATGAGCAAGCCTTCAATCTGTAAACCGTCGGCGGCCTTCCAGCGGACGACTTCCGTCGAGACGAGCGCGAAGTCTTTGATCTGCGAGTTGAAGTTGGTCAGGCGTTTTGCCTCGCGCCCCACGCTCGACGCGACCCAGATGTCGTTGGGCGACTTCGCGTCGTTGTAGGCGAAAGCGAGCCAGCGGCCGTCGCGCGAGAGGTCAACGCCCGCGTATGCGCCCTTGCTTTGGAAGACGGCTTGCGGCGGCGCGTCGCTCTCCAACCTGACTCTCAACAACTGGCCGTAGACGCCTTCCGCGCCCGCCGCGTAGAGAGCCGCGCCGTCGGGCGACCACTTCGGCGCGCTGTTGATCGAATCGCCGTAGTTCAGCGTCAGGTTGCGCGGCGCGGTCGTCGCCACGTCGGACACCGAGCGCACAACTAAATCCATCTTGCCCGCCCAAGAGTTCGGGTCGTCGCCTGACAGGTAAGCGATCCATTTGCCGTCGGGCGAGAAGCGGGGCGCGTAGTCGGGGCCGGGGTTCGCTGTGAGTTGTCGCACGCCCGCGCCGCCCGCAGCGGGGGCGACGTAAAGGTCTGTGTTGCGTTCGTCGGAGATGTCTGTGAAGGCCGACTCTTGCGAGCCGCCCTTGCTCTGCGTGTAGGCGACCCACGCGCCGTCGGGCGACCACTGCGGGTCGGCCACGGTGAACGAGCCTTCGGTCACGCGCCGCTTCTCTTTCGTGTCGAGATTGATTGTCCAGAGGTGCGAGTAGATGAAGTTGCTGTCAACGACGATGGCGTCGAACTTGTCCTTCTTGCGCTTGTCGCGCTCGGCCTTGTCCTGCGGCGTGTCGCGCACGACGTAGGCTATGAGTTTGCCGTCGGGCGAGAAGCGAAACTGAGCGACGCCCGCCTCTTCATCAGTCACGCGCTCGGCCTCGCCGCCCGCGACGGGGATGACCCAGATTTGATTGCGCGGCGCGGCGGGCGCGTCCGGTCGGGGCGCGTCGCGGTTGGCGAGGAAGGCGATGCGGCGGCTGTCGGGCGACCACTGCGGCGCGCTCTCGCCGCGCTCGCCGTTCGTCAGTTTGTAAGACGCGCCGCCCGTCGCCGCGACGATGTGGACGTGCGTGTCGCGCCGGTTCTCTTTCCGATTCCACTCGCCCACGGTGAAGGCGATGAGTTTGCCGTCCGGCGACCACTGCGGCGTGCCCACTTCCTGCAACGCCAGCGCGTCTTCAATCGTCAGCTTCTTCTGTCCCTGCGCCGACGCCGACGATGTGCCGGACGTCAACGCCAACAGCAGCAACATCACACACACACCGACCGTCGCACGTCTCGACATCTCGCTTCCTCGTCTCCTGTTTTGCGCGCAAACGTATACGGGACAGAGGCCGTAGCAGTTTCCACGTTTGTGAATTGGGTACATCGCGGGGAAAATCTACTTATAGCGCATCCTGCTGGGAAATGCTCGAAAAATCTTTTAAGCTCGGCGCGCATTTTACGACACGCGCGCGAAAATCCAGAGGCTCGTAATTTATGTCCGAAATCATCTACCGCGCGGCGCGCGAGGAAGACATTCCGGCCGCGCTCGACATGTTTCTCGAAGCCGTCCAAGAACTTTACCGCCGCCACAATCTGGAGATGCCTTTGCCGCCGCGCCCTGCGGTCGAGGTCGCCTACCGGCACATCTTCGAGACGGGAATTTTTCGCCTCGCGGAATCGGACGGGCGGATCGTCGCCATCTGCCACGCCGTCGTGCGCGACGCGTTGTGGTTTCTGTCGGGCTTCTGGGCGCGGCCGGAGTTGGTGGCGGGCGTCGTCGGCGGCCGACTGCTCAGGGACGTGTGGCGCGAGGGCGAAGAGGCGGGCGCGCAAAAGTTTTTCGTCTGGTCGTCAATGGACAACACGGCGATTGCGAGCTATCTCAAAACGGGGATGCTCCCCGGTTATCAAATCTTCACTTTCGCGGGACGGCCGACCGCGCTCGACGACGTGACGGGCGCGACGACGGGTTACACGGTCGAATTGCTCTCGCTCGAAGCGGCGTGCGGCATTGACCGCGAGGTGCGCGAGACGCGGCGCGAAGTGGATCACCGCTTCTGGCTCTCAGTGGAGAAGCTCGAAGGGCGACAGGTGCGACGCGGCGGGCGGCTCGTCGGCTACTACTATTTCAAGGGCGCGACGTTCGGCCCGGCCGCGTGGATGGACGTGGACGCGGCGGAGGCGTTGTTGACGCTCGGCTGCCGCGAGGCGTCGGCGCAGTCGGAAACAATCTCGCTGCGCGTGCCGGGCATCAACCACGACACGATCCGTTTCGCGTTCGCGCACGGCCTGCGCCTGACGGCGATGGCGCACCTGTTCACCAGCGCGCCCATCGGCCGCATGGGACAATACCTCGCCTCCGGCCCTTCGCTCTTTTGAAGAAGAGATGAACGAAAGGCCGTCAGTTGTCCGTGGTCAGTTGTCCGTTGCATGTAGTTATCACGCAAGTTGATAAAGACTGTCTTTAACAACTGACTACTGACTACGGACAACTGACGGCCTTCCCTTCCTCATTTCTCAACTCACAACTCGCAATAAAGAGAACGCCGCCACTCTCGAAAGAGTGGCGGCGTTCCCGTTAGCTCAACGTGTTTGCGTCGAGTGTGTGTTTAGGGCAGTCCTTCCAGGCTGACGAAGAACCGGAACGCGCCCTCGCGCTCGACGCCCAGTTTGAACTGCACGTGGACGGTGCAGACCTGATTGGCCGGGCAGACGCCCGCGACCCTCGAAGCCAAGCCTTCCGTGTTGACGGTGTTGACGTTCGAGAGGTTCTGGTTGACGAGCGTCATCGAAGTGTTCAACCCGCCGCCGTTCGACTGAATGGCCGGGAGTTGTTCGATGAGCGTGCCGTGGACTCTGGTGAGCACGGCAGCCCGGTTGACGGCCGCATCGGACGAATCGAGCAGGCGGAGGTCGGCCTGACCGGCCACCGTGTTGCCGTTCGTCGTGATGTCAATCACGCGGAAGCGGATGCGCGTGATCTTCTGGCCGCTGTCGTTGGTGAACGAGCGGCGGATGGTCATCGTGCCGTAGCTGCGATTCGCGCCGAAGTCGCTGCCGTCGCGCTCCCGGTTGGGGAAGGCGTTGGGCGAGAGGGTCGGATCGAAGGTCGTCACGATGATGTTCCGCGCCGGGTCTTGCCGCGGGCTGACGGAGTTCTGCGGCCCCGGTGCGCCGAGTGTCGGCTGGATGCCCGCGAACGCCGTGAGCGCCGTTGAGACGAACGCGAAGTCCTGCGCGTTGTCGTCGGTGTCCTGCGGCCTGCCGGTCAGGAGACGGCGCACGAAGCTGTTCTCGCCGTTCTGCGTTCCGACGGGCAACAGACCCGTGCCTTCCCTGTTTTGCACAGGGCCGGTGGTGAAGCCGGCCGCGTCGAGACGGTTCGCCGCGCTGAAGTTGCCGCGGGTGCTCGTCGCATAGATGGCGAGGCCGGTGTCGTCGTCAACGTCAGAGCCGCTGGCGGGCTGGTAGTAGAAGTCGGCGTTGGCGTAGTTGACGAGGCTGTAGCCGCTGGCGGCGAGCAGGAAGTGCTTGCGTGCCGCGATGACCGTGCCGTTCGGGAGGACGGCGACGTTTTCGCGCGCGCCGTTCGACGTGCCGTCAATCGCCCAACCCGCCGAACCATCCGCCGTGTTGACCGTGATGTTCGCGTCGGTGTTGTTGTACAACTCGATGAACTCGTCGGCCGCGCCGTTCTTACCGCGCAGGCGGAACTCGCTGATGATCAGTTGACCCGCGCTCGGAGCCGCGCCGGGCGCATCCGCTGCGGCGGCAAAGTTCTGCCCGCTCTGGCTGGACGCGATGTCGTTGTAGGTGCGGTAGGACGGCGTGAAGCGCGTGCCCGCGCGCTCGACTCTGACGGTGTAATTACCGCCGGGGCTGAGAGCGTTGAAGGTGTACGCGCCGGTCGGGCCGGCCGCGACCACGACCTGCGAAGACGAACCCGTGAGTCTGACGCTCGCGGTTTCACCCGCGGCCAGACCCGTGACGTTGCCGCTGATGCTCAAGGCCGTCGGCGGCGTGAGCGCGATGTCCCACATGCCGCGGCTGTGCGTGGCGATGCGGAGGAAGCGGTTGGCGTTCTGGATGGACATCTGGAACACGGCCACGCGGGGCAGGCCGTTGCCGTAGGGAACCCACGTCGTGCCGCCGTCCTGCGAGGTGTAGACGCCGATGTCCGTGCCCGCATAGAGGTGGTTCGAGTCAGCCGGATCGCTGACGAAGGCGTTGACGGGAACGTCGGGGATGCCGTTGGCGATGGGCGTCCAAGTCGTCGTGCCCGCCACGTCGCTGAGGTTGGTGGTCTTGTAGATGTGCTGGTCGGCCGGAATGCCCTGACCGCCGTAGGCGATGTAGGCGACCGACGCGTTGTTCGGGTCAATGTAGACGCGGCCGACCGCCCTGACGGGCGCGCCCGCAGGCGTCACGTCGGTCAACACGGCCAGGCCGGTGCGCGTCGCGAAAACGCGGCCGCCGGTCGTGCCGACCATGCGCGCGTTGTCGTCCGTCTTGCTCACCCAGATGGTCGTGAGTATCTGACCCGCGACGACGGGCGCTTGGCTGGCGAGCACCATCGTGTCGCCCTTGTTGACGGAGCGGTAGAGACGATCCGTGCCGAAGTAGAGCGTGTTCGGCTGCCCCGGTGCGAGACTCGGCCCCAAGTCCATCGGCGCGTAGAAGAGCACGGGGTCGTTGGTGATGCCGTTGGGCGCTTCCACGTCACCGCAGGCGTTGACGAAGCCGCTCGGCGCGGTGAAGCCGGGGATGAACCCCTTGAACGGCCACTGGCCGGGGAACGCGCAGTCGGTGCGCGAGACGCGCGCGAAACCGATCTGTGCGTTCTGCTGGTTGAAGTAGGTGTGGTACATCGTGACGTTGAGCGAGTCGGTCGCGCTCTTGTCGATGAGCGCGTAGCCGCCGTCGCCGGAGTCGGCACGACGCCACTGGTTGATGGGCTTGTTCGGATCGTTGCCGCCGTTGATGCCGGTGTCGCCGAGCATGAACTGCGTGCCGTTGTCCTGCGTGCCGCCGACGGTCAGGAAGCGGTCGGTCGGGTGGATGTCGAGACCCTGGAACTGCGTCGCGCTGTAGCCGGGGTTGTTGAGCGAAGTCCACGTGACGCCGCGGTTGGTCGAACGCCAGATGCCGCCGTCGCTGCCGGTGTAGACGATGTTCGTGTTCGACGGGGCAACGACCGTGATGTGCGTGTCGGCGTGGAGGCCGGTGTCGTTACGCACGAAGGTCGCAGCGCCGTCGGTCGAGCGCGCCTGCACGCGGGTGCAAGTGCCCTGCGCCGCGCCGCCGAGGTGGATGATGTTCGGATCGACGCGGTCTAGCGCAATCGAGATGTCGTAGAAGCACTGGCCGCCGCAGAAACCGCCGCCGCCAACCTGTTTGATCCACGTCAATCCGTTATCGGTTGACTTGCGCACCGCGCCGGGGTTGGCCGCTTGCGACCCGGCCGGGCAGCTCGTGCCCGTCGATGCCTCGCCGGAGGCGAGAACCCATGTGTTGACGCCGCCAACGCGCGTCACGGCGAACTCGCCGCGCGTGGTGTTGATGGCTAACTGCTGCGTGAAAGTCGGGTTCGCGGCGAGCGCGTCGGGCGCGCGCCAGACACCGCCGGCCGAAGCCAAGGCGATGGGACGGACGAAGGCGACGAGCACGTTCGGGTCAGCCGGATCCATCTCGATGTCCGTGATGTTCGAGTTGCCCGTGCAAGGAGTATCGAAGCAGTTCTCCGGCGCGACGAGAAGTTTCTGGAAGAGCACCGAGTTGGGGTCGAGGATGTCAGCGTTGGTCGAACGATAGAGACCGCGGATGGCTGTCGGCGGAATCGTGCCGCCGCCCGGCGCTTGGTTGGGGTTGCCAACGATGGCCGAGGTGGTCGAAACGAAGATCGTCCCCGGCTGTGTCGGGTGCACCACAATTCTGCTGATGGCGCGGCCGGTGAACGTGCCGGTGGCGGTAGGCAGCCCGCCGGTCGCCGCGATGAAGTTATAGGTCGGGTTCATGGGGCCGCGCAGTTTCACATCGGCGGGGTTGGGCGTGATCGCGTCGTCGATACGATAGACGCCGATGCCCGCGTTGCAACCGCTGCCGCACTGGTTCGACTCGCCCGTGCCGACGTACAGGATGTTCGGGTTCGACGGAGCGAACGCGAGCGCGCCGATGGCGAGCGATTGCGCGCCGTCGAAGACCGGAACCCACGTCTGGCCGCCGTTCATCGAACGGAAGACGCCGCCGTTGGCCGAGGAGATGAAGATGATGTCGGGGTTGGTCGGGTGGACGGCGATGGCCGTCGTGCGACCGCTCACGGGATGGGGCACAGTCGAAGTCTGCCCGTTCGGGATCGGCTGCGGGCCGATGGGCGTCCACGTCGTGGCGCTGATCATCGGTTGAGCCAACAGGCCGAGCTTGACTTCCTCTTTGAGCCTCGCCTCCTGCGCCGCCATCAGTTCGATGGCTTTGACGCGCTTCATCGGGTCGTAGCTGCCGTCCTCGGCCATGCCGAGCAGCATGTTGATGTGCTCCTGGCGCTTGATGAGGTAGGCCTCGAAGTTGAGCTTGCCGTTCATCGCCGTCGGCAGATCGGGGTTGTCTTCTTTAGCCTCGGTCGGCTTGCGAACGATGCTGCGGTCTCTTTTAGTGGGCGCGGCGGTCGGCTGCTGCGCGCCGTCCTGCGCGGCTGCGGTCGCAGCGTCGCTTTTCCCGCCTTTGCCGCGTTCTTGTGCGCTCGTGATTGACTTGAAATTCACAGCCAAAAATGAGAGCACGACGGCTGCGCCGAGCAGCAACATCCATCTCGTGTAGTTCTTCATCGAAAATTCTCCTGGAGGGTTGATAGTAGAGACACAGCGGGCGAACTCGCCGGTCGACATCCGCATGCCGTCGCCGCACCGCACCTGCAAAGGGCAGAAAGTGTTACAGCTTGCTGGCTAATAAAGCGCAGCCGTATTTGCCTTCTAATGTAATATCGAAACGTCGGGTAGTGGTTCAGTTTGGAATCCAAACTCGGCGATTAATTGATTTGGAGCGACAACTCCCATGGTTCAGCCTTCACACTGAACTACTACTAAACGCCGTACTCAAGCCCCTGCGACTTAACACTCGCTTTTGACGAAAACGCATTCAGCGTACATTTTTCGTGGAAAGGGTTTGGTAGGTTGCGGGGTGGAAAACTGTTTGAATGAAAATAACAGTCACTGGGAACAGGAGGGGCGACAAGCCTCTCTCCCGTTGTGCAGTAGCTCACAAGCCTTTTTAGTAAGCTCGCGTAAAGTAATATCTTTTACAGTCTCCTGTCAATCAATTTGCGTCAGACGGACTTCAGACACGCCGTTTCGCGGCCGTATCGGGCAGAGCGCGACTCAGGGTTTGCGCGTTTTTTCGGGAGGTTGCAAAACGGGGTCGTATCTTCTGCGGGGGCGCGGGGCGGGCGGCTCCGGCTTCCGGCTCTCGCCAACCTTCTTTTGTCCCGCCGCGTCGTCCGACTCTCCGGTGTCGCGCGGCCGCGGGTTGTCTTTCGTCTCCGACATGCGTTGTCCTCGCTTTCTCGTGCGGCGCACGACACGTCGCCGCGTCCTCGGCCGCCTCGTCTGCCCTCCGTCGCTCGCGTCGCGCGCCGCCGCGTCGCTCCCCGACGCGTTCCCGGTGGGGAAACTTAACAGAGCGAGCATCAGAATATTTTTTGTTAAATTTTTTAGCAATGCTTGACCCCTCTCCTGATCCAGATTCATCGAGGCCGCCGGGCAGATGACAGACGGCAAAAGTGCGCTTGCGGGGTGGGTTCTGCGAAGTAGTTTACTGAAACCACGATCTGACCGCAATGATTCGAGTCACTTTGCGACTTGACTAACCGAGCCGCGGGAGTTTATTTTGACGTTGTCAACTAGGTTGGTCGAGCCTCCTGAAGTTTTGCCTTCATTAAGTTCAAGCAACATAGCTGCACCCCATGCCTCCCGGTCGAGACTGTAATTCGGTGGATGCCGGCGGGTTTCCAATTTCCTTCTACATACTGCGGCGAGAAACTCTCGCCCTTTCATCAACAAGCGCGTCGGACACGGGGTCAGACTACGGGCATCGCCGGTAGTCAATTTGCAAATTCTAACCCGGAGGCCGACGCCGAACTTTCGTCTCTCCGCTCACCCCGGAGTCATTGGGCGTCGTTTTGCCCAAGCAAGCGTTTAACCTGCATCCACGAAATCGTTTTCACCGAGGAGAAGTCACAGTAATGAGTTTGAAAAGACGCACCCCCTTACTTCTGGTCGCGAGCCTGATATTGCTCGGCTCGGCTCTGGTAGTTCTACCCCGTTATAGTAATAAGGCTCAGGGCGTGCAAACGTCTCTCGCGCCCGCGGCCGACGTGACGGCGCAACCGGCCACCACTGCAACCGCGACGAGCACGGCCGCTCTCGCCGCCGCGCCGCAGACGAAGGCGAAGACGCCCGCGCGTCCGGCGCAGCCTGCCGCACCGGCGAAGGGCGCACAGGATGCGACCGAGGCAACGGAAGTCGCCCCCGGCGACACCGGCGAGGCGACGACGCTCCCGGAGAACGAATTGAAAGCGGCGCGCGCCCGGAGCGCGAAGGCCGCGACGGCGACGGCGAAAATGAATGCCGCCCAGCTTGCTTCACAGCGCGTCGGCAATCGTCGTAACCCGGTCAAGCCGAGCGGCGAGCCGGGCGAGCGTTTCGACAAACCGGCGGAGGCCGCCAGTCATTATTTGAAGAAGCGTCTCCCCGAAGGCATGAAGGAGCTTCCGATTGAGCGTTACTTCACCGCGCTCGCGCAGGTCAGAAACATGCCGCAGTTTTCGACGGCGCTGAACAAGATCGTCACGGGTAAGGTCGCCAAGTCGCTCGGCAAGTCGTCGCTGACGCAGAAGGCTGCGGGCAAAGACGCGGGCGACATCCAGCCCAACCTCGTCGGCGATCAGCAGGCGGGCGTCCTCGGCACTTGGGACGACCTCGGCCCCGGCAACGTCGGCGGCCGCTCGCGCGCGTTGATCGTCAACCCCGTCGATCCGAACATCATGTACACGGCGGGCGTCGTCGGCGGCATCTGGAAGACCACCGACGGCGGCGCGAACTGGTTGCCGCTCGACGACTTCATGGCGAACCTCGGCGTCACCTGCATGGCCTTCGACCCCGACAACCCCAACACCATCTGGGCGGGCACGGGCGAAGGTTTCTTTAACATTGACTCCGTGCGCGGCGCGGGCATCTTCCGCTCCACCAACGCGGGCGCGACGTGGTCGCGGCTGCCCGCCACCAACAACTCCAACTTCTTCTTCATCCAAGACCTCGTCGTCAGCCCGGCGGACTCGAACCACATCTACGCCGCGACGCGCACGGGCGTGTTCCGCAGTCTCGACAACGGCGCGTCGTGGACGAACGTCCTCGCCTCGAACGCCACCAACGGCCTGAACGGCGCGATGGACTTGGTGATGCGCACGGACGCCCCCGGTCAGGCGACCGACTACATCTACGCCACGCTCGGCACGTTCGCGCAGGCGCACATCTTCCGCAACACGGACGCGGGCGGCGCGGGCACTTGGGTTGACGTGTTCACCGACGGCGTCAACATGGCGCGCACCTCGCTCGCCATCGCCCCCTCGAACCAGAACGTCATCTACGCCATGTCGTCGAGCAATCAGGCGGGCAACTACCTCGACGGTCTGCACGCCGTCTTCCGCTCCACGTCGAGCGGCGACACAGGCACGTGGACGGCGCAGGTGCGCAACACGGCCGCCGCCACCGACAAGCAGAGCACGCTCCTTTTGTCGAACCCGGTCAACGGCGTGTTGACGGAGTGCGGCTTCGGCACGAGCCAGTTCATCAATCAAGGTTGGTATCACAACCAACTCGGCGTTGACCCGACCGACGAGAACAAAGTCTGGGCGCTCGGCACGGACACGTTCCGCTCAGACAACGGCGGCGTCAACTGGGCGGTCGCTTCTTACTGGTGGTTCCAGGGCAACGGCACGCCGCCCAGCAACGGCGACCCGCAACTCGTCCACGCAGACAATCACGCCATCGTCTTCCACCCGAACTATAACGGCACGACGAACCAGACGATCTTCATCGCCAACGACGGCGGCATCTACAAGACCGACAACGGCAAGACCGGCAACGTCGGCTACTCGACCGGCACGACTCCCGGCCCCGGCACGGTCACGGCGACCAGCCCGATCTGCGGCAACGAGTTCACGCCCGGCGGCTTCTTCACCGTTCCCTCGCCCGTTATCTGGGGGCCGCTCAACAACGGCTATCAGGTGACGCAGTTCTACCACGGCCTGCCCTACCCGAACGGCACGTCCTACTTCGGCGGCACGCAGGACAACGGCACGAACCGCGGCACGGACGCCTCCGGCACGAATGCGTGGCAGCGTATCCTCGGCGGCGACGGTGGCTACGTGGCCATCAACCCGACGAACACGCAAGTTCTCTACGCGGCGAACACCGGGGGGACGATCCAAAGGTCTGACAACGGCGGCGGCAGTTTCGCTCCGAAGTCTACCGGCCTCAGCGACACGTTCCCCTTCATCGCGGTCTTCCGCATGGATCCGAACACGCCGACGCGCCTCTGGATCGGCGGCCGCTTCATGTGGCGCACCGCCAACTCCGGCGACACGTGGACGAGGACGAGCGACGCGCAACAGACCGGCGGTTCGATAACGGCGATGGCTATCGCACCGGGAGACTCGAACAAGGTCATCACCGGCGCGGCCTCCGGTCAACTCCGCCGCACCACGACGGCCACGACCCTCACCGCGACGAGCGTGCTGAACACGGTCTGGCTGCAATCCTTCACGCCGCGCGGCAACGGCTTCGGCACAATCTCGTGGGTCGAATACGATCCGTCGAACTCGTCGAACCTCTGGTGCACCGTCTCGACGTTCAACTCCGCGGCGAGCGGCAACGGTTTCGGTCACGTCTTCAAGTCAACCGACGGCGGCGCGACGTGGACTTTGGCCGACGGCAATCAGACGGCCAACAACGCGAACGCGATCCCCGACATTCCCGCGCTCAGCGTCGCCGTTGACCCGACCAACAACCAGCGCATCTACGTCGGCACAGACCTCGGCGTCTTCGTCACGCTCGACGGCGGCGCGAACTGGTACAAAGAAGTGACCGGCTTCGCCAACGTCCCCGTGGAGTCGCTGAGCGTCAACACGGTCAGCGGCAAGTCGAGCATCTTCGCCTTCACGCACGGGCGCAGCGCCTACCGCGTCACGCTCTCGGCCTCTTGCGTCACGAGCGTCTTGCCGGCCAACCCGCCGAGCGCCAACAAGGATGGCGCGACGGGCACGGTCGCCGTGACGAGTGCGGACTCGACCTGTACTTGGACGGCTTCGACCAACGCCGGTTGGATTCAGATCAACACCGGCCGCACCGGCTCCGGCACGGGCGCGGTCACTTACACCGTCTTGCCGAACGCCACGAGCGCGTCGCGCAGCGGCACGATCAACGTGGCGGGCACAATCGTCACCATCACGCAGGACGCCCAAGCGGCGACGGCCAGCATCGCGGGTCAAGTCACCGACGGCACGGGTCAGCCCATCGCGGGCGCGACCGTCACGCTCACCGGCACGACCGCGAGCGCGACCGTCAGCAACACCGCGGGCGGCTACTCCTTCAACGGCCTGACGCCCGGTGGCAACTACACCGTCACGGTCGCCAAGGCCGGCGTGACGTTCGACACGCCGAGCAAGTCGGTCACCAACCTGCAAGGGATCGCCGTGGAAAACTTCACCGGCTTCCTGACGCCGCCCGCGGCCGCGCCGGCCGCACCCGGCAGGCTCATCATCAGCGAGTTCCGCCTGCGCGGCGCGACGAGCGCGGATGACGAGTTCATCGAGTTGTACAACAACAGCGACTCGCCGCTCACCGTCACGACGACGGACGGCTCGGAGGGTTGGGCGGTCGTCGGCGGCGACGGCAACCTGCGCTTCATCGTCCCGGCCAATCAGGTGATCCCGGCGCGCGGCCACTATCTCGCGACCAACTCGCGCGGCTACTCGCTCAATAACTACGGCGGCACGAGCGCGGCGCTCGGCGATGCCACCTACTCAATCGGTTTCCCCGACGACATGGGTCTGACGATCTTCACGACCGCCAAACCCGCGAACTACTCCGACGCCACGCGGCTCGATGCGGTCGGCTCCAAGACCGAGTCGAACACGTTGGCGCGCGAAGGCGTCGGCCTCGCCGCGCTCTCGACGGCGACGGGCGAGGTCAGCTACGTCCGCAAACTTGTCTCCGGCACTCCGCAGGATACCGGCGACAACGCGGCCGACTTCGTGCTCGTCTCGACCACGGGCGGCCTCATCAACGGCGTCCAGTCGGTGCTCGGCGCACCGGGGCCGGAGAACCTGCTCAGCCCCGTCAACCGCACGAACGTCATCAAGGCGTCGCTGGTTGATCCGCAGTGCGCGGGCTTCGGCTCGCCCACCAGCGCGTGCGCCCGCGTGCGTACGGCCAACGGCGCGAACCCGACGAACGCCGCCTTCGGCACGTTGCTCATCCGTCGCAAGTTCACCAACACGACGGGGCAGACCGTCTCGCGTGTGCGCTTCCGCGTCGTGGACATCACGACGCTCGGCAACGTCGCGGGCGGCGAGGCCGACCTCCGCGTGCTCAACTCGACCGCCGACACGTTGACGAGGGTTGACACGACGACGGTCACGCTCGACGCGATCACGGTTGACGCTGTTCCGGCGCAACCCAACGGCGGCGGCCTCAACTCGACGCTCAACCTCGCCAACCCGCTTGCGGCGGGCGCGAGCGTGAACGTCGAATTCAAACTCGGCGTGATGACGAGCGGCGGCTTTCGCTTCTTCGTCAACGTCGAAGCGTTGCCCTAACTAACCGACACGGCATGGCGTCGCCGCCTCGCGCAGCGACGCCGCACCCTTAAACCAAGAGCGGCAGGACGAACAATCCTGTCGCTCTTTTTTTGCACGCGTCATTCACCGACTGACCGCCCCGCGCGTCATGCGCCGCCCGCCTGCGGGTTTACAAACTTGCCCCGACTGCGGCACACTGCGCTCCCGATGGGCGACACCACACTACCAGCCGCGACGGCCGCGACGCACAAGCTCGCGCGCCGCCTCAATCTCTTCGACGCGACGATGCTCGTCATGGGCGGCATCATCGGCGCGGGCATCTTCGTCAACCCGGCCGAGGTGGCGCGTCAGGTACACACGCCGCTGCTCATCCTCGGCGCGTGGCTCATCGGCGGGCTGATCGCGCTCGCCGGGGCGTTCGTCTATGCCGAACTGGCGGCGCGCAGGCCGGAGGTCGGCGGCCAGTATGCCTACCTGCGCGACGCGTATCACCCGACCGTGGCCTTCCTCTACGGGTGGTCGCTCCTGCTCGTCATCCAGTCGGGCGGGATGGCGGCCGTCGCCATCACCTTCGCGCGCTACTTCGCCGAACTCACGGGCGCACCACTCGCCGAAGGCGCGCTCGCCGCGCTCGCGCTCGCACTGTTGACAGCCATCAACTGTCTCGGCGTGCGCGCCGGAAGCAACGTGCAGAGCGCGCTGATGGTCTTGAAGATCGCGGCCATCGCCGCGCTCGTTCTCTGCGGCTGGTGGTTCACGGCGAACGCCCCCGGCATCACGAACGCGCCCGCGCTCGGCGAACCAGTGTCGTTCGATCTGTTACTCGCGTTGGGCGCGGCGCTGACGCCCGTCATGTTCGCTTACGGCGGCTGGCAGACGACGAGTTTCGTCGCGGGCGAGATGCGCGAGCCGCGCCGCGACCTGGCGCGCGGGCTGTTGTTCGGTGTGATCGGCGTCGTCTTACTTTACACGGCCGTCAGTTTCGTGTGCGTCTACGCGCTCGGCGCGGAAGGGTTGGCCGCGACGACCACGCCCGCCAGCAGCGTCATGCGCGGCGCGCTCGGCGAACGCGGCGCGCGGCTCATCGCGCTCGGCATCACCGTCTCGACGCTCGGCTTCCTCAGCCAGTCTCTGCTCACCACGCCGCGCGTCTATTTCGCGATGGCGGAGGACGGGTTGTTCTTCCGCGGCATCGCGCGTGTGAACGAGCGCACGCGCGTGCCCGTCTTCGCCATCGCCTTGCAGGGCGCGGCGGCCATCGTCATCGCGCTCTCCGGCCGCTACGGCCAGATACTCAACTACGTCGTCTCGGTAGACTTCATCTGGTTCGGGCTGACCGGACTCTCGCTCTTTATCTTCCGTCGCCGCTCACGCGCAAGCGGCGACGACGCGGCGGCGGGGTTCAAAGTCCCCGGCCACCCTTACACCACCGCGCTCTTTGTCGCGGCCTGCTGGCTCGTCGTCGTCAGCACCGTCTACAAGTACCCGGCCAACAGCGCGGTCGGCTTCCTGATCGTGCTCGCGGGCGTCCCCGCTTCTTACTACTGGCTGAGGCAGCAAAGGACTAAACGATGACGAGCCAAACGCGACCGCAACCGCAACGCGTGATGAGTTCCGCTTACATGCACTGGGCGAAGACGCAATCGGCCGCGCCCTTCAACCTTGCGACGAGCGGCGTTCGCCACTACACGCTCGAACGCCTCGGCGTCTCGCTCTCCGACCTCGAACTGAGCGGCGCGAGTTTCTACGGCTACCCGCCGCTCCAAGAGGCCATCGCTGCGAAGTGCGGCGTCTCGATTGATTCGGTCGTCGCCGCGAACGGCACTTCGATGGCGAACTTCCTCGCCCTCGCCGCACTCGTCGCACCCGGCGACGAAATCCTCGTCGAGCAGCCGACCTACGAGTTGATCATCTCGGCCGCGCTCTACCTCGGCGCGGAAGTCAAAAGGTTCGCGCGCCCCGCTGGTTCGCAGTTTCGTCTCGACGCGTCGGAAGTGGAGCGCGCCATCACGCCGCGCACGCGCCTCGTCGTCTTGACGAATTTGCACAACCCTTCGAACGCCTACGCGGACGACGAGACGCTCAAACAGATCGGCGACATCGCGGCGCGTGCCGGAGCGCGCGTCCTCGTTGACGAGGTTTATCTCGACGCCGCCTTCGCGCGCACGCCTCGCACGGCTTACCACCTCGGCGAACATTTCGTTACGACCAGCAGCCTGACGAAAGTCTACGGCCTCAGCGGCCTGCGCTGCGGCTGGATACTGGCCGCGCCCGCGCTGGCCGAACGCATGTGGCGACTCAACGATCTCTTCGGCGTCGCACAACCGCACACCGCCGAACGTCTCAGTTGCCTCGCCTTCGCGCGCCTCCCCGAAATCGCGGCCGACTCACGCGCCCTGCTCGAACGCAACCGCACGCTCGCCAACGACTTTCTCGCCACGCGCGACGACCTCGAATCATTCCCCATCACCGACGGCATGATCTCTTTCCCGCGCCTCCTCGACGGCGACGTTGACGCGCTCTGCGCGCTGCTGCGCGAGAAGTATGAAACGTCGCTCGTGCCGGGGAGATTTTTCGAGATGCCCGCACACTTCCGCCTTAGCATCGGCGGCGACACAGAGATGCTCTCCGGCGGACTCGAACGCCTCGGCGCGGCGTTGGACGAGATCAAAGGAATGAGGCAGTAGGGACGCGGAACGCGGAAGTAGAAGACAGGAAACAGGAATCAGGAGACAGAAGGAAAACGGACGCGCGTTTTATTCTGACTCCTGATTCCTGTTTCCTGTCTTCTACTTCCGCGTTCCTACTTCACACGTTCGACGTGCGGCCGACGACGGTTGCGACGGCTTCGGCGAGTTCCTTCGGGGCGATGGGCTTGGCGAGGTGCATTTGGAAGCCTGCGGCGAGCGCGCGTTGCTTGTCCTCTTCGCGCGCGTAGGCGGTGAAGGCGATGGCGGGGATCGTGCTTCGGCCGCCACTGTCGCCGCGCGCCGCGTCGCGCGCCCTGAGTTGTTCGATGAAGGTGTAACCGTCCTGTCCGGGCATCGCGATGTCGCTCAGGATGCAGTCGAACGAATCCGTGTCGAGCGCGGCCAGCGCTTCTTCCACCAACTCGCACGCCAGCACGGTCGCGCCGAAACGTTCCAGAGCCTTGCCGAGCAGCACGCGCGTGTCCGGCTCGTCCTCCACGATCAGGATGCGCAGGCCGCCGAGCACCGTCTGCCGTTCGGCGAGTTCGCCAGCGTGCGTGTGCTCCGCATCGCTCGGCAACGCCTCGCCGCGTTTGGCGTATTCGAGCAGCGGCAGGCGCACCTCGAAGGTCGCCCCACGTCCCTCGCCCGCGCTCGTGGCGGCGACCGTGCCGCCGTGGAGTTCGGCGAGGTGGCGCACGATGGCGAGGCCGAGGCCGAGGCCGCCGTGCGTGCGCGTCGTCGTCTGGTCGGCCTGCCGGAAACGGTCGAAGACGAACGGCAGAAACTCTTCCCTGATGCCCTCGCCCGTGTCGGTGACTGAGATGCGCGCCTGCGTCCCCGCGCGTTCGAGGCGCACCTCGACGCGCCCGCCTTCGGGCGTGAACTTGACGGCGTTCGACAACAAGTTCCAGACCACCTGCTGCAAGCGTTCCGCGTCGCCCGCGACGAGACTCGCCGCGCGGTCGAGCGCGAGGCCGAGTTCGATACCTTTAACCTGCGCCGCCGGGCGCGCGGCCTCGCACGCCGCTTCGACCACCTGCTTGAGTTCGGTCGGCTTCAATTCGAGGCGCAGCTTGCCGGTGATGATGCGCGAGGCGTCGAGCAGATCGTCAACGAGTTGCTTCTGCGAACGCGCGTTGCGTTCGATGGTTTCGAGCGCGCGCGCGGCGGTCGCGTCGTCGAACTTGACGGAGCGGAGCAGGTTCGTCCAGCCGAGGATCGAAGTGAGCGGCGTGCGCAGTTCGTGCGAGAGCGTGGCGAGAAACTCGTCTTTGAGCCGGTTGGCTTCCTGCGCTTCGCGGTAGAGGCGCGCGTTGTCCACGGCGAAGGCGGCGCGCCGCGCGAGGTCTTCGGCGAGCGCGAGATCGGAGAGGCCGTAACGCCGCCCCGATTCGGCCGTGGCGAACGTGATCGCGCCGAGCGTGCGCCCGCGCGCCACGAGGGGCACGATCATCGCCGACACCAGACCGAGTTCGCGCGCAATGCGGAAACGATTCCCGTCGTCGCTAACCGTCGCCGCGTCGCTACCTGTCGCCGCGTCGTCTGCCGTCGCCGCGTCGCTACTCTTCGCCGCGTCGTCGCCCACCGCATCGTCGCTCGTTGTCGCTGTCGCATCGTCGCCGGGTGGAGAGATTTCCGCGTAGAGTTCCGACTGGCCGGTGCGGATCGCTTTGGCGACGCCGGTCGCCGCGTCGGGGTTCTGGTTCTCGCGCCGTTCGAGTTCCCAGACCCGCCCGATCTTCTCCGCGTCGCCGCCGTGCGTTACGGCGATGGGGCGGATCGCGCCGTCGTCGTCCGCCACGTAGACGACGCACCAGTCGGCGACGAAAGGGACACTCAGGCGCGCGAGTGATTCGAGCGTCGTTTCGTAATCGAGCGAGGCGGCCAACAGCGCGCTCGCTTCGACGAGGAAGCGTTGCGTCGCCTCTTGCTGCTCGCGCTCCGTGATGTCTGTGAGCGTGCCGACCCATTCGCGCAAGTGCCCGTCGTCGGCGATGACGGGAACGCCGCGCACGGCAAAGTCGCGATAGCGTCCGTCGCGCTGGCGGATGCGGTACTCGGTCGCGTAGACGCTGCGCGACTCGACGGCGCGACGCCAGTGCGCGGCCGTGCGCTCGCGATCTTCCGGGTGGACGGCGTCGAGCCAGCCCCGGCCGCTCACCTCTTCCTTCGTCTGCCCGGTCATCGCGCGCCACGCCGGAATGTCGGCGACGCGCCCCGCGGCGTCCGTCGTCCACACCACCTGCGCCGTCGCCGTGACGAGCGAACGATAGCGGTCGAACTCGCCGCGCGCGCGTTCCTCTGCGACCGTCAACGCGCCCTCTGTGCGCTTGCGTTCGATGAACTGGCCGAACTGCGAGCCGATGGTGTTCATCAGCGCGCGCAACTCCGGCTCGGACGTTCTCACCTCGCGGCTTAAAAATTCCATCACGCCGAGCACCTCGCGGCCGAGCGTGACGGGAAAGCCGAAGGCCGCGTGCAGCCCCGTGCGTGCGGCCACGTCGGCGCGCGGCAGGTTTCGTTCCCGCGTCAAGTCGGCGACCCACGCCGGTTCGCCGCTCTCCCAGATGCGACCGGGGAGGCCGACCCCGCGCGCGAACGTCAACTCGCGCGTGTGCGCGGCAAACTCGCCCGACTCTGTTTCGGCCGACTGACAGATTTCCTGACAGCGCAGCACGCCCGCCGCCGCGTCGTCATCGCCGTCGTCCGCGCACCAGAACGCGCCCATCTCCCAACGCAAATTTTCGCAGACGGCTTCGAGGATGTTGTGCGCCGCTTCGCCGACGCTCGCCGCTTCGGCCAGCACGCGCGTCACGGCGTGGTGCGCCGCCAGCCGACGCTCGGCGCGCTTGCGCTCCGTGATGTCGCGCGCGATGCCCGTGAAGTAGCGCACGCCGTCTTCGACGAATTCGCCGAAAGAGATTTCGAGTTCGATCTCGCGCCCGTCGCGGTGCAGGCCGGGCAGTTCGACGCCGCCCCAACTGATGTGACGCGTGCCCGTCGCAAGATAACGTTCTAACCCCGCGCGGTGAACGTGGCGTAAATAATCGGGCATCAACAGGGTGAGGTTTTGTCCGAGCAGTTCCGCGACGGGGTGGCCGAAAATCTTTTCGGCGGCGCGGTTGACGAAGTGGATCACGCTCGCGGCGTCAATGATGATGATGGCGTCGCCGGCGTTCTCGGCGAAGGTGAGGAAACGCCCGTCGCACGTCTCGTCCACAGGTGCGGACTCTACGGCGGCGGCGGATTCACTTACCACCCGCGACGAGTTGTCCTCTTCCGGTAGAGGGGAGTTCATAGATGCGACTCACGAAACCTAGCTGGTCTGGATTGATCGCCGGGGAGGCCGATTATAACGCACCCGCGCGACTTATAGCGATTTGCAATCGGCTGAGACGCTCTGTTGATTGCTGATCGCTACCGGCAGACCACAGGGAGAAAGCATGAGTGTTGGCCGGGGAAGCATTCACGCGTGTGAAGCATTCCTTTCATCCCTCACCCTGCTGCCCTCATCCCTTGCTTCGCGCGCAGCCGATGCCCGTGAGGCGTTCGACGAGGTAGGTGCGGTAGAAACTTTCGCGGTCGAAGTGTGTGAGGCTTTCGGGGCGGCGCAGGAAGTTGTGACCCGGCCGCACCACGTCGTAGTGTGTGTGCCAGCCTATTGATTTCTCACCCGCGTTCCAGCGCGGCTGGCGTTCGCCGAACACTTTTCGCTCGCCGTGTCGCTGCGAGCGGATCGAGTAGTGCTTCAACAAAAACTTGTACGGGTAGACGCGCCGCCCGTCGAACTGCACGTCGTGCCCGCCCGAATCCGCGAGCGAAATTTTGCGGCCGAGATTTCGCCACGCCTTGACCTGTACGTAGTCGGGCTGCGTGCGCCCGAACTCGAAGAACTTGAAGTGCGACTCGAAATCCGAACCGTCCGCGAAGTTGTTGTCAACGGGACGGAAGTTGACGACGGTGTGGTCAACCGAGTTGAAGCCGCTGCGTTCGACGCGATACAGCCCGTCGCGCAAGCTAACGCCCGGCCAGGGGCTTTCCCTCAACTCGTCCGCGTCGTGATGAATGAACCAGTCGGCCTCGATGGTCTGGCTCAACTCCTCCACGCGCCGGAGCAACTCGCGCCAGTCGTAACTGTGCGACGCGCCGCCCGCCGGAAACCGCTCCAACCCGACGACTCCGCGCCCCAGAAACTCCCCTGCGATCTCGAACGTCCGGTCGCTCGACCAGTTGTCGAGCAGGTAAACTTCGACGCCCTGCGCGAACAGATGCCTGAGCGACGCGGCGATGATGTCCTCCTCGTTGTAGGCCGTCATCAGCGCGACGACGCGGAAGCCTGCGGGCGCGCGCAAGTCTTCCGTGGCGGCGTCGTTCGTGGCAGCATCGTTTCGTTCGAGCACGACTAGCGACGTGCGCTTCTGCCACTCGTGGTCGTTGTCCATCGTGAGGCCGATGAAGTTGATCTTGAGTCGCTCGACGCGGAGCAGCGTTTCGAGTTCAGCCAGATTCCATTCGCGGACGTGGCTGGGATTTTGCGGCGGCCCGAAGTGGCTGCTGCCGCGCACGAGGTCGCGCTCCGGCGTCGTCAAGACGGCGGCGGGCGCGTGTTCGAGCAGCGCGCGCAGGTTGGCGAGCAGCCCCGTCGGGTCAACGAGGTGTTCGATCACGTCGGAGCAGACGACGACGGACGAGGCGACGATTGCCGGGTCGAGTTCGATCACGCCGTCGCGCTCCAAGTCCCACTCGATCCATTGGCCGAAGGGGTAACGCTCGCGGCAGCCGCGCAGGTTGTCGCCGAAGTCCACGCCGATCACACGAAAGCGCGGGTGTAGTTCGACGAGCTTGTGCGCCAGCCCGCAGCCGATGTCTATGACGTGGCGGCAGCCGTAATAGGCCGCGAGGTGCGCGGCGAGCGGGTAGGCATCGGGCTGGTGCGTGATGCCGCGCGTGTCCGCGAGCGTGTCGTGAAAATATTCGGGCGCGGCGCGCGGGGTGTAGCCGGGCTTGATGAAAAACTCCGCGCGCCCGTTGTTCGTGCCGGCAAGCCCGTTCGTGATGTGGTCTTCCGCCGTGGTCATCTTTCAGCCTTTAAACTTGTTCGAGATGTGCGAAGAGTGGCCGTGCAGGCGCGAGACGGTTTGCAGGTGTTGGACGTAGGAATGCTCCGTGCCGTAGAGCTTGTAGCCGCGCTCGCCGAGGAAGCGACTCCAGCGTATGTCGTAGCCGGGCGGGATGCGGCGCTTGATCTCGTCCCAGTTGGCGACGATCTCCTGCAAGGGGCGGCGTGGAAAGAGGACGCACTGCGTGCCGTAAAACTTGTGCGGGTCAATGACGGTCGAGCCGTACTCGTTGCCGGGCAGGTAGAGCGTAAGCAGCCCTGTGTCGGGGTTGACGCGCAGCGTGCGCAGTTTTTCGTTGAAGCGTTTCGAGAAGATGATGTCGTCTTCGATGAACAGGATGCGGTCGCCCTCGCGCGTCACTTCGAGCACGCGCTGAAAGGCGAAGTGGACGGCCTCTTGCACCGAGTCGTAGGTGCTCATCCCCGCTTCGCGCGCGTGGACGTAGACGGCGGCGGGCGCGAGCGCGGTGACGAGCGAGAGATATTTGCCCGAAAGCTTCGGCGTGTGGCTCGTGTCGATGACGATGACGGGCGGCTCAAGCCCCGCGCTCACCGTGCGGAACGAGGAGACGAACTGCTCCATCAACCATGCGTTGCGGTCGCAACTGAGAATCAGAGGGACGACGCGCCCGTCCGGCGACATGATGCGCCCCCACCAGTCCGCGCCGTACTTCTCCGCGAGCACCGTGTTCATCTCCGCGCTGGCGCGGTTGACGTAATCGGAATAGTCCGTGATTGACTTGTGCTCTTTGTGCGTGATGCGCGCGCGGTTCGTCAACACGTTCGCCAAGCCCGCCTCGCGCACGCGGTAGCCGTAATCGTAATCCACGCCCCAGCCGTAGGTCAGCCGCAAGTCCCAGAAGCCGAGGTGTTCGATGGTCGAGGCTTTGACGAGCGGGGCGGTCGCTTCGAGATAGTTGACAAGTTCGGCCTCGCTCGCGGCCTGCTCCATGAACTTGTGCGGCGAGTTGTGCTGCGGCGCGATCTGCGCGTAGAGGTCGGACGCGAACAACACGTCGCAGAGGTTCGAGAGCACGTCATTGCCGTACTCGAAGCCCACGTCGGAGTTGAGAAACCAGTAGGCGTCATAGTCGTCTTCGGCCGAGGCGATCTGATAGCCCTCGTGCATGCCGCGCGTGAAGCCGAGGTTTTCGGGGAGCGCGTGCGTGGCGGAGGCGGGGCGCGTCTCAGAGCCGTTGTCTATGACGTAGACTTTTTTGTTCGCGTAGTGGAGATCGTGCGTGAGGTAAGCGGCCAGCGCGTCGGTGAGCGCGGCCGTGTTGAAGTTCAAGACGATGATCGCCACTTTGGGCGGCGCGGGCATCTGCGGCGCGGGCGTCGCGTGTGTCTCTTCGCTCATCCTACACTTCCCTTTCCTCTGCGGTTCTCAACCGACTCGCGCGGCCATCAGGCCGGGGCGTAGACGTAAATTTTCCAGTTCATGCGGCGCGGCAGTTCGTGCCGCCGGCAACTGCGCTCGACGATGCGATGCAGCGCATCCTGTCCCCAACCGGCGCGCAAAAATTCCGCGTGCCACCACGCGCGCGAGCGCATCGTGATGTGCGAATAATCGCGGTCGTGTTTGCGGAAACGACGCTCCTCCTCGTCCGTCTCGAACGAAGGGATGACGGCCACGATGGCCTGCCGCGTCCAGACGCGCGCGCGCTTGAGAAACTCGTGCGCCTGCGCTTCGGTCAAACTCTCGCAGAGCGAGAAGGCGACGGTCAGATCAAACTGGCGTTCGTACTCGACCGACTCGGCGCGTGCGAGCGCGAGGTGTTTTTTGATTGACGCATCAGCGTGTTCAATCGCCCACGCGCTGTGGTCGAAGCCGCAAGCGTCGCGGCCGCGTTCGCGGAGCGCACGCACGAGGAAGCCTTTGGCGCAACCCGCGTCGAGGAAGGATTCGGCTTCGGGGAAACTGTCGCAGAGGAAGCCCGCCGTCTGCTTGAAGAGGTCGGAGAAGAGCGGCCACGAATAGCCGCGCTCCCAGTTGCTCTTGCGCCCGTGCTCGAAGTAGTCGGCGTCGTACCACTCGCCCGCAATCGGCGCGCGGGGGACGAGTCCGCCCGTCGTGTCGTCGTCGCTCATCACATTCGTCGCATTCGTCACATTCGTCGCATTTGTCACATTCACACCCCGCGCAGTTCCCTTGCGGCCGAGCATCTCTTCGATCCGCACGCGCGCCATCTCGCCCACGCGCTCCAACGAATAATCTTCGCGCATCTTGAGCGCGGCGCGCGTCGCCTGCGCCTTCGCCGCCTCGCGCTCTTGGTAGACGGCGTGCATTAACTCCGCGGCGTGCGCGAGGTCTGGTTCAGCCCAACGCATGCGCGGGTGGTAATAGACGTAAGGCTGTCGCACGGGGCAGAGATTGTGACGCACGAGTTTGTGCGCGCCGGCGTCGAGGTATTCGAGCGGGCCGGAGTAGTTCGTGGCGACGACGGGCGTGCCGCGCCCGGCCGCCTCGAACAACGGATAGCACCAGCCCTCGCCGCGATGCAGTGAGACGTAGCAATCGCCGCGCGCGTGCAGCGCCTCGATCCGCGTCTCCGGCCACGCCTCGCTGTGAATCTCGACGCGCGCGCTCGACCCGGTTAGCTGTCGCAAACTCTCCAACTCGCTCGCGGCGACGCGCGCGGCCTCCGCGTTCACCTTCAAGACGAGCACGGCGTCGGACTCCGTGGGGAACGCGCGCAGGAAACTCTCGATCAGGCCGCGCGGACTCTTGCGCTCCTGCCACTGGAAGATGCTGTAGAAGACGAAATCGCGCGCGTTGATTTCGGGAAACTCTCCGGCGCGCGCCGTCTCGGTTTTGCAAGGCAACCACGCGTGCGGGAGTTTGAAGATCGCTTTGTCGAGCGACTTGCCGAAGACGGAGACGTTGTAATCGCACGGCAGCCACACCTCGCGCACCTGTCTGAGCGCGCCATGCCACGCGGCGGGCATCGCGTCGGTTTCCCAAACGGTCATGCCGATTGAGTTCTTGATCCCGGCGGCGAAGCGCGCCCACTGCGGCGGGATGCCGTGGAAGAGATGCGCATCGGCTGCGCGGTTGCGACCGACGCGTGCCTCGACGAGTTCGTCGCGCACCTGTCGCGGGCGGTGCGCCGCAAGATCAACCACGGAGAGTTTGATCCCGGCGCGTTCGAGCGCGTGGATGTAGCCGCGCGCGGCCTGCCCGTAGCCCGACGCGTCGAACACGTAGCCGTAATACACCAGACTGAGATCATCAACGACGGGCGCGCGGCGCGGCGGCGAGACGATCTTCAGCGCGCTCGCGGCGACAACTTGCGCGGGCATAACTCCCGGCACGACAACGTGCGCGTGTGCCACGTTGAGCGTAGGCACGTTGGCGACCGCGCGTGCGTCGCCGAGCGCGTGTGCGTTGGCGGGTGCGAGTGCAGCGGTGGGCGCATGTACGTTGGCAAGAGCGTGTGCGTTAGCAGGCACATGTACGTTGGCGGGTGCATGTACGGCGGCGAGCGCGGGGACGTTTTGTGTGACGTGTGCGAGCACCTCTTGCGACGTCAGAGTTTTCAAACATGCGAGGTGTTGGTCGCAGTCGCGCCGACCCCACGCCGCTTTGCGGCACGCCGCTTCGCACGCGAGTTGCTTCGTCACCGGGAACATCTTCCGCGACGGGATCATCTCGCGCGCGGGACTCGTAATGCCGAAGACGCCGAACGTCGGCGTGCCCACGGCGACGCCGAGGTGCATCAGCCCCGAATCGTTCGAGACGAGCGCAGCGCATTGTTGGATCAGCGCGGCCGTGTCCGGCAGGTCGAGCGCGCCGACGAAGTTGCGCGCGTGCTCCGGCCACGCGAAGGCTCTGCGGAAATATGTCTCGCCGTTCTGTAGATCAGACTCCGTGCCGATGATCGCTACCTCCGGCCAGAGTCGCGCAAACTCGTCGAAGCCGTGCCACTTCTTCCAGGGCCAGTCCGGTTTGCAACCGGGGTGCAGCGCAATCGTGTGCGGCGGCAAGTCGAAGTGTCTGCCGGAGGCGACGGCGAAAGGTTCGGGCAAGTCTCCCTCCCAACCCAACTCGCGCGCCATCCGCGCGACGCACGCGATGTCGCCCTCCTTCAACCACTCCGCCTGATTGAACGAGAGCACGCGCTTGGCGCGCACCCAGCGGCGCAGGGGCGCGCTCCACTGCGTAAACGTCGCGACCTCGTACGACTCGCCCGCCAGTGCGGCGACGGGCTGGCCGCCCCGGTTGCCGCGAAAATTCTGATAATGGATCAGGCGTCGAATCTCCGGCGCGTGCTCCCACAGCTTCGCGCTCTCCGGGTAGTCGGGCGCGACGAGCAGATCAACTTCGTAACCGAGCCGCGCGAGCGCACCGACGAGCGGCGTGACGCGCAGGATGTCGCCGATGCCGTAAGCCGCTGAGACTAACGCCCGCGGAGTTTCCGCACCGCGCGACACCGCCGCGCGACTCGAAGCGGCGGCGCGAGCATTGACGGAGTGCGCGTTCGCTCCACGCGCTTCCCTTTTCACACCCTCTCCACGCGCTTCCCTTTTCACAACTTCTCCACGCGCTTCCCTTTGCTTGTCTTCTTCCCGCGCGGTCTCGCCTTGCGCGTCGGCGCGCGTCGAGTCTCTGCCCGCCGCGAGGTCGTCGTAAAACTTCGCGTCCGCGCCGAGCAGGCGGCGTATGTCCTCGGCCGGGTGCGAACGCCAGTAGCTCCCCGCGGTGTTCTTCGGACTCACGTTCCCTTTGTGAATGATGCCGACGTGGAAGCCCGGATCGGGCAGCACGCACACGCGCGCCGCCGGGCGATTCCACACGAAGCGCGCGTCCTCGCCGACGTTGATCTCGCGGAAGCGGTTGCCCGCCCAGAACTCCCGCGTGTAACACATGCTGCTGCCCGACACCCAAGCCTTCTGGCTCGCCGGGTAGACGTACTTCCAACCGCGCCCGCCGCTGCCCCGCATGTCGTAGAACAACAACGTGCTGATGCCGCACAACTCCGCGCCCGCGCGCAGCATTGACTCGACCTGATAACGCAAGCGGTGCGGCGCGTGCCAGTCGTCGTCGTCCCAGTGCGCGATGAGTTGGCCGCGCGCATGCTCGCACGCGAGATTTCGCTTCGCGCCCACCGGCAGACGTTCGTCAAGCCGGACGTAACGCACGCACCCGTCCGTCGGAACAAGATCGCCCACGGCGTCGCGGCCGTCGTCCACGATGATCAACTCTTTGTGCTCGTAGTCCTGACGCAGAAAATAGCTCATCGCCTGCGCGACGAACGCGCGGCGATCCGCCGTCGGCATGATGCAGGAGATGAACGGTTGGGGATTCATAACTCTGCCTTGAACGATCTCGCGCGGCCGCCCTCAAGCGCGGCGGAGGCGTGTGCGGGTCAACGTTATACTTCCGTCAGATCGCGCGCTTCGAGTTTCAACTTGTAGTGCTCGGCGGCCTCAAGCAAGTCTCCCTCCGACGTTTCCGCCTCGTAAGAATCGTAGACGAGCACGTAGGTGCATCGCCCGTGCTCGCGTGCTTCATTGATCTTCGCCAGTTGAGTTTGCGTGACCGACTTTTCCAACGCCCGCCAATCCTTCGGGACGCGCGCGAGAAACTCGAACGTGTCGAGGTCTTCCTGAAAAACCAGAGGGGCTTTCCAGCGGATGCCGAGATAGTAATAGACGAACAGCTCGCCGTCTTTTATTTCGAGCGCGTCGAAGCCCTTCCAACGGTTGCGCTCGGCGGGCGTGGCGTCGTTCTTAAAGTCCGGCCTCTCGTCCTCGCGCTCGTACAGGATGTCGCCGCGCCGCTCCGGGTGCGCGCCCATGCTCATGAGCAGCTTGACGTCGGCGGCGCGGTCGGGGCGGGCGCGCTCCTGCGCCACGAGGTAGGCGAGCGGCAGCGCGAATTTCGTCAAGACCGGCCACAGGTGATGGTCGGGAGTCAGCGACAGATCGAGCGCGTGGGCGGCGGGCGCGCGCTTGACGAGTTTGAACCACTCCGCCTCCGTCCCGACGTGCCCCGGCTCGGCGTAAGGCTTCTGCGGACTCTCGTCCAACCCGGCGATGCGGCGCGCGACGAGTTGCAGCGACTTATCCTCGGCGTCGCGGTAACTGCGCGCCTTCGCGATTGACTCGATGACGCCCGCCGGGTCTTCGCCCACGAGACTCGCGGCGACGGCCAGCCCGAACACTTTCCACATCGTCTCTTCCGGCGGCGGCCGCCACTCTTTTTTCTTCCGTTCGAGCAGCGCGAGGCAGCGCCGCCCCTCCACGTCAGCCCACTCCCCGTCGCCCGCCAGCAGCGCGTTGCGCGCGTCGTTCGACGTAACGACTCTCATCTGCGACTCGGCGTAACCGGGTTCGTCCCTGAGTTCCGCCACCATCCGCCGGTAGGTCTCTCTCGTCGCGGCCAGACTAATCCACGGCATGCGAGTTTCCCCTCCTTACAAGCTCCATTCGATCCTGACGTTCTTGATCACCTCGTCCGGGTCAACGCCGTCGTAGTTGGCCTTGATGTACGCCTTGACGTGCTTCCTGACGGCGGCTTCGAGCTTCGGCCAGACCGTGCCGGAGACGACCGCCTTGCCGACGAGTTTGATGACGATGGTGATGTTACCGCTGGCAATCGCCTCGTCAAACCGCTTGACGAGTTTCGCGCCGCCTTTCTCCTGCGCGGTGTCTCGCATCGTGTCGAGGTTCTTGCCCAGCAGGCTCTTTTTAACGCCCCCCGTGATGGCCGTGAACTTGTCGAGCAGGAAATACTGCCAGCCCTTGCGGAAGCCGCCCTTCACTTCGCCGACCACCACGCGCTCCTCCGACTCCGTCGGCTTCTGCCCGATGCCGCCCGCGTCGAACCCCTGCGAACTGGCCGCCTTGCCCGCCTCGACGAGCGAAGTCCACTGCGACCGCTGCCGCTTCAATTCCGCGCGCAGATCTTTCTCGGCCTTCTGAATGAGCTTGTCGTCCTTGATCGTCTGCCACTGCGACGTGCGCTTGTTGTAGACGAACCTCTTGATGCCGCCTTTCGTGGCGAAGATGCGTTTGTTGCCGCGGTTCGAGAAGTCGAGCAGCAGTTGATGCCCCGAAGGAGGTTTGAGTTTCAACTTCTGGACGAGCGGCCAGTCGTTCTTGATCTTCTTCTTCGGACTCATCGCCGCTTCGACGGCGTCGCCCTTGGCCGTCATCTGCAACAGCGTGAACCCGTACTTGCCCTTGATCTGCGCGAGGCCGGAGGTGTAGTCCTCGACGAAATACTCGTCCTTGGACGCCTGCTGCTGGAGGAAGGCGTTGACGGCCGCCTCGCCCTTCGCCCACTTCTCGCCCTTCTCTTTCTCCTCTTTCTTCTTCCCCTCCTTGCCGCCCTTGCCGAACAGTTTCTTGACGAAGGCGATGGCCTTCCCTAAGAACTTGTCAATCGCCCCGTCAATCGCCCCCTGCACCTTCTTGACGACGGCCGTGGCCTTCTTCGGCAAGCCGCCGACGCCGACGAGGCGCGCGAGGAAGCCGATCACGATGGGAATGGCCGCGCCGAACGACTGCTCGATCCGGTTGGCCGCCGCCCCGATTGCGCCCGCCGCGATGGCCGACACCGAGTCCACGACCGACGAGATGAACGCGGCGATGCGGCTCGCCTGTTCGACGACGAACATCACCGTGTTGTAGATCGCCAGCACCGCCTGCACGAACGCCCCCACGGGGTTGAACATCGTCACGAGCTTCGTTATCGCCGCCTTGATCACCTCCGTGATGATCATCGTGCGGATTTCGCCGAGCACCTGCTCCTTGAGGTTAGCGAGGTCGGCCTTGACCTGTTCCCACAGCGCGGCCGGGCCGCCCGTCACCAGCGTCTGCACGTACTTGATCAGGTACTCAATGATCGTCACCGCCGTCGGGCCGAGCAGCTTGACGGCCTTCGCGCGCATCCGCTCGTAGGTGATGCCGAGGATTTGCAGGACGAGCTTGAGGATGGACGGCAGCGAGAAGTCGGGCGGCGGCGTGACGCCCGCCTCGGCCAGCGCGCCGAAGAGCCAGCCGATAATGCCCTTCAAGAGCCACTTCCCGATGTTCGCCTTGAACTGGTTGAAACCCTGCTTGAGCGCGGCGATCAAGTTGCCGAGGAAGCCGATGGGGTCTGCGAGGATGCCCTTGATGACGCCCCAGCCCTTGCGCAGGACGGCCATCAGCTTGCCTTTGAACTCCATGATGATCTTGATGATCTCGCCGAGTTTCTCGACAAACTTCTGCACCAGACCCTTGTTCGAGTCCTGTATCTCCTTGAGCGCCTTGTCGGCCTTCTCGCCCGCCTCCTTGTACTTCTGCGCGAGCGACGACGCCAGTTGGTTCTTCTTGTCCTCGATGCCCCGCTCCAACTCCGCGAAGCGTCCCGCCACCTCTTTCTGCGCCGCCTGCCCGACCGACTTCAAGTTCTTCGGCAGGCTGTCCACGTAAGTCTTGATCTGCTGCTGCCCGTCGGCGACGAGTTTCTTCGCCTCGGCCAGACGCTTCTCGACGAGGTTCGCGACGCGCACGATCACCACGTCCATCAGGCGCGTGAAGAGATTGCGCCCCTCGACGTAGAAGACGTTGGCCGCCTCCGGCAAACCCTTGAACTGATCCCTGAGCCAGCGACCCTTGCCGATGACGCCGGAGTAGCGTTCGTCCTTGTAGGCGTCAATGCGCTGCTCGGTGTAAGACTTCATCGCGGCGAGCGCCGCATCCGTGCCGCTGTCGAACTGGCCGTTGACCTCTTCGTCGAGCGCGCCGAGTTTGGCCTCGACCGCCTCCTTCGTCTTGTTGTAAATGCCCTCGATGGTGTCGGCGACTTTTTTGCGCTCGGCCTCGTCCTTCGCCTTCGCCGCCTGCTGGCGCGTCAACACGTTCGACTTCGCCTTGCCCTTCACGCCGAGCATCGCCGCCGCGCCCATCTTGCTCGCCCCCTTCGCCGACGCGATGGCCGTCGCGAGCGTGCCCTTCTCCTTCGTGCGGTACTGGCCGGGCGCGGCGTCGGCCTGCTTGCCGACCTCTTCCTTGCTGGTGAGGACGGCGCTGAAGCGCGGGTCGTTGGCCTTCTTGAGTTGCGTGTCGGTGACTTCGGCGTCGGCCATCGCCGCCTCTGTGTCCTGCTTCGAGTCCTGCACGGACACGTCGTCCTCCGCCTTCGGCGTGGGCATCCCTTCGCCCGCGGGCACGTCGGGGTTCGGCGGCGCGGCTTCGTCGGGGATCGGCTGCTCCTGCTTGCCGGGGATGCCCGCCTGGCTCGGCGGCTGCTTGGAGGTTTGCGCCGTGTCGCCCGTCGCCGCCTGCTTCTGCTGCGAGACGTTGCCCTTGAGTCCGCCTTTGAGCGCGCCCGCCTGCCCCCCCTTCATAAACTTCGAGGTGTCGTCGAGAGTCTTCGGCATCGCCTTCTCAATCTCCGCGCGCAGCAGACTCAGGAAGCTCGCCGGTTCGGGCTTCTTCGACTTGGCCTCTTTGATCTTATCTACCTGCTTGCCCTTCGCGCCCGCAGCCTTCTCGTTCGGCGGGCCTTTGGCTGCGCCCGCGGCCTCGGCGGCCTTCTTGGCGGGCGTGGGGTGGGCTTTGACTTTACTGGCCTTGCGCTTGAGGTCTTCGACGACTTTCGCAAAGCGCGGGTCGCTCTCCGGCTTCGGGAGCGGCTTCGGCTTACGCGACAGTGATCGAAGTGCGACAGGCATTGTTTTAGTGACGAGTGACGAGTGATGAGTGACGAGCCGAACAAGTGACGAGTGATGTGTGACCAGCCAAACAAGTAACGAGTGATGAGTGATAAGCCGGACAAGTAACGAGTGACAGATGACAAATGACAATCCGAGCACGTCGAATCAAATTCAACGTGCTCACACGGCACTCGCCAATTTCCGACTTGTCACTCGTCACTTGTCACTCGTCACTGTCTTCTTACCACCGGTTGAAAGACGCGGCGACGACGCTGCCGTTGCCGTGATGTTGGTCGCGGCGCGTTTGGAGCGGGCAGACCGCGCCCGCCTTGCGGTATTCGCGCCGGACGCCCGCCTCGAAGTGTGCGGACGTGACCGTGCCGCCGTCTTCGAGCGCGAGCGAAGAGGCGTGGAGCACGGCGTTGCGAATTTGCCCGCCCGTCAACTCGCAGCGGCGCGCGGCCTCTTCCAGAAGACGCGGCTCGACTTCGTGCGAGTGGGGCAGGTGCAGTTGCCAGATCGTCCAACGCTCCGCGGAGTCGGGCGGCGCGAAACTGATCGAAACGTCCATGCGCCGCTGGAAGGCATTGTCGATGCGGTCGCCCGCGTTGGTCGTGACGACGATGATGCCCTCGAATGATTCGAGTCGTTGCAGGAGGTAGTTGGTTTCGAGGTTGGCGTAGCGGTCGTTGGCGTTGCCGACGTCGGTGCGTTGCGTGAGCAGGGCGTCGCCTTCGTCGAGCAAGAGGATCACGTCGAGTTCTTCGGCGAGCGCGAAAATCTGGTTGAGGTTCTTCTCCGTCTCGCCGATGTACTTGTTGACGACCGTGGAGAGATCGAGGCGGTACAAGTCCATCTGGAGACTCGCGGCCAACAGGCGCGCGGCGAGCGTCTTGCCCGTCCCGCTCGTGCCGCTAAAGAGCGCGCGCACGCCCGCGTTCATCCCGCACGCCAACGCGTCGCCGACGTGCGCGGGCAACTGCTCGCGGTGGCGGCAGCGACTTTCCAGGTTGCGCAACTCGGCGAACACGTCGGCGTTAGCCGCGAGGTGCGACCAATCGCCCGCCCCCGTGTCAATGCGTACGGCGAGCGTGTCGAGCATCTGGCGGTTGAGCGCGCGGCTGGCCTGCTGCACGTCTGCCACGGTGACGCCCGCGCGACCGGCGAGCGCGGCGTAGGCGACGGCGAGCGTGGCGGCGCGGCGGATGTTGCCGCCCGTCAGTCGAAAGCGTGCGCTGATGAGTTCGAGGTCGGGCGTGGCGCGCGTGCCGAGTGCGCGCAGCCAGTGAAGCCTGCGCGCGTCGCGCGTGGGCGTCTCCAAGGTGACGGTGAGGGCGCGTTCCGCCGCCTCGCCGCGGACGCCGCCCTGCTTGCCGAGCACGACCGCGAGCGCGCCCTCGTAGGCCGCGCCGAGCGGCGGCAACTCCACGGTCTCGCCGGGCGGGATGTCGAAGACGAAGACGGGCAGCGCGTCGAGGAGCGTGGCGAGCGTGCCCGCGAGTCGCCAGCGTTCATCAGATGCGTTGTTGATTGTCTCACTCGCGCTGCGCTCCGGTTGTGAGATTTCGAGCACGCCGCGTCCGAGCGCGCGCGCGATTGCCCCGGCGAGCGTGCGGCGGCCGTTGTGGTGCGGGCCGCGCACGATGAGCGCCTGCGCCTCGCCCGACGCGAGCAACGCGGGGATGAGTTCGAGTTGCGCACCGAGTTCGGCGGGGAGGATGAGCGCGTCGAGGGGCGCGAGCGCGGCGGGCGCGTGATAGCGCGCCCACGGGGCGAGACGTTCGCGCGTCTCTCCGCGCAGCACGTCCCAGAGCAACGGCGGCGCGTGAAGCGACCACTCGGTGCGCGGCGCGTCCGTCCCCGTAAACTCGACGAGTCCCAACTCGTGCAACTCGCGCAGGCGCGCGCGCACGGCGCGACAGTCTTCGCGGTCGCGCCACCACGCCGAGAGCAGCCCGTAGGTGGGGCGGTGTTGGCCGGGCGTTGCCTGCATCGTTTCAAAGAGCAGGCCGAAGCGCGCGTCCTCTTCGATGAGACCCGCGCACATCAGCAGCGTCATGGCCGCATGATCGAGTGCGGCCGCGACGCGCAACGCCCGGAGTGGCAGGTGCGTCTCCGTCGTCCCTTCTTCCCACGAACGGATCGCCTCCTGCCACCACTCGTGCGCGCCGCGCTCGTCCTCGCAACCGAGGTGCGCGGGCGCGCGGCCTTCGAGTTCTTCACCATAGCCTTCGAGGAACGGAAACTGTTCGTAGGCCGCTTCGATTGTCTCGAACGACTGCGCGACCTGTTCGATGACGCGCGCGACCGCCGCGAAGACGTAGAGCTTGAAATGGCTCGCGGGCGTCGCCGCAAAATCGGCGAACGGATGTTCACTCTCTTCCAACAACTGCATCATTGACTCAAACCTCCGTCGCCCGCCTTCCTACCCGTCGCTCGCCTTCTTACTCGTCAGTCGCCTTCTTACTCAAACGAGTCGCTCGCCTCCCTACTCAACCGCGGCGCGCGGACTTCCTACTCAAAATGAAACGCGACGACGCGCCCTGCCGCCGGAATCCAACCGGGGTCTCGATCAAGCCCGGCCACGCGCACCTCGAACGGCAACTCGGCCAGACGCATCACGACATCAACGTGCGTCGCCGTCACGAACACGCGCGCGTGCCGTTCGCACAAGAGACGCGCCGCGCGACGCGCGTCGTTCGTGCCGAGCGCGAGCCGCAGACGCGCGCGCGTGTAGAGGTGCACGCACTCGACCCAACGCGCGAGCGGCGTGCGGCCGCGCAGTTTGAGCGGACGCGCGGCGCGCTGTAGTTTGATCGGACGCGCATCGCGCGCGGGCGGCGCGGCGAACGCTCCGGCGTAAACTTCCAACTCGCGTGCGAGTTCGATCTCCGCTTCCGCTTCACTGTCGAGCGGCACGTCGAGCACAAGAAACTTAGCCGGATGGATGACCTGCAAGCGACTCTGAACGCGCGCATCGCGGCGCGAGATCGTCCAACGCCAGTCGCCCGTCGCGGGGAAAGTTCGCAGCCACGCGTCGGGCACGCGCCACGCGTCGGGCGGATGAAAACCTTCCCCCGGCGGCTGTGCCACCTCGCGCCCCGCGAGACGCGCGAGCAGAGGCCAGACGGCATCCGACTCGACGCCCGCGCCGCACATGCGGCGTCCGAGCAGGGCGGCAAAATCCCAGATGGGAAGCGCGATGCCCGGTGCGGCGGGCGCGGTGAAGTCGCCGTAGAGTTCGAGAAAGAGCGCGAGATTGACGAGATGAAACAGACCGCCGAAACGCGTCTCGATCTGCGCTTCGAGCAGAGGCGACGCGGCGTGCGTCGTCTCCGCCTCGTTGAGAGACGCGGGCGGCGCGTTAGCTTCCTGTTCCTCAACCCGCGTTTCCAACGTCTCGCCGACGCGCGCGCTCCCGTCGTGTGCGGCGTGGGCTTCAATCTCCGGCGCGACGCTCTCGACGCTCTCGCCGGTCAACGCGCTCGACGCGTTGTCGTCGCCCGCCGCAATTTGAGTCGTCTCGACCTGTGCGCCGGTCTCAGCGTCCGGGGATGAAATTGTTGTTGAAGTTGCAGCGGCGTCTGCGCGTTCTATCCCCGCAGCGTCAACGCCCGCGCCGGAAGTCTCAGACGCCGGATCGCGCGCGCCGTCAAATGCGGAGATGGGACGCGACGCGCGGCCGACTCGTTGTTCTTGAAACGTGTCGCGTGTTGCAGCCGGGTCGGGCTGTGACGCGGAATCGGGCGGGGGCGCGTTCGTGCCGCGCGTCGCTTTGGCGTTCACGGCGGGCGGCGCGGGGGCGTCCGTGCGGCGGCCGGTTGAGATCGCGTTGACCCACGCGCCGACGCGGAGCGCGAAGCCGCGACTGCGTGCGAGCGCGGGCGCGCGTTGCAGGGCGAGACCGACGCCGAGCAAAAGTTGTTGCGGCAACTCCAACTCGCCCGACGATGCTTCCGGCGCGAAGCTCTGCCACGGAGCGTCGCCCACGTCGAGAGTTTGGAGGTTGAGTTGAAAGTCTTCACGCGTCGTGTCGTCGGTGAAAATTTTCAGCGGCGCGTCAGAACGTACGCCGGACTCTGCGCGCGAAGGAGTGTGCGGCGCGTGGGAGAAGGCCGTGTGAAGTTCGTTGAGGGCGAAGCGGCGCGTCAGGCTGTGGAGGATGGCGCGCGCCGCGTCGGGCGCGAGAGCGCGTGCGAAGGGCACGGCTGCGTGTCGTCGCGCGAGATGTTCGAGCGCGCCCGGCACGTATTCGGGCGTCTCTCGCCAGAGTTTGACGAGCGCGTCCGCGTCGGGCGTTCCTTGGAAGAGACTGCGCCACCACCAGCGCGTGGCGGCGCGCTGCTCGCACCAGTCGCACGCGAGCGCGGCCAACAACTCCGCGCGATCCGCGAAGACGACGCAGGGCGCGTCAGCCCCGACCGTTTCGCGCGCGGGACGCGGCGCGCGCCGCGCGAGTTGTTCGATGGAAGCGCGCACGGACTGTTGCCATTCCGGCGGCAGCGTCAAGTGTCCGCCCGCGAGCGAGACGGTGCGCGGGCGCGGATCGTCGAGACGGCGGATGCAGACGATGGCCGACGGGGCGAGACCCGCGGGCTGCACTTCCGCCGCCGCGAAGAGAGAGGCGAGGCGCAAGCGCGCCGCCAGCGGGTCGAGGCCGGTGTCGCCCGTGACGCGCAGCCGCGCGACGTAAGTCTGTTCACCCGTGTGCAGGTTGATCATCTGAAGCGAACCGGATCAGGTTCGCGGGAGGCGCTAGCGCGCGACCGGGGCGACTCGAAGGTCAACCCTGCGCTTCTGCGCTGCCTTCCTCCCGCTCCCCTGACTCCAACAGCGCCCGCGTCCCGGTTTAGAACCTGAAGCGCACTCCACCTTGGACGGTGGAGAATTTCACGTTCGAGCCGGGAGTAAAGACGCTGTGGAAATTGTAAGACCCCTCGACGGCGAAGGTCGGAGTGAGATTGAACTGCATGCCGCCGCCGATGTTCGCGCCGCCACGCGTGTCCGTGCCCCCGCCGCCGTCGAAGACGTATGCGCCGCCGCCGCCGTTGAGGAACGGCCTGACCGCGCCGCTCCCGCCGAAGACTTTGACGTTGCCCGCAAGCTGGTGGACGTTAATGTCGGCGAGCGAGACGAAGCCGAAGTCCATGCCGCGGAAACGGTTGAAGCCGTACAACGCTTCGAGCGAGACGTGGTTGCTCAGGCGGTATTCGAGATCGACGCCGAAGTTCGGCCCCGGATCAAAAGCGTTGCTGAAGTCCGGGTGCGGGATGCTCGCGCCCGCGTGCAAACTCAAGCCCCAGCGTTTCGAGTCGGCGTCGGCCGGGATGTCGCCGTCGTCGTCGTCATCGTCATCGTCGTCGCGCCCGTTGGCGTCGATGGTTTCGATGACGGTGTTGACGAAGGCTTCGCCGCCGGGCGGCACGTCAATGGTGTAGACGCCGTTCGACTGACTCCGCAGCCCGTTGCCAGTGAAGCCGAACCGCCAGCCGTAGATCGGGCCGGTGTGCCCGGCGACGAAGCCGAAGTCGCCCGCGCGCCGCACGTACTCGTGCTCGACGCCGCCCATGTTGATCGTCCGTCCGGTGCGCAGCGTGCCGCGCGCGATCCACGTGCCGAGGTTCGTCACGCGGCGACCGAACTGCCGGAGCGCCTCGTCGGCCAGTTCTTTCGACTGGAGACGGCGCGAGGTTTTCTGCTGCGACCGCGTGCCGACCGTCGTCGCGCCGACGGGATCATCTCTGCGCTGTTCGAGTCGCCCCTGCTCGTCGGTCTCGACCGTGATCACGTATTCGTGCTGCGTCCGCCCCGGCGGGAGTTCGCCCTGCACGCCGCTGATGCGCGCCTGCTGCTCGAACCTCGACGCGGGGACGAAAGACATGTTGCGGTGCGCGGTCTTCACCTTGAATCGCGTGTTCGGATCGTTCGAGTCCAGATCAACCTGCATGCACTGGCTCGGCCTGAACTTGTAGATGCACGACCAGCGATAGCTGAGTTTCCAGTTGGAGACCAGATTGCCGGTCGTGCCCGCAAGGATGCTCTGCTGCGCGGTCGGGTGGCTCGTCACGTCGGCCGGGACGAGCGGCGTCGGGATGAGCGGCGGGTTGGCCTCGCCGATCTTCGTCCACTCGGTTGTGCCGGGGATGCCCCAGTGCCAGAGGCGGAAGGTGGCCGACACCTTCGCGGTCGTTCCCACCATGCCGTTAAAGGGCTTGGCGACGAAGGAGTTGGACGGCCCTTGATCCGCAGGCCAGTTGAAGTCGGGCGCGCGGGCGAGGCAGGCCGCGAGGTCAACTTCGGGGAACGTGCCCGCCCCCGGCGGGTCGAAGCGGCGGATGTTGGAGATGAGCGTGCCGGAGTTGTTCGGGTCGTCAATGCCGATCCCGAGCATGTCTATCGAGACGCCGTCGCACTCTGGACGGTCGTTGAAGGAGGCCACGCCCCACGACGAGACGAGAGGCGTGTTGCGCGTCAGGAACGTGCCGTTGTTCGGCACGACGATGACGCCCGCCGGCCACGGGTCTTGGGTCGTCGTGTTGAGGAGCGTGTTAGCGCCGAGCACGTTGACGTAGAGACGGAAATTGCCGGACGCGGGGAAAAAGATCTTCGTGTTCAGCCCCGCGTTGGCGACGTTCGACTCGATGGGTATCCGCATCTCGACGGCGAACTGGTTGCCCGACTTGCTGAAGCGCGTGTTGTCGAGCATCCAGTCGCCGGGGCTGGCGACGTGCGCCGTCGCGCCCGCGTTGTTCCAGTCGCCGCTGTCGCGCCACCACGTAACGGAGTTGGGCGTCCGGTTCAAATCGGTGAAGACCGGGTCGGCGGTCGAGGCGTCGAAGGGCTTGATGTGGAAACGCCAGTCGGTCGCCGGGTCGCCCGCCTTGGTCGCCAGCCCGACGACGATGTTGGTGTTGACGCCCGCCGTCGGGATGCCGACGACGAAGCCGAGATAGACGAAACCGGCGTCGCGCCCCACCTGAAACTTTGCCGCCGCCGTCGAACCCATGTTGCCGCCCGTGTTGTCGAGCAGGTTGACGCGCGTCACGCCGTCCCAGCCGGGATCGTTGTTAACTGTGCCGGGGCCGGTGTAGCCCTCGATCACGCCGTCAATGGTGGGCACGCCGGTCAGTCCGCCGGAGATGCTCGGAAAGCACATGTCGGTCGGCGCGGCCGGCACGGGCACGGACATCAGGACGACGAGCGCGACGGCGCACGCGCCCCGCAGGGCACGCGGCAGGCCGCGCAGATGCTTCAATTTTTTACTCATGGCTAAGCTCCTCGGTGAGGTGTGTTGGCAACATCGCCGTGCGTGCGGCGGCCGGCACGGCGGTTGACTGGCTCGCGCGAAACTTGTCTGTCCGCGCGCGGGCGCGAGGCGAAAGTTAGACCGCCGCGATGGTTTGCGCGTACTTGATCTCCACGCCGTTCTGACTCTCTTTGACCGTCCCCTTGATCGTCACGTACATCTCGGTTTCGGCGGCCGTCTGCCCGGCGGTGAACTCCGCGAACACCGACTGGTGAGAGGTCTGACCTTGCGCGGGCTTGGCTACTTCAAACGAAGTGATGTCGGTGTCGCCGACCGTCCACCCGGTCGGAGTCTTGACGGCGGTGGCGACGGTGAAACTGCCGCCGACGGTGAACTCAAGGCTCAGGCCGACGATGCCCACGTCGCCGCGCTTGAACACGACCTTGTTGGCGTTCGCCCCCGTGCCCATCGCCGCGCCGCCCTGCACGCTTTCGAGTTGCATGCGCACGCGCGTTTCGGGCGAGGGCGGCGGCGAGCCGACCGTGATGTCGAACTGCTGGTTGCCGGGCGTGACGCCCGTGTCGGCCGTGTTCTCCGAGACGGCGAGCCGCACCGTGCCTTTCGTCCCGTTGGGCTGACTGTTCGGCACTTTGACGCGCACGCGGATGTTCTTCGTCGCGCCCGTGCCGGGCACGCCGGGCAGCGTGATGATGTTCGACGGCCGCACCGTGTCGCCGTTGTCGGCGAGCAACTCGGCCGTCCAGTTCTGCACGCCGATGACGGAAGGGGTGAGCGTGTAGTCGCCCTGCTGGCTGGCGATGGCCTTCACCGCGAAGGTGAACATGTAGGACGAATTCTGCTCGATGTTCGGCTTGCCCATGGGCATCACGGGAGCGATCAGGTAAGTCACCTGAATGTTGCCCTGCGGGATGATCAGTTTGGGCGAAACCTTCACCGTGTCGGAGGCCGTGCCGAGCGGGTTCGTCACCTTCACGATCACGTTCGAGCCGCTCTCGACGAGGTTGGGGATGTCCGGCACGTCGAAGACGAGTTGATCCTCGCCGCTGTCGAGCGCGAAGTTCTGCACCTTCTTGCCGCCGATGAAGACCTCGTTGAGTTCGGGGGGGACGCTGAAATTCTTCCCCTTCACTTCCAGCCGGTGGCTGACGCGCAAAGGGACTTTGGTGAACTCGAAGCCCGTGATCTTGACCACCTGACCGGGCTGCGAACTTGCGTCTTCCAGTTCGGCGACGCGCGCTTCCAAGTTCTCCAGTTGACTTATCAGGCTGTTGATAAAGCCGGCGGTGATGAGGTCGCCCGATTTCACCTTCTCTAGTTTCTGCGCCATCGTTCTCTTCTCCTCTCTTGCTTTCGGCGGTGGCCGGGGGCGGCCTTAGATGAGTGCGTAGTTGTTGTAATCCCAGTAGGCCAGATCGAACTGGGAGTCGCCCTGATAGGGCGTGTGTCCCTTCGCGAAGATGACGTAGGGCTGCGGCCGGTTCGCGCCGCCCGCGTTGAAAGCCTGCTGGTTCTCGCGCACGAGGTAGAGCCAGAACATCTCATCGCTCTTGACTTCAATCGGCGGGTAGGAGCGCGCCTCGTGGAGCAGCGCGGCGACGCGCGCGCCGTTGATGTAGACCGGGCCTCTGTAGGTCGTGCTCTGAAAGACGGTCTGGTAGTTGAAGCCGACGAGACCGGCGACGCCGCCGAGCGGGAGAAAGCCCGCGGGCGGCAGATAGCGGAAGTAGGTTTCGGCGACGACCGCCTGCGCCGACGACGCGCTCCCGCGCAGCATTTCGAGGTGCTCCTGAAACTGCATGGACATCGCTTCGCGCAGGCCGCGCTCGGCGTCGCCGCCGGGCGCGCCCCACGCGTCCGTCGCCGTCGCGCGCGTCACGCGGCGGCGCACGCTCCACATGTCCACGAAGTCAACGCCCCCGGTCGCCGTCCAGTAGAGGAGCGCGAGCGGCACGTCGCAGCGCGTGAGTTCGCCCGCGGCACGCAGCGCGCCGAGGATGTTCGGCGGGGCGGCGGGAGCGTCCGGGTGGTTCGCCGCGGCGAAGGGGTCGCGCGCGAACGCGGCCGTCTGCGCCGCGCCGAAGCAGAGATAGGCCATGAGGTTTCGGAGGAGCGAGAGGTTGGCCGTGCCGCCCGCGCTCATCAGCGTGTTGAGTTGCGTGCGGACATCGGCGGGAATGCCTGCGAGCGTGTTGATGTCCACGCTGACGAGTTTGAACTGGACGCCCTCGACGGCGTAGCGGCTGCCGCAGCCCGGACTCGTCAACCCCGCGCCGCCCAGACCGCTGACGGGCGCGCGCTGGTCGTAGCCGGAGGCGGGCGTGATGACGAGCAGGTACATCCCTGCGCCCGCGACGACGGCCGTCTGCTTCGGCGGCGCGCACGTGGCGAACAGACCCGCCTCGGCGTTGACCGCTTCGAGTTCGCGCACGAGCGCGACTTCCGTGTCGAGCGGCAGCGCGAGCGCGACGCCGCTTTCGTTCAAGGCCAGACCGGCGCGCACGCGGACGACCGCGTTCGTCAGGCCGCCCCCGCCCGACTGCGGCGCGCGCGCCACTTCGAGGCCGTGGACGACGCCCGCGCCGACCGCGCGTGCGAGTTGCGCGTCGCGCTCGCGGTTGGCCTGCTGTTCCTGCCGCAAGTCTTCGGCGGAGAGCAGGCGTCCGTTGAAGAAGTTGGTGTTGCGGATGCCGCCTTCGAGGAAGGGCTGTAGCAGTTCGATTCTGCCCATGTCGGATTACCTCTCTCGTGAACTTAAATTTTGAACAGCGGCGCAAAGGCAGTGACGCGTTCGGGACTGTCTTGCCCGACGAAGTTGAGGCGGCGCGTGGCGGCGTACTTCGCGAGCGACGTGCCTCCGCCGCCGTCCACCTCGACCTGCATGCCGTCGAGGTCGAAGACGAACCGGATGAGCGGCGCGTCGGCGTCGAGTTCCACCGAGAAAACATTCCTCATGCCCGACACGGCCTTCAAGTTGACGATGGTCAGCGGGTCGAAGAAATCGCCCGCCACGTCGGTTTCCGAGAGCGCCATCAGGTGCGCCGCATCGAAGGTGGTGATCCCGACATGATTCTTCGGCGTGTCGAGGTGGAACCAGAAGAAGAAGAGGGGCGTGCCGCCCGTGTCGCGCAGTATCGAGACGAGCGGGAGCGTCTCCGGCTGCGGCGGCTTCGCCACCTCATCGAACGTGCCGCACAGCAGCCACTCCTGCAACATGCGCTGGTTAATCACGTAAGGGCGACGGTCTTCGAGCACGCCGACGGGCGTCGTCGTGTCGAGCAGCAAGTTGTTCGTCAGCGGCACGCGCAGGTCTGCGAGCAGGACGCAGTTGTCGTCGGCAATCGTCCCTGAGTCGCCGCCGTCCGGGGCGCACGTGGCCGACTGCGTGTTGAACTGCGCGGGACGCCAGCGCGGGCGAAACGCGGTGACCCACAGGCGGAACGCGTCGCGCCGGAAACGACAGGCGTCGGCGACGTTGACGCGCATCGGCGCGGGCGGGATGTTGTCGCGCATGAAGTCGGGCGGCAGTTCGTCGGGCGGCAGGACGGCCGGGTGCGCCGCGTCGAGGACGGCCTGCACGAAGTCTGTCTCGCTCGTGAGGTTCGTCTGTTCGTCGGTGACGACGACGTGCTCGTTGAGCCACTTGATGAAATCGCGCAGGGCGTCTTCTTCGCGCTGGTCGGGCGAGGGGGGCTTGGCCGCTTGCTTGACGCGCAGTTCGAGTTTGAAGTCGTCGCGCAGGCGCGAGTAGGCCATCGTGTCCTCTTCGCTGCGGCACGGCTCGCCGGGGACGGGCACTTTGTCCGTCGGGCACGAGCGGTAGCACAAGACGACCGAGAGCGTGACGGGCGTGGCGGGCGGCGTGCCCACCTCGTCGCCGACGGCCTTCTTGTTCTTCGCGATGGCGAGCCACTTTTCGAGGTTCGCGCACTGCGCCGTGGTGACGTGGACGAGTTGCCCGCGCGGCGTCAAGGCCGTGCCCGGCGAGACGTTCACTTCGAGTTCGCCGTTCGAGTTCGGGGCGACCGTCACGCGCAGGCCGTTGACCGTGCCGTAGCCGACCGTGTCGCGCATCATCAACTGATCGCGCCCGGAGTGGTAGGAGAACTCCTGCGTCAGATCGTCCACGCCGAGCACCATGCCATAGGTGTAGTTGACGTGTTTGGTCGGATCACCCGAAGCGCCCGGAGTTGCCATGCGCGATGTGAAGTCGTCTGCCATTGTTTTTCTCCTGCTGCAAAAATGTCGCCCCACAGCCGCCGCGCGGAAGGGGTTCTCGTGACGGGCGGCCGTCTCTTACTGGCGACCCAAGACGTTGCGCCCGCCGACGTTCTGCGGGTGCGCGGGCGCGAGATAACTTTCGGCCAGATGCTCCTGACCGAGCAGCATCGGGCGCATCAGGCCGGGCGCGCGGCTGCCGAGATCGAGCAACGTGTCGTCGCCGAGGCGCACCTCGCCGAGCCGGAACATCGCCCAGTAGAACTTGACGTCGAAGGTGGTGTGCGCGGGTTTTTCCAGTTCGACGACGCGGCGCGCGAGGTCGCTCAAGTTGCGATGCTCGGCCGCGTCGAATGTGTCGGTCTGCCGCATCGGCAACAGCACCGTGAAGCGGTGCGCCGCCCGTCGCATCGCCACGACGACGCTCTCGAATTGATACCAGTCGTTCAGAGGCTCGCCGCCCGCGGGCAACGCCTGCGGGAAAGGCACTTCGGCGAACGACGCGAATTCGGTCTTGTAAGCGGCGCGCAGCGTGTCGAGATGCCGGTAGCGACGCGCGAGAAAGTTTCCCCACGCCGCCGCGCGGTCGGCGGCCGAAGCGTCCGGGACGAAGCCGAGCACGGAACGCGAGAAGGCTTCCCAAGCCTTACCTTCGGCCGCGCCCGACGGACGCTTGACGGGATACAGCGCGCCCGACGCGAGTTCCAAACTCTCGCGATACGACTTGTGCAAC
>JAUZFQ010000222.1 GCA_030838445.1 Pyrinomonadaceae bacterium | reverse complement strand
CCTTCGCCCTCGAACGCGGCGACGAGCGCGGCGATGTCAATTGTTTGCGGCGCGTCCGATGTCGCTTCGGCGATGATGTGGCGGTCTATGATGAGCACCATCTCGCCGCGCGCCGCGTGCTCGCCGGAGACGCGCGCGATGAGGTCTGTGAGACGCCCACGTGCGATCTCTTCGTGGAGCTTGGTGAGTTCGCGCGCGACCGCTGCCTCGCGCTCGCCGAGAATTTCGCGCGCGTCGGCGAGCGTGTCGGCGATGCGGTGCGGCGCTTCGTAGAAGACGAGCGTGGCGGCGACGGCGCGCAGGTCGGCGAGGCGCAGGCGGCGCGCGTGCTGGCGCGGGGGGAGAAACCCTGCGAAGTAAAATTCGTCGGTCGGAAGACCCGAAGCGACGAGCGCGGAGACGAAGGCGGTCGCGCCGGGGATGGGGACGACGCGGATGTCTTGCTCGACGCACGCGCGCACGAGGCGGAAGCCGGGGTCGTTGATGCCGGGCGTGCCCGCGTCCGAGACAAGTGCGACACTCGCGCCCGCGTTGAGTCGCGCGGCGAGTTCGGCGGCGCGCTCGCGCTCGTTGTGTTCGTGGTAGCTGAGAGTTTTGGTCGGGATAGAGAAGTGGTTCAGGAGCGTGCGCGTGTGGCGCGTGTCTTCGCAGGCGATCAAGTCAACTTCGCGGAGCACGCGCAGGGCGCGCGCCGTGATGTCTTCGAGATTGCCGATGGGCGTGGCGACGAGATAGAGCGTGCCCGCTTCGGCGTTGGCGGTGCGTTCCGACATGCGCGGTATTGTATGACAAAAGGTGAAAGGGAAGACGCAAAAGTGGAGGCCGGTCTAACGAATGTCAGACCGGCCTCCACTTTTACCCGATACCCCTTGCTCGTTAGTTTGTCTCTATCAACTTACAGGTAACTTACAGTCAACTTACGGGCGGCCGTTGATGATGCCCGGCAGGCGACGCCACCAGTTGTCGTCGTTGTTGCGGCCGTTGCGATTGTCACGCGGATAGTTGCGGTCGTTGCGCGGATAGTTGCCGCCGTTGTTGCCGCCACGGTAGTAACCGTCGTCGTAGCCGTCGTAGCGCAGGCCGTAGGCGTTGGCGATGGTGCGGAGGTCTTGCTTGATCTGACGCCAGTCGGAGTAGGTGCGCGAATCGACGCGCAGGCGCGAGAGCATGCGCTCGGTGTTGTTGGCAGCCTGCAAGAGATACTGCGCTTCCTGAGAGCCGCGGTTGCGGTCGTTGCCGTTGTTGCCGACGCGACTGCGGAAGCGGTCGGCGGCCTGACGAAACTCTCTCACTTCGTTGTTGATCTGATCCTCGCGGCGCGTGCCGTTGGCGCGGCTGTTGTCGAGGAAGCGATCCACGTCGCGCTCAAGGTTGCGCGCGCTGTCCTTGACGCGCTCGGCCACGTCGCGCAGGTTGCGCGTGTCGTAGTTGTCGTTGCGGTTGTTGCCGTAGCCGTCGTCGCGGCGGTCGCGGCGATAGTCGCGGTCGCGATCCCATTGCGCCGAGGTGACGGTGGGCAAGCAGAAGGCGAAGAGGATGGCGGCGGCGGCAGTCAAAATAGTCGTGCGTCGATTAATCATGTGCGAACTCCTTACGTTCAAACTTAGCGGCTACGGGCGCGTAGTGCCGTTCACGGGGCGAGTGATTGGCGTTGGCGGCGGACTCGTCTGCGACAGCCGCGTCTAATCTGTTCATCGCGAAAGATGACAGCGAGACACGGCGGAGTATGGCAAGCCTTATGCCAGCGCGGGCGCGTGCGGCGGCAGAGCGTTTAGTTCGCGAAATTTGGTGAATTAGGCGGGGACGGGAACTCAAACTGCGTCGGCGCGCGTCGTATTGTTCCAAAACGTGCAGGCCGCGACGCATATCGTTTGCGACTTTGCCGGTCGAACTTGATCGAGCAGCCGGGCGATGTGCTGAATAGAGTTTAATCGAGCAGGCGGGCGACGTGGTGGCGCACGCGCGCTTCTTCGAGCGTGGGGCGCACGCCGGAAGGATCGAGGACGAGCCAGCGCGGCGCGACGTCGCCCTTGCTTTGCATGAGCAGGAGTTCGTCGTTGGCGGAAGGATTGCCGAAGTGTGCGATGCGCGCGTTGGCCAGCCCCCCGCCACGCACGATGCCGTCGCGCGGCGTGCGCGGCCAACCGGCCTCGATGGTCAGGACGCGCACGCCCGTGCTCAACATTAAACGATGCCCGGCCATCGTCGAATTGCCGACGCGGAAGCGGTGCGCGTCCGTGTTCGTCAGCCCGATGCTCGCGCCCGCGCGGTTGGCCTCGCCCGCCTGCGCCGTGAAGGTGGCGAGCAGCCATTCGATGCCGGTGTTGCGCGCGAGATCGTTCAAGGCGCGCAGGGCGAGATAGTCCGCCACGTCGCTGCGCCCGCTGGCGCGCGCGCGCTGTTCGGCCTCGGCCAGACGCCGCGCCCATTCCGCTTCAAGTTCGCTCAACGCCCTAATCGCTCCCCATCATCTTAGCGGCCGCCTTCATCCGACTCGCGCCGTGATGTTATCATGCCCGCACGCTCGTCGTTAATTTACGCCACAGACCAGACACTCCCGGCTCGTCTAAAGCGAACGTTCGCAAAGAGGCTACAGATGACACACCAACGCGCCCGCGCCGCCGCAGCAGTCCGCCCCGGCCTGAGTTTAATTCTCTCGACACTGCTCGTACTGATCTCCGTCGCCGCCGTGAGCGCGGGCGCGCAAACGTCGCCGCGCGCCGCGAGACGCACGACCGCCACCGCCGCCGCGCCGCCTGCCGGAGCGACGGCCGCGCGTGCGAGTCAGACGGCGACCGTGAAGGAGCGGCCGCGGCTCGTGCTCGTCATCGTCGTAGATCAATTCCGCGCCGACTACCTGGAACGCTTCGGCGATCTCTTCGCGCCGCAGGGCGGCCTGCGCCGTCTCGCGCGCGACGGCGCGCAGTGGACGAACGCCAACTACGATCACATGCCGACTTACACCGCGCCCGGACACGCCACCGTGATGACCGGCGCGTGGCCGTCCGAGACGGGCATCATCGCCAACGATTGGTATGACCGCGACGCGGGGCGCATCGTCTCGAACGCGTCCGACCCGGAAGACAAGCCCGAACGCGGGCGTTGGCAACTCTTCGGCGGCGGCGCGAACGAGCGTGCTTCCAGCCCGCGCCGCCTGATCGCTTCGACGCTCGGCGACGAGATTCGACTCGTCAACAATCGCTCGAAAGTGATCGGCATCTCCTCGAAGGATCGCGGCGCGATCCTGCCTAGCGGTCGCCACGCCAATGCGGCCTACTGGTTCAGCCCGCTCACGGGCAACATGGTCTCCACCAACTATTACTTCAACGAACTGCCCGCGTGGGTCGCGCGCTACAACGAAGCGCGCCCGGCCGATAAGCCTTGCGGCTCGGAGTGGACGCGCCTGCTCACGGGTCAAGCCGCAGGCGAGTACGAACGCCGCGCCGGGGCGGACGCGCCGCCGTGGGAGAACATCGCGACGACTTCCGACACCAACACCTTCCCGCACAAGCTCCCCGGCAGCCCGACGAGCGCGGACGGAAAGTGTTGGGGCATGCTCGACTACACGCCCTTCTCGAACGACCTGCTCCTGAAGTTTGCGCAGGCGGCGATTGAGAATGAAGGTCTGGGGAGCGACGCCGACACGGACGTGCTCACCGTCAGTTTCTCCGCCAACGATTACGTCGGCCACCGCTTCGGGCCGTACAGTCAAGAGGTGATGGACATCACTTTGCGCACGGACGGCCAGATCGGCGCGCTGCTCGATTACGTCAACGCGAAGGTCGGTTTGCAGAACACGCTCGTCGCCTTCACGGCCGATCATGGCGTCGCGCCGATCCCGGAACACGCCTCGGCGATGGGGCTGACGGGCGGGCGCATCGGCAACACCGACATCATGAACGCCGCGCGCAACGCCGTCCGCGCGCGCTTCAGCCGCAAGGGCGAAGAGAAGGATTCGACCGCCGACTACATCTCCGATACGCTCTACAACGCCAACCTCTTCTTCAACACCGTCGCACTCAAACGCGACGGCATCAACCGCGAGGAGATCGAACGCGTCGTGGCGGAAGCCGTTCTCACCGTGCCGGGCGTCAACCGCGCCTTCACGCGCACGCAACTCGAAACGGGCAGCATCTCCGCCGGGGACAACATCGGGCGGCGCGTGCTGCACGGCTTTCACCCGCGACGCAGCGGCGACGTGATCTTGGTTCAAGAGCCTTTCAAATATTTCAGCGAAGGCACGTTCGCGATCCCGGCGACGCACGGCTCGCCTTATTCTTACGACACGCACGTCCCGCTCATCATCATGGGGCAGGGCGTCGCGGCGGGTCGTTACGCGCAGTCAGCGACGCCCGCCGACATCGCGCCGACGCTCGCTTCGATCTTGCGCATCCAAGCGCCGAGCAATGCGGTCGGGCGCGTCCTCGTCGAAGGGCTGAGTAAATAAAACTTTGCGTTGAAGTTGTTCGGAGAGAGAACTACAAGTTTGTTATGAAGATTCAAAAAACGATTTCTCACGTCTGTTTAATGATCCTGTTCGTGAGTCTGGCGGCGGGCGGGGCAGCCGTCGCGCAGCAGAAGAAGCCAACGGCAAAGGGCGCGCAGCAGCCGGCGGCGAAGGGCGTGCAGAAGAAGCAGCCGCCCGTGAAGGCGCGCGCCGCACAGCAGGGCGGCGAGGCGTCGAAGGCGGAACTCGAAGCGTTGCTCAAACTGCCGTCGGCCGAACGCGTCGCGGGCTTGCGCGCGTGGCTCGAAGCCAATTCGCAGTCGTCGCTCAAGACGCGCGCGACCGAGCAACTCGTCAGCGCGCACGCCGCGCTCGGCGACGAACGTTTGCAGGCGCAGGACGGCGCGGGCGGCGTCGAACTCTTCAAACAGGCGGTCGCACTCGCGCCCGCCGGGATGTCCGACAAGTTGTATTACGAGGTCGTGTCGCAGTTGCCCGCGAACCTCTTCCTGCGCGGTCAGGCTCCCGCCGCGCTCGAACTCGCGCGCGCGGTCGAGGCGAAGGCGGGCGCGGACGCCAAACGCCTGCTCGCGCTCGCCGCCTTTTACGTGAGCGTCGAACAGGCCGACGAGGCCGCGCGCGTGGCGAAGGCGGCCATCGCGCTCGCGCCCGAACTGGCCGCCGCGCATCAGGCGCTCGGCGCGGCGCACCGACTCGCGTTGCGTCTCGACGAAGCGACGGCCGAATACGCGCGCTCGGTCGAACTCGATCCGCGCTCCGCGCCCGCGCGCCACAGCCTCGCGGACTTGCGCCGCGCGACGGGCAAACCCGAAGAAGCCTTGACGCTCTACCGCGAACTGCTCGCGGCCGACGCGAACGACCGCGGGGCGCGCAACGGTGTCGTGCTCGCACTCTTCGACGCCGACAAGCGCGAAGAGGCCGAGCGCGAACTCGAAGCCGCGCTCACGGCCGAGCCGCGCAACCTGTCGCTCCTGACCGGCGCGGCCTACTGGTACGCGGCGCACGCCGAGCCGACGCGCGCGCTTGAGTTGGCGGGTCAGGCCGTGCGCATCGAGCCGCGCTACACTTGGGCGCAGGTCGCCCTCGCACGCGCGCTCATCGCCAACAAGCGGCCGCTCGACGCCGAACGCTCGCTGCGTTTCGCGAGACAGTACGGACGCTTCCCCACGCTCGATTACGAACTCGCCAACGCGCTCGCCGCCGCCGGTCTCTACAACGAAGCCGCAGACGAACTCGCGCGCACCTTCACGCTCAAAGACGGCCAACTCGAAACCCAACTCGCCGGGCGCAGACCCGCTCGCGCCGCGACCTTCACGGAACTACTCGCGCCTGAACGCCGCGCCAGCATCTTCCAGGCCAACGCCGCCGACACCGAGACGAACGCGCGCATCCTCAAAAGTCTGCTCGCGCTGCACCTCGCGCTCGACGCCGCAGCGACGACGGCGGGCGAGGGCAACACTGCTAATCAAGCGGACGCTGCCGCCGCCGCCGCTGCTGCCGCAAACGATTTCACGTCGGGCGCGGACGAGATGCGCGCCTTCCGCCAACTCTACGCGGCGAGTCGCCTGCTGCGTCGCGGCGTCGCCTTGCCGACCGTGCTTGAGTTGACGGCTGCGGCGCGCTCGAACGTCGAGGCCGCGATTGACGCGCCGTCAGCCACCGCCGCGACGACCGCCGACGAGTTGCGCGACGTGCGCGCCAGCGCCATCGCGCAGGGCGGCACGCCCGACATCCCCGTGCTGCCGCGCAACGCCGTCTCGAATCTCCTGCGCGGGCGCATCGAAGAGTTGACCGGCATGGCCTTGCTCGGTCAGGGCAAGACGGCGGAAGCCGCGGCCGCGCTTCGCCGCGCCGTGAGCGTGCTGCCTGAACGCAGTCTCTACTGGCGCACCGCGCAGTGGCGACTCGGCATCGCGCTCGCGAGTGGCGGCCAAGAACGCGACGCCCTCGCCGCTTACATCAAAAGCTACAACCCCGACGCCCCCGACGCCGCGCGCCACGCCGTCATCGAATCGCTCTACACGAAAGTCAACGGCTCGCCCGCCGGACTCGAAGCGCAAATCGGCCCCGCGCCCGCGCGCCTCGCCACGCTCGAAGCCGTGAGCGCCAGCCCGACCGCAACGCCCGCGACGCTGGACGCAACAACACCCGCGCCCACGGAGACGCCCGCGACGACCATCAACACACCGGCCGTCAACGCGACGCCCGAACCTTCCCCTTCGCCGTCGAGCACACCCGACGCGCCCGTCGTCACCGCGGCGACGCCCACGCCCGAACCGTCACCGTCCGCGACGCCTGAGACGCCGGTCGCGACGCCCACGCCGGAGACTCCATCTGCGAGTCCCTCGCCGGAGTCGCCCGTCGCCACCCCGACGCCCTCAGTTCAACCCGAACCGGACACGACATCCGCTTCCACCACCGCGCCTTCACCCACGCCGACGCCCGCGCCGACGCAAGCGACCTCGCCCGCCGAAGCGTCTCCTGCGCCGTCAGCCGCGCCGAAGCGAACGAGGGCGAGGCGAGAGTCGTCGTCGTCTTGCTCGCTCGTCTTGAGCGCGAGCACGTTAGAGTTGACGAACAGCGGCGGCTCGGCCAGCGTCGTTGTGAAACTCGAAGGCAACACGAACCTTGCGGGCATCAACGCCGCCACCGCCAACTGGTCGGACATCATCATCCTGCGCGAACCACAAGGCAGCGCCGACGCCGACTCGCTCAAGTTCACCGTCACCTCGATCAGCAAAGCCACCGGCAACTTCAACGTCACCTTCAAGTCGCCCTGCGGCGCGCAAGATCTGGCCGTCACGGTCAAATAAAACTAAGGGGAAAGGGAAAAGGGTAAGGGGTAAGGGAGAAAGCGAACAGGAAGTCGCGGCGAGTGTTTCCTGTTCGCTTTTCTCCCTTACCCCTTACCCCTTTCTCCGTTTTCAGACGTGTGACGCGAGGCACGCGGCGATGGCCTGCTTGGGTTGCGCGCCGACGATGCGTTCGACGAGTTGGCCGTGTTTGAAGATGAGCAGGGTGGGTCTTCTAACTTCTGCCTTGCGTCCTGTCAGTTCGGCTTCTCGACCATCTCGCGGAGCAGTCGCTTGATCGTTTCGACGAGCGAGGTCATGCCTTCGGGTTTCTTCAGGAAGATGTTGACCCCGGCGGTGCGTGCGTCGCGGCGTCGTTCGGTGGCCGAGAGCATGACGACGGGCGTGTGGCGGCGGTGTTCAAGAGCGCGTGCGCGGGCGACGAGTTCGAGGCCGGTCAGTCCCGGCAAATCGTCGTCGAGCAGGATGAGATCGTAGGGCGCGCGGCTCTCGATGTGGCCGAGCGCTGTCAGCCCGTCGTCGCAATCTTCGACGCGCCAGCCTTCGAGTTCGAGCGTCTCTTTGACGATGAGTTTGACGGGTTGAAAATCTTCGGCGTAGAGAATGTTGACGGGTTGCATTCCGGGCTGACATCCTTTAGTGAGAGTCGGGACGGGGCGCGCAGCCTTCGACGCCGCAGCGGACGACGGGTGAGAGTCGTCGGCGGCACAGGCGGTGCGCCGGGACACGAACCGCCAATGCGGCGTTCGTGTCCCGCGTCTTCTCTATGCAGGAATCAGGCCAGTGTGGGAGAAGGCCGTTTTACGGCGCGCGGGCGCGGACGTAAAACGGGCGGGGTGGAAAATTTACTGCGCGTCAGCCGCGCTTGGGTTGGTAGTTCTTGATGATGCTGCGCTTGCGAGGCTTTGCGGGCGTTCTTGCAGCGAGCAGGCTCTTGTTTCTGTTTTTGAGACGCCAGTTGAGAGATTCGTGGTGTTTGAAGCCGAGGAGTCGCGCGGCGTTCGACACTTTCCCCTGCGCGTCGCGCAGAGCCTTCTCGATCAGGTGTTCCTCGAAACGCTGCACCTCTTCCTTGAGCGAGAAGTTCGCCCACGGGTCTGCGAAGTCGGCCTTGCCCGTCAGCCGCAGCGCGACCGTCTCCACGGCCTCGGCCTCGATGGTGCTGCCGTCGCCCGCCGCCATCATCGTCCGCTCGATGAGCGAGCGCAACTCGCGCGCGTTCCCCGGCAGCGGCAGACGACACATCGCCTCAATCGCCTCGGCCGTAAAGCGCACGCGCTTGCCCTGCCTCGTCATCGCCTCGCGGATGAAGTGCTCGGCGACGGCCGGGATGTCTTCGACGCGCGCGCGCAGCGGCGGCAGTTCGAGGTGAAAATTTTGCAGGCGGTAGTACAGGTCGCGACGGAAACGTCCCGCGGCGACCTCGTCTTCGATGACGCGGTTCGTCGCCGCCATCACGCGCACGTCAACGCGTTCCGCCGCGCCCGCGCCGACCGTGTGAATCTCGCCGTACTCGATGAAGCGCAGTAGCTTGCTCTGGTTCGTCGGACTCAACTCGGCGATCTCGTCCAGAAAGAGCGTGCCGCCCGCAGCGAGCCGCGCCGCGCCCGGATAGTCTTCCGACGCGCCCGTAAAACTGCCCCTCACGTGGCCGAACAGTTGCGACTCGATCAGAGACTCGCAGAGCGTCGCGCAGTTGATGGCGACGAACCGACCGGCGCGTCCGCTCCACTCGTGCATCAAGCGCGCGAGCAACTCTTTGCCCGTCCCCGTCTCGCCCGTCAACAACACCGCCCCCTGCGAACGCGAGACGAAATGCGCGTGCCTGAGTAGAGCGGCCGTCTGCTCCGACCCGTAGGCGAACCCGGAAGTGTCGAACTCGATGTTGTGCGTGCGCTCCGCCGCAATCACGCGCCGCGCGCACGCGCGCAGACGCTTCAAGATGCTCGGATGCTGCGTCCCGGCCAGAAGGTAATCGGCCAGTTCGTAGATCGCGCGCAGGTCTGCAATCGTCAGGTGCTCGCCCAACTCTTCGAGCATCGTCAACTCGGCCGTCCCGGCCTCTTCCAGCGCGCCCGCCTGCTCCGCCACTTCAAACGCACGCTGCAACACGGCGCGCGCCTCGCTCCGCCTGCCCAGACGTGCCAACACCGTCCCTTGCGTCGTCAACGCCCCGGCCAGCAGAGCCTGTTGCCCGCCCGTCTGCAAACGCTGGACGGCCGCGGCCGCCACCCGCTCGGCTTCCGCGCTGCTGCCCTGTGCCAGAAAAACGCGCGCGCGCGTCTCGTCCACCTGCGCGATGTGGACGCTGTCTTCCAGATTCACAAACAACCTGCGCGCAAAATTGAGGTGGTCGAGGGCTTCGTCGTAGCTGTTCCTGATGAAGAGGAAGAAGCCGAAGTTGTTCTCCACACCCGCCTGATATGGCGTGTGACCCGCGCGTTCCAGATGCAGGCTCGCCTCTGCGTAGGCCAGCAGGGCGCGTTGCGCGTAGTCGTCGCGGTGCTCGCCCGCGCTGAGTGCTTCCAGCACGATGGCGAGTTCCATGTGGAAAAAGCCCTTCTGGGCTTCGCTGTGGCTGGACTCGAACAGGGGCGCGGCCTCTGTGAGAAAGCGCAGGGCGTCGCTGTAACGCGTGGCGCAGGCTTCGACCATCGCGCTGCGAAGCAAGGTCGTGGCTCTCTGCGCGCCGTTGGCCGGGGAGACCTGTGCGAGTGCTTGACTCAGGATCACGCGCGCGTCGTCGTATGCGCCCGCGCGCCAGTAGCAATGGCCGAGTTCGGTTTGCGCTTCCGCTACTTTTTCCGTCGCCCCCACTGCTTCGTATAATCTGATACTTTCGCTGATTAAATCTTTCGCCTTCTCCTGCGCGTCCGTAATCTGCCTTGAACTACCGATATAGCCCGTTAAAACGCCCGCGCGCAACAATATCTCCGCCGCGCAGGCAGTCTCTAAACCGTTCACACGCGGGCGTGCGCCGACGCCCTCCCACCATTCGGACAGTGAGACGCAGCCAGCTTCGTAATTGCCTGTCTCTTCAAACTGTTTGGCCGTCAGGCAGCTAACTCTGACTCGCTCCGCGAGCGACAACGTCGAGTCAAGTTGCTGGGGGGAGACTTGATTTGCTAAACCCATGTTAGTGTTACCTTTCTACTATCCTGCTAATTAACTTGCAAGCAATTAAGCCTTTGCCTATGATGCCTGTGAAAGTATTTTGTCTGTCCTATAAACACAAGTGTTTAGACGGCTATCGCCCAACCACAACAACTTTGCTTCAGGAGAAACCATGAAAGTCTTAAGACAACTTTGCGCCGTTGCTGTATTAACCATCGTGCTCGCACAGGCTACTCTGGCTGATGATGGCGTCATACATCCCGGAATCAACCCGCCTCCGCCGCCTCCGCCGACCGGCGTGATCCACCCCGGTATGGCTGACCCTTGCATAGAAGAACTCATTTGCGAAGATACGAAGGATGACTTAATGACGGAGATGACACTGATCCTTGCCCGGAATTTACTCGCGCTGTTCTAATTGATTCTTCAGTTTTCTGTCCCTAACCTCGCTGCTGTGATTAATCTCAGGCGGCGCGGCCAACGTGTGTTGACCGGGAAGACTTGGCCTGCGCGGGGGGCACGGCAGATGTCCGGGAGAGGAGATATCCACAGCACGGCGAAGATTAACTGTTAGGGGTCGGTAAATGCAATTGTTTTCTTCGTTTGTAGAGCGTAAAAAGTTTCGGCGCAAAGGTGTTGGGCGCGGCGTCGCCTTTCGTAGTAAGATGCGCAACGAAGGCTTTCTTCCATTACATCCGAAATAAGCAAAGGAAAGTTGCATACGATGCTTCTACGTCGCACGTCTCTGTTGTCGTTCGTGTGGGTTCTGGTTTTGGTCGCGGCTCAAGGGGCGGGGGCGCAACAGCAGCAGCGGAACACGCGCGTGCCCGCGGCGGGCGGCGCGCCCGACATCTCCTACACCGTCTCGATGCCCGAACCGCACACGCACCTGTTGCAGGTGGAGATGCGCGTGCGCGGCGCAGCGGCGTCGAACCTTCCGGCGCAGGTTGATCTGGTGATGCCCGTGTGGACGCCGGGGTCGTACCTCGTGCGCGAGTACGGGCGGCACGTGCAGGATTTCGCGGCGACCGAAGCGGGCGGCGGCAACCGTCCGCTCACGTGGCGCAAGACCAACAAGAACACTTGGCGCGTGGAGACGGGGGGCGCGGCGCGCGAGTTGCGCGCGACCTACAGCGTCTACTCGAACGAACTGACCGTGCGGACGAACGAGTTGCACGACCGCCACGCCTTCTGGAACAACGCCGCGCTCTTGATGTACGTGGACAGCCAACTCGCCTCGCCCTCAACCGTGCGCGTCATCCCGTTCGGCGATTGGAAGGTGGCGACAGGGCTGCCCGCCGTCTCCGGTCAGCGCAACACGTTCCGCGCCGAGAACTTCGACGTGCTCTACGACTCGCCGTTTCTCGCAAGCGACTTCAAGACCATCTCGTTCGAGGTGCGCAACGTCCCGCACCGCATCGTGATTGACGGCGAGGGCAACTACGACCCCGAACGCATGCGGCGCGAGGTGCAGAAGATCGTGGAGACGTCCGCCGAGATGATGGGCGACTTGCCGTACCGCGATTACACTTTCATACTGATGCTGCACCCCTCGGCGGGCGGCGGCCTCGAACACCTGAACTCGACCGCGCTCATCATGCGCCGCTTCGCGTTTCGCCCCGAAGCCGCGTGGGATGATTTCCTCTCGCTCGTCGCGCACGAGTATTACCACCTCTGGAACGTCAAGCGCATCCGGCCGGACGCGCTCGGCCCCTTCGATTACACGGGCGAGAACTACACGCGCCTGCTGTGGGTCGCCGAAGGCATCACGAGTTACTACGAAAACATCCTGTCGCGTCGCGCCGGAGTCATCGGCGACAAGGAATACCTGACGACGATTGCGGGCGCGATCCGCGGTTTGCAGAACACGCCGGGGCGGCTGGAACAGAGCATCGAAGAGGCCAGCTTCGACGCGTGGATCAAGTATTACCGGCCGGACGAAAACTCGCTCAACTCGGCCGTCTCTTATTACGACAAGGGGGCTATCGTCGGTCTCCTGCTCGACCTCGAAATCCGACGCCGCTCGGCGGGCGCGAAGTCGCTCGACGACGTGATGCGTTATCTCTATAACGAGTACGCGAAGAAGAATCGCAACTACACGCCCGAAGATTTCCAGCGCGCGGCCGAACAGGCGGCGGGCGCGAGCCTCGACGATTTCTTCCGACGCTTCGTGCGCGGGCGCGAGGAACTCGATTACAACACGGCCTTCGCGGGCGTCGGCCTGCGTCTGGAGACGGTCGCCGCCTCGGCGAGTGACGCGTCGAAACCCGCCGCGCCGAAAGCCTACTTCGGCGCGAACCTGCGGCAGGACGGCGACCGCCTCGTCGTCTCAAGCGTCCCGTCCGGCACGCCCGCCTACAATCAGGGCATCACCTACGGCGATCAGATCGTCGCGCTCGACGGCCAGCGCGTGACGCTCGCCACCTTCAACGCGCGGCTCGAAGAGCGGAAGCCGGGCGACGACGTGCGGCTCTCCATCTTCCGTCTCGACGAACTGCGCACCGTCACGATCAAACTCGGCGGCCGCGCCGAAGAGAACTACCGTCTCGTACCCGTCGCGCCGCAGACGCCCGAACAGAAACGACTCTACGAAGGCTGGCTCTACACAATCGGCCAACGGAGCGGCGCGGGCGCGTGAGCGAACGGGGCACAACTTAAAGCGACCGAAACCACGAAGCCACAAAGGTACGAAGAAGATTTTACGAATTGACTTTGTGCCTCTGTGCCTTCGTGGTTAATTCGCTCAAGCGGTCTTGAATCCACTGATGAACTTCGACGGTCAGGTTGCCATCGTTACGGGCGCGGCTTCGGGCATCGGCCGCGCGTGCGCGCTCGAACTGGCGCGCGGCGGGGCGGGCGTCGTGCTCGTTGATCTGGCGGGCGAGGATTTGATGACGGAGACCGCGCGCCTCGTCCGCGACGCGGGCGCGCGCGTCGCCAGTTTTCACGCGAACGTGTCGGACTACGGCAAGGCCGAACGCATCGTCGCGGAGACGCGCGTCAGATTGGGCGGCGTGAACATTCTCGTCAACGCCGCGGGGATGACCGAGGACGCTCCAGTCTGGAAGATGACCGAGACGCAGTGGGAGCGCGTGCTCAATGTGAATCTCAAGGGGACGTTCAACTACATCCGCGCCGTCGCAGGCGCGTTGCGCGCGCAAGGGTCTGGGAAGATCGTCAACGTCGCCTCCATCGAAGCCCTGCGCGGCCGTTTCGGCATCAGCAACTACGCGGCGTCGAAAGCCGGGGTGCTCGCACTCACGCGCGCGGCCGCGGCCGATCTGGGGCGCGACGGCATTAACGTCAACGCCGTCGCGCCCGGCTTCATCCGCACGCCGATGATCGAACGACTGCCCGCGGAAGTGATCGAAGAGGCCGCGCGCGAGACAGTCTTCGGCCGCATCGGCGAGCCGGAAGAGGTGGCTTCCGTCGTCGCCTTCCTCTGCTCCGAAGCCGCCCGCCACGTTACCGGCGAAGTGATCCGGGTTGACGGCGGGCAGATGCTTTGAGTAGTGACAAGTGACGAGTGACAAGTTGAAAACAGTAAATCGCAGAGCAAGCACAACCAACTTTTAGCCCGGCGCAAACGACTTTTAGCTGCGCACAACCAACTTTAGGATTGAATGATCAGCGATTTACTATTAACTTGCTTCCGGCTTGTCACTCGTCACTTGTCACTCGTCACTGTCTTCTTATGAATAGCTACGAGCACATAAATTTTACTGTTGAGGATCGCGTGGGGCGTATCAGTCTGGCGCGTGCGCCGCTGAACGTTTTGAACATCGCGATGATGCGCGAGGTGGGGGCGGCGCTCGAAGAGTGTTCGCGTGTGCGGGAGATGGTGGCGGTCGTGTTCGAGGCCGCGCCCGGTTCGCGCGCGTTCAGCGCGGGCGTGGCGATTGAGGAGCACGTGGCGGAGACGATCTACCAGATGCTCGAATCGTTTCACAATATCTTCCGCGCGCTCGAAGTGATGTCGAAGCCGGTCGTGGCGTTGGTGGACGGCGCGGCGCTCGGAGGCGGGTGCGAACTCGTGTCGGCGTGCGATATTGTCATCGCGACGGCGCGCGCGCGTTTCGGGCAGCCGGAGATCAAGTTGGGCGTGTTCCCGCCCGTCGCGGCGATCATGTTGCCGCGCATCATCGGCGAGCGGCGCGCGCGCGAACTCGTCCTGACGGGCGAGTTGATTGACGCGCCCGAAGCCCTGCGGCTCGGACTCGTCAACTACGTCGTCGCGCCCGCCGAACTCGAAGCGAAGGGGCAGGAGATACTCGCGCGGCTGCGCGAACTGTCCGCGCCCGCGTTGGAGTTGACGCGCCGCGCGCTCGACCTCGCGCGCGAGGAACGTCTGGAAGATGTGCTGGCGCGCGTCGAGAGTCTCTACCTGAACGAGTTGATGAAGACGGAGGACGCCAACGAGGGCGTCAACGCCTTCATGGAGAAGCGCAAGCCCGTCTGGCGCAATCGTTGAGTTGATCAAGCGCAATCGTTATCGTTTGATATAAGCCGATGCGACAACTGACACATTGCGAAGATAAGAAGAACCGACAACGGCCGCGCGTGGCTCTGTGGTGCGTCGCGCTCGCCTGCGCGTTCGGGTTGACGTGTAATGTCGCGCGGGCGCAATCGCAGTCGCCGCAAGTTGGTCGCACGTCGGGGCGAATCGAGTCGGGGCGTTCGGTTGACGAACTCGTCAAGCGCGCGATGAATGTTGCGTGTGCGGAGCGGGAGCTAGACCCGCAGGGCAGCGCGCCGATTGACGAGATGCAGGCGCGGCCGTCGCTGCCCGTGCGCCACGCGGAAGTCGTGGCGGGGGCGGAGCGCGCGGAGCGTCTGTTGCCGGTCGCCAAAACTCTGGCGGCGGAGTCGCTTCGCAAACTCGTGCGCGAGTACGGCATCAAGGAGACGACGGCCGTGCGCGCGGCCTTCGCGCGGCTCGCGCAGGTCAGCGTGATCAAGCCGGACATGGAACTGCGCGACAACGCCTCGGTGCTCTACAAAGAGCCGCGCACGATCCGCTTCGGCACGATTTTTCTCGCGGGCTTGCGCTCGGACGAAGGCATGCTCGGCGTGCTCGCGCACGAGTTGACGCACGCGGCCGACGGCGCGGGCGGCAGTTTGCGCGAACTCTTCCGCGGCGTGGCGCAGCGAGCGGGGGGCGCGGCGGGCTTGCGGATCAGCGCGCGGCGCGGCGAAGAGTTGACGTGCGATCTGGTGGGCGCGCAGGCCGTGCGTGCTTACATCGCGCGCACGCCGGGCGTCGAGACGCTGGCGCGACGCACGGCACGCGCCCTCGCGCACAACTGCGTCGAACGCGACCACACGGATCGCGCGCACCTCTCGCCGCGCACGACCATGCGCGCCCTGCTCGCGCTCGACCCCGCGCTCGCGCGCGAACTAACGGGCGACCCGTTTGAAGCGAGCGCGCCGCCCGCCAACGTCCCACCCGCACCGCGCCGCACGCAACGCCGCGCCGCGCACCCCATCTCCCCGCGCACGCCGCGTCGTTGATCGAAGGACACAGACAAAAGCTCACATCACGACACCAACCAAACCGGGAGCAGCAGTTCAGTTTGAAATTAAAGCACGCGTCAACGTTGACTCGTAATTTCAAACTCAACCGCTACTCAACAGGGTCGCACGTTGACATGTCTGCACGTTGACGCGGCCACGCGTTGACATGGCCGCACGGGCTTCCTATCATTCCCCGTTCAAGATGAGTAAAAAAATCAAGCAGGGAAATCATGCGCGTCCGTCTTCGTCCGCCGCCGCCAGTGCGGCGCGTGTCGCGCAAGTGTCGCGCGTGTTCGTCGCGTGCGTGCTCGTCGCTTTCATGCTCGGCGCGGGCGGTTGCCGTCGCGTGAGCGAGAAGTTAGGGATCAGCGCGGTGCGCCCGCGCGAACTGCGCGACGTGCCCGCCGCGCGCCTTGCCTTTCGTCTGGAAACCGACCGCGACGAGGTTGTCCCCGAACCTTTGAAGACGGACACGCCCGAAGAACTGCTCGCGCCGGTCAAGGCGCAGTTCGAGACGAGCCGCAAGGACGAGGCGTTGCTCCGCACCGTCGTCTCGCCGGACGGACAGCGCGCGCTCGCGCTCTACGACCCGGGCGGCGGCCAGCCCGCCGACAACACTTTCCGCATAGACCTCTACGGCGCGGACGGCATGTTCGTGCGCAACATCCTGCCGCCGAACCTGGAAGGCATCACGCTCTCGGCCGTCGCGTGGTCGCCCGACGCGCAGTGGATCGCGTTCATCGGCCGCGAGCGTCCGAACGCGACGCCCAGCCCGACGCCGCCCGACGAACTCCCGTCCGCGCCGCCCACGTTCGACCCGAACGCGTCGCCCGTGCCGACCGCCTCGGTCGCGCCGTTCATCGCGCCCGTCCCCGTCTTCAAGACCGATCAGATTTACGTCGCCGACCGCAACGGCGAAAACCTGCGGCCGCTCACCACGCGCGACGGCCTCATCTATTTGAACCTCGCGTGGTCGCCCGACAGCCGCGCGCTCGCCGCGCTGGCCTGCCGTCAGGACGAACTCGACGCGCGCATGAACGAGGGCAGGGAGTTTGCCGGTCGCCCGCGCATCATCGAACGCGCCGACGGCAAAGAGCGTCTCCTCGACGATCAACTGATGGACGCGCCGCTTGTCTGGTCGCCCGACTCGGCGAAGGTCGCCACGGCCACCGAGACCGACGTGGCGATCTACGACGCCGCGGGCAATGCGCCGACGGGCGCGCGCCTGCCCTTGCGCGATGCACTGCTCAACGCCTCCGCCGCTTACGACGCGTCGAAACTGAAACGCGCGGGCGGCGCGGCAACTACGACAGCCGACGGCAAGGCCAATTCGTCCGGCGATCCGGCTGCGGCTGCGAGTAGCAGCAGCGGCACGCCGATTTCGTTCAACCCGATCATCCGCCTCGAATGGTTGCAGCCGGAGACGCTGCTCGTCCGCACGGGGTTCGTGCGCTACTACCAAAACAGCCCTGAGCCGACGCGCGGCTATCTGCGCTGGCACGTCCTCCATCTCAGCCCGCAGGCCGTCGTCCTCAGTTGAAGAGACGCGCGGCCGACTTTTAAACTAAAGGAGTCGAACACCCCCTTGATCTACCAAAGCATCGCGGACATCTACGCCGCCAACGACACGGTGCGCCGGCAACTCGCCGCGCGCGTCGAAAATTTAAGCGCAGCGCAACAAACTTTCCGCCCCGCCGAAGGCGCGTGGTCAATCGCCGAGATCATAGACCACCTCTCGATCACCGAGCAGAACATGGCGCAACTGATCGGCATGCTGCTCAAGAAGAGCGAGGGCGCGGCAGCGGCCGCCGCGACTTCCGCGAGCGACGGCGGCGACGGCGTTGACGCGTCGCCCGCCACGGGCGCGCCGCCCTTCCAGCCCTTCTCACTCGACAATTACGTCGAACAGATCAAGGACGTAAAATTAACCGCGCCCGAAAGAGTGCGGCCGGGCGGCAACGTCACGCTCGAAGACGCGCTCGCCAATCTACGGCGCACGCGCGCCGAGGTCGAAGCCCTGCGCCCGCGTCTCGAAGCCACAGACCTCGGCGCGGCCACCTACCCCCACCCCGCATTCGGCGAACTCAACACCGCCCAGTGGGTCGCCTTCATCGGCCTCCACGAAGGACGCCACCTCCGCCAGATCGAGAACCTCATGGCCGCGCCCGGCTTCGCCCAAGCCGAAGGTTAAACTAAACAGCCTCCGAGACGTTCAACCACGAAGGCACGGAGAAGCGAAGTTAAAACAACAAGTTGACTTCGCGTCTTCGTGCCCTCGTGCCGAACGATCCTGCGCGCCCTCCTCAAGAACGCCCGCTTGCGGCCTCCGTCACGCGACCCTATAATCGCCGCCGCACTGCTTGCGATTTCTGCCCTCTTAGCTCAACGGTTAGAGCAGCGGACTCATAATCCGTTGGTTGTAGGTTCGAATCCTACAGAGGGCATGCACCATCTTGAAGGGCAGCGGTGGCAACGGCCCGACCGCCCTCACGGGCGCCGGCGGAG
>JAUZFQ010000032.1 GCA_030838445.1 Pyrinomonadaceae bacterium | reverse complement strand
CCCTTCATCCCTTGCAACTTTCATTTAGACACTCCCTGTTTTTAAGTTATTGACATTTTATCTAAAAGGGGAATAATTGCCGCGCTGTACATGCCCGACATTCCCGCTAACGAGCTTCTCACTTCGTTAGCCTCACACTCTTCCAGACTGGCACGGAGAACGTCATGAGGTCTAGCCAGTTCGCAGTTAAGCTACCGAACATCCCGGCGCGCCGTCGCGCGACTGTCTGACTAACTGCTCAAGCATCCGCGCTCTTGTGCGGGCTTGAGTCGTTGTCGGTCGTGCCGCGCTTCCGCGTTCAGGCTGCGCGCCGCGGGGCTATTTCTCGACACGCGTCAACGTCCACTGTGTGAAGAGTAAAACCCACCGGGAGGGGTTCAAGCCTCGCCGACCCCGACCCACACCAGAAAGGAAACGACATGCCAAGTAAAGCTTCAACCAAGAGCAAGGGCAAGGACAAGCCGCAACCACAACCATCTCTCACCGCCTCCTGCATCAATATGGGGCCGCCGTTCGCCGGGCAAGGGGCGTATCCTTATCCACTGTCAACGGGATGGGCACAGTTTCCCTACCCGGACGGCCGCGTCGTACCGTGTCCGGGTTTTTGGGGATACGGCAAACACTATGGGACGACCGGCGGGATCGTCGCGCAGTTGGGCGCAGAACCCGGCACGGGCGCAGCCGGGTGCACGCTCTACGCCGGTTACCAGTACAATTTCCAGGCGACCGTCGCTGGGGATCACATCTTCGTCCTGACGATGAACCTGGGACCGGTCACACGCCGCCCGCGCTACGGCAGAGTTCAGGTCGCGGGCATCCTCCAGATCATGGGGCCGGGCGGCCACTGGGCAGACTTCTATGATGACCTCCCCTCGAACACCGGTCTCACTTTGGCGATCACGCCGCGCCTTCAGGCGGGCGGCTTCTACACTCTGAAGTTCGGGGTGGCTCCGATTGTGGAGAACGCCGGGTATCAGTCCTACGGCGAAGCCATCCTCAATTCCTCTGATTTGAAGCAGTACCTTCCTTACGGCGCGCAGGCCGGGCAACTGGCTCCCGCCAGGTCTGCCAAAAGTAGTGACCTGCTGACTTCGCTGCTTAAATCGGGTAACGAACAAGAGGCACAACCCATCTCGCTCGAAGAAGCATCGGGTCTGGGCGTGGGTTACACTTCTTAAACCCTCGCTGTTGAGTCCAGCCTCAACGCCGTCACAACACCGTGCGGCGTCGAGATAAATTCGGGGGCGACGCGGAGACTTTCGCGTCGCCCCCGCCTCGCCTCGTACGCCGCCATGCCGCGCGGCGTCGAGAAAGTCTCGGAGTTTTAAGGCGACATCGCGCAGTTTTCTTGTCATCCGTCACACGCTTTGCTAGTATCCGCGCCGATGGAATTTACTGAGAAAGTGCGAATCATGGACGGCGCGCGCATCAACCGCGCGCTGGCGCGTCTGGCTTCGGAGATCGTGGAGGAGAATCAGGGTTCGAGCGATCTTTATCTGGTGGGCATCCAGCGGCGGGGCGTGCCGCTGGCTCACCGGCTCGCCGATAAGATCGCCGACCTCGAAGGCGACCGCCCGCCGGTCGGCGTCGTGGACATCACGCTCTACCGCGACGACCTCTCGACCGTGGGCGCGAACCCCATCGTCAACCGCACGGACTTGCCCGGCGGCGTGGACAACCGCAACATCGTCCTCATCGACGACGTGCTCTACACGGGGCGCACGATCCGCGCCGCGCTCGACCAGTTGATAGACTTCGGGCGGCCGCGCCGCGTGCAACTCGCCGTCCTCGTGGATCGCGGCAAGGAGCACCGCGAGTTGCCGATTCAGGCCGACTTCGTAGGAAAGTTTGCGCCGACGAAAAGGAGCGAGATCATCAAGGTCATGCTCAACGAATTCGACGGCGAGGAAGGCGTCGCCATCGTGGAGCGACCGGCGGCGGAGAACGGTTAGGGACGGGCGGCCTCAGACGGCCGCCTTTTTCGTCTCCGGCGCATTGGCCGCGGGGGCGCGTGAAAGTCGAACGCGAGGCAGTTTCACATTTAAGGGGCGCGCACACAGGATGGGTCTAGCCAGCAAACACCTGCTCGGAATCAGCGAACTCACGCCCGCCGAGATCGTCCACGTCCTCGACACGGCGGAGACTTTCCGCGCCATCTCGCAGCGCGAGATCAAGAAAGTGCCGACCCTGCGCGGGCGCACCGTCATCAACCTCTTCTTCGAGCCTTCGACGCGCACGCGCACCTCTTTCGAACTCGCGGGCAAGCGTCTCTCGGCCGACACCATCAACATCAGCGCGTCAACTTCGAGCGTGACCAAGGGCGAGACGCTGCTCGACACAGCGCGCAACCTCGAAGCGATGTCCCCCGACTTCATCGTCATCCGCCATCCCTCTGCGGGCGCGCCGCACGCGCTCGCGCGCATCTGCCGCGCCGCCGTCATCAACGCGGGCGACGGCGCGCACGAACACCCGACGCAAGCGCTCCTCGACGCGCTCACCATCCGCCAGCACAAGGGGCGCATCGAAGGCTTGCGCGTCGCCATCATCGGCGACCTGCTCCATTCGCGCGTGGCTCGCTCGAACATGCACCTCCTGACGAAACTCGGCGCTGAGGTGCGGCTCGCAGGGCCGGGCACGCTCGTCCCCGCGGAGTTTCAAGCACTCGTCGCCGAAGGTGACCTGCGCGTCGAGAGTCGCATCGAAGAGGCCATCGAGGGCGCGGACGTGGTGATGGTCTTGCGTATCCAACGCGAGCGGCAGAGCGCGGCCTTCTTCCCCTCCTTGCGCGAGTACGCCGTCCATTACGGCCTCAATCTGAAACGCCTCGGCGGCGCGCACCCGGACGCCATCGTCATGCACCCCGGCCCCATGAACCGCGGCATAGAGATCGCCTCCGACGTGGCCGACGGCTCGCGCTCTCTGATACTCGATCAAGTCTCCAACGGTCTTGCCGTCCGCATGGCCGTGCTCTACCTGCTCGCGGGCGGCTCGGTGCTCAACCAGAACATGCTCGCGCAGACGAAACCCGAAACCGCGACCACGACCGACACGCACGCCGGGACGACGACCGCCTCCGCTCCGGCCGAACGACTCGAACCCGTCGCCGCCGGACAAACCAAGTCGGACGACAAGCGTCGAGTCAAATCGGCGGATCACAACTGACTACTGTCTATTGACTACGGACAACTCGCGATTGACTACTCACTACGAACAACCAACAACTGACCACGGACAACTGACGACTGACAAGTGACCACTGACAGCCTCCCATGAAACTGCTCATCGTGAACGGCTACCTCATTGACCCCACGCAAGGGTTGAACGGCGGGAAGAATTTACTGATCGAGGACGGGCGCGTCGCCGCGCTCGTCGCGCACAATGAGGGCGTGCCCGAAGGCGCGGAGGTGTTCGACGCGCGGGGTCTCGTCGTCGCGCCCGGCTTCATAGACCTGCACACGCACCTGCGCGAGCCGGGGCAGGAATACAAGGAGACGATTGCGTCGGGCGCGGCGGCGGCCGTCGCGGGCGGTTGGACGAGCGTGTGCGCGATGCCGAACACCGACCCCGTTAACGACAACCCGGCCGTGACGCGTTTCATCATCGAGCAGGCGGAGCGCGCCGCGCTGGCGAACGTCTTTCCCGTCGGCGCGATCACGAAAAACTCCGAGGGCGCGGAACTGGCCGAGATGGGCGAGATGCGGCGCGCAGGCATCGTCGCCGTCTCGGACGACGGCCGCCCCGTGCCGTCGGCGGGTGTCATGCGCCGCGCGATGGAGTACGCGCGCGGCTTCGACCTGCCCGTGGTTGACCACTGCGAGGATCGCAGCCTGACGGCGGGCGGCGTGATGCACGAAGGGAACTGGTCTCTGCGGCTCGGCCTGCGCGGCCACCCCGCGCTCGCCGAAGAGATGGACGCCCTGCGCGACATCGCGCTCGCAGAGTTGACCGGCGCGCGCGTCCACCTCGCGCACGTCTCCACGCGCGGCGCGCTCGCCGCCGTCCGTCGCGCCAAAGAACGCGGCTTGAGCGTGACGTGCGAAGTGACGCCACACCACTTCACGCTCGAAGACGACGCCGTACGCGACTACGACACGAACACGAAGATGTGCCCGCCCTTGCGCAGCCACGAACACGTCGAAGCCATCCTCGAAGCTCTCGCCGACGGGACGATTGACGCCATCGCCACCGACCACGCCCCGCACCACGCAGACGAGAAAGCACTCGAATACGATCAAGCCCCCTTCGGCATCACCGGCCTTGAGACGGCCGTCGGCCTCGCCTTTGAACGACTCGTCCACGCGGGCGTCGTCGGCCTCGAACGCCTCGTCCAACTCTGCTCGGTCAACCCCGCGAAGATTTTCTCGCTCGCAGGACGCGGCACGCTCCGCGTCGGCGCGCACGCCGACGTGACCATCCTCGACCCCGAACACGTCTGGACATTCACGGCCTCCGGCTCGCAATCCAAGAGCCGCAACACGCCCTTCGACAACTGGACGATGCGCGGCGCGGCGGTCGCGACCATCGTCGCCGGGCGCGTGGTCTATCGCCGCAACGAGACGACTGAGGCCGCCGCTTCCCACCGCTAACGCGGGCGTCGTGGCAACGCAGAAAGCTACGCACGCGCGCTGACGGAGTCAGGCCGAATCATGCGGCACAATATGCGTAATACTTCTTCGTCTAATCAACAGTTGAAAGAGTTTGTATTATGAAACTTCAACTTGCTCTCATTGTGTTGCTTCTCGCCGCTTGTTCCGTGGGTGCTCAAATACCGGGGCAAGAGAAACCATCTGGACATCCCGAGCAAGAAATATTGAAGTTAGATGCCGAGTTGTTCGATGCTATTTGGCGTGCCGATGTCGGGGCGCGCGAGCGAATCGCGGCTGATGATCTTATCTACACCACTCATTACGGCTCAGCTCTCAATAAAGTTGAATGGATGGCACACGTAACAAAACCCGCCCCTGCAAGTTCCAAGCAGCTCCGGGACGATCTTCGTGTTCGCATCTCAGGAGATACGGCTATTGTCAGTGGGAGGCTAACGATAAAAATAGTGAATCCCCATAGTACAGGGAGAGTGCAGTCTCGCTACACAAATGTTTATGTTAAACGACAGGGTGAGTGGAAGCTATTCGCCGCGCAAGTGACGGAAGTAGCCAAGTATCTTCGTGATTTCTACAATATTGATAAGGAGAGTGGTAAACCTTGATGGGCGGCATAGCAACGGCATGCACCCATCCCAAACTGGCACGGCTCTTATCGGTAGCTTGCTCGTGGCGCAATTGCGCACGGGCGGGTGATGTCGGGTGCTGGGCATCTTGAAATATGCATCTTGTTAATCGCTACGCAATAATTTTGCTGACCGTCGGCCTCGTTCTATGGGTGGAAGGTCTGTTTACGATTGAGTGGTCGTATCCCTATTGCCTCAGTCAATCGGATGGCCCGGCCTATGCCGCGCAAGGGATGCCTTTGCCTTACTGGATGTGGAACGGCGTCGCCTCTCTCGAACATAGTTTTATGCCTCTCGCCTACATCCTGAACATAATCGTGCTCAGCCTCCTGATGTTTCCCGCCGTTCGCTGGCTGTTGAATCGCGTCGTTTCCAATCAATCGAAATGGCTGCGAAGCGTAATCGGCGTGACGGGCTGCCTGCTGCTGCTCAGCCATGTCGCACTCATGGGGCTTCTCGTCTCGACCGGATGGTATCGTCCGGAAATATCTCTGGGACTCGAAGGCTATTATCGTTACACGGATTTCAGGCCGGTTCGATTCGGTCTTGCACACTCGAACGCTCCCGTCTGCCGGCCGTCCCGCTTTTGGTTTCCCGACGGCTGGCGTCATGACTAACTTTCGAGCCGAAACTTGGCGGTCGTGTTGGCGCGCCCAGTCAGTTGAACATTTCCTTGCTATTGCCTCTATCGTAGCCGATAATTTCACATATGAACTGTCGAGATTACATCACGATTGAACCACACAAACGGGGCGGCAAACCGTGTGTGCGCGGCCTGCGGATTACGGTTTACGAAGTGTTGGAATATCTTGCGTCCGACATGACGGAAGCAGAAATACTCGATGACTTTCCCGATCTAACACGAGACGACTTAAAAGCCTGTATCGCTTATGCCGCCGACCGTGAACGCCGCTTCATGAATGCCCCGGTTGCCGCGTGAAACTACTCTTTGACGAAAACTTGTCGCACAAGTTGCCGCGTCGTCTAGCCAACATGTTTCACGAAGACGAATCCGTATCGCTTCTCGCTTTATCATAAACTGGGACAGACTAGCTCACAGTCGTAGGCACGCCGTCGCGCCTCCCGCCAACACGAAACGGCCGCACCCATCGCCGGTCGTCACTAACGCGAGCCTCGCACAAGTGTCCGGGCGACTCGACCAGCGCACCCCGGCAGTTGGCACAAGCCGACTTGCCTGTCATCTCACAAGGAGACATTACAATGTCTGCATCCCTGCTTGACGAACTCAAAGAAGACATCAACGAGCGACAGGAGGAGCTGTTTTCCATTCAGGTCGTCTTGGAAACGGAAGCGCGCAGGCTCTCGAATCTCGCGAAGTATATGAGAATAGCCGTCATCTTTCTGGGCGCGTTCGCCGCGACCAGAGACGCCGCCGACGGGTTATTCGTTTCAACTTCCGAGCCGCACCAGTCAGTCATGGTGATCTACACTCTGTTAGCGTTGGCGATCACTGTGATCGGGAGTATCTCGGCGACTTTCCGACCCGACAACACCGCGGCGGAACTCAAAATTCTCGCGGCCGAATGTAACGCCGACCTGTTAGTCATTGATTGCCGCCTGCCCCGTAAAGCCGACCACGCCCCGGTCGAAACGCAGATAGATGCCGCCCACCAGTTGATCTTGTATCAGAACGAAAAGATCAGCGAGGTACGCGCCAAGGCCGCCCGCATCGGCATGCTCGTCGAACGCAAAGTGCGGAAGTTGACCACCGAAAAGACGAATTGAGCAAAGACGATCTGCAACGATGACGAACCGTTAGGCTTTTTACGCAAAGTGAAACACAGTTACTAAGACCTACGGAGTAGAAAGGAACGCCCTATGAGCTTCGATTGTGGATGCCTTGGGATGGTGGTAATTATTGCCATTATCTACCTCATAATAGGCCGTCCTTTTTTGAAGGATAGAAGCAGTGGAAGATATACACCTTCCCCCGGCGTTAATCCACGGGTTGACAACGAAGGCCGGTTTTACTGCAATGCCTGTGGTGGATATGTGACCCGACATGATCCGTCAAATCACCCTGAATGCAACTGACATTTTTCTGGCGCGCCGCAACCTGCTTAACCAAGGGGAAATAAAAAGAGACCCGCGTGCGCTCTCCCCTTCGCTCGCGGGTCTCTCTCGTGCGGTCGCTCGCTTACGTAATAACAGGGGCGACCGAACTCGTTGGAAATTTTCAAATGCGCGGGGAGTGTAACGTTCGTCTCAGGTTTCATTGGAAGCCCGCCCGCGCTCTCCCCTTCGCTGGCGGGCTTCCTCCGCACCGACAACCCTTGTGGGGATGTCAGTCTCGTGTGAACCTTAGCGCGCCCGGAACTCGGGCAGACTCACGCTGCGGTTCAAACTCACGCCGAACTCCGTGCCCGACTTCACGACCGCCTGCTGCTCTTTCTCGTAGAGCCTGCCGCCCGTGCCGAGCGCGCCGCCGATGATCGCGCCGATCCCCGCGCCCTTGCCGCCGCCCGCAATCGCGCCGATGATCGCGCCCGTCGCCGCGCCGCCGCCGATAAAGACGATGTCGCGCTTCTGGTTCGACTTGCCTGCGACGGTGCTCTCGTTGTCGGCGTTCACGTCATCGGCCTGCAAGCTGGAGAGCGAGCCGTTGATGGTGTGCTTCGCCCCCGTCGGCAACTCGACCGAGTAAAAGTTGACGGAGATCGTGCCGGGCGAACGCCGCTCAGCGCGCTTGACCGTCGAGACGCGACCCCAGACCTTGCTGCCCGCCGGGATCACTTCCGCGCCGTCTGCGTACACAGGCTCGACCGTCGTGGTCGAGAAGCGGTCGCCGACGCGCGCCGTCTTCGAGTTGAGTTCGCTGTCCATGCGGACGCGGATCGTCTGATCCGTGTTGAGCGTGTGATAGCGGACGGGCGGCGTCGCCGTGCGCGTCGCTGCCGGACGCCGCACGGGGCGGCGCGGGCGACGACGCGTCTGCGCCGAAGCCGGAATCACCGTCGCGGCGACGATGGCTAGAAGTGCGAGTAACGTGAGGGCGCGTTGCGCCAAAAATTTATTTGTTTTCATGATCAGCCTCTCCGAGTAAAGGCCGCGGCGCGGGTGCTGTCTAACTTCTATCTCGCACCGGCGCGTCGGCCGTCGTGGATAACTTTAGCAATGAGCGTGCCACTGCCGCCCCGATTCGTTGCGCGCGGTAAGACGGCCAAAACGGCCGTGTTTTCGTGCTGCGGGCAAACTCCCGCCGCGGTCAGCGAGGGCTGCTTCGACGAAGTGCGCGAGGGCGCGTGCATTTTGCACCATATCGTATGAGGCGGATTTTAGCACGGGTCAAGGCGCGCGTTTTATGATATACAAGGCTCTCACTTAAATATGTTTTCGCCTCGCCGTAATCAAATCCAGCGACTAAACAGAGGAGAATTTTTTATGAGCACCACAGAGACGGCGAACGCCGCCAACGCAACGTCGGCCGCCGTGTCGCTCCCGCGCATCAACGAACCCGCCCCCGACTTTGAAGCCAAGTCAACGCAAGGCGCGTTGAAACTCGCGGACTTCAAAGGCAGTTGGGTCGTGCTGTTTTCGCACCCGGCCGATTTCACGCCGGTCTGTTCCACCGAGTTCATCGAGTTCGCGCGCCGCGGCGAGGAGTTCAAAAAGCGCGGCGTCAAACTCGTCGGACTCTCCGTCGATTCCGTCCCCGCGCACATCGCGTGGATCAGAAGCATCGAGTCGCACTTCCCCGACGTGAAGATAGACTTTCCCGTCATCGCCGACCTCGACACGAAGGTCGCGCAGAAGTACGGGCTGATCCACCCGGCGGCGTCCGAGACGGCCACCGTGCGCGCCGTCTTCATCATTGACGACAAGGGCATCATCCGCGCGCTCATCTATTACCCGATGACGTTGGGGCGCAACATAGACGAAATCCTGCGCGCCATTGACGGGCTGCAAACCGCCGACGCCAATGCCTGCGCCACGCCCGCCAACTGGCAGCCCGGCGATCAAGTGATCGTGCCGCCGCCGCAGACCATCGCCGACGCGGAGAAGCGCCTGCAATCCGAGTACGACGTGACGGACTGGTACTTCGCCAAGCGCACGTTGGACAAGTCGTAGTTTGGACAAGTCGTATTTTGAATGGCACGAGATACAGTCTGCGAGGAGGGCAAAGCGCGTATGGAAGAGATCACTGCGAAGGAACTCAAGGAGCGTCTGGACAGGGGCGACGATATTCAGATCATAGACGTGCGTGAGCCGAACGAGTACGAGACGGCGCGGATTGAAGGGTCGAAGCTGATCCCGCTCGCACAGGTGTCGAACCGCATGGGCGAGATTGACGCGACGCGCGAGACGGTCGTGCATTGCAAACTCGGCGGGCGCAGCGCGAAGGCCATCGAAGCCCTGACGCGCGCGGGCTTCGCGGGGCGGCTCTTGAATCTCAAGGGCGGCATCACGGCTTGGTCGAGCGACGTTGACCCGTCCGTGCCGAAGTATTGAGATGCTGTTGCATTAAGCAGCACGCAGGGTGAACAGTTGAAGGCCGCCGACGGGCGACGCGCGACTCTTTAATGTTAGGGAGCCGTGCGTTGCCCGTCGGCGGCCTTCGCGTGTTTGAGTCGGCCGCCGGTCAGGTAGGTTTAGGCGGATTGGCCTTGCGCCTGATCTTCTCCTAGCCGTGTGGAGAGCAGTTGCTTGCCGCGTTCGGCGCGCTTCGTGTTCTGGTCGCGCACCTCGCGGAAGAACTGCGCGAGTTCCGTGTCGCCGCTCTGTTCGGCGTCGGTGATGTATTTCTCGTAAGTCTCCGCGCCTTGCAGGGCGTGATAAATGATGCTGAACAAGTTGTAGAGCGTGTCTTGCGTGCCCGTGTTGGCTTTGGCTGGCATAATATTCTCCCGCTTTAACAGTCGAGTTGGTTTTGAAATATGGGGGCGTTTGGGAACGTGTGGATTGTAGGGACGGCGCGCGCCAAAGGTCAAGCGCGTGTAAAATCACGTCAGCACGTTTGAGACGGATGACGACAAGGGAAGCTCGCCGGTCGGGTCAAACCAGCGCGCGGCCGCGACTTGAAAGACATGGGGGTGAACCATGGGGCTTGAAGTTTATCAACAGAAGCGTGACTTTCGGCAAACGCCTGAGCCGAAGGGGAAGGTGGCGAAACGAAACTTGCGCCGGTTCGTCGTGCAAGAGCATCACGCGTCGAAGTTGCATTTCGACTTTCGACTGGAGATGGGCGGCGTGCTCAAGTCCTAGTCGATCCCGCGCGGGCCGTCGCTCGACCCGGCGGAGAAGCGTCTGGCCGTGCCGACCGAAGATCACCCGGTCGAGTATTTGAAGTTTGAAGGGCAGATCCCGGAAGGCAACTACGGCGCGGGCGAACACATGAAGTGGGACGGCGGCACGTACGAACTAGTCGGCGAGCGGAGCGCGCTCGAACAGTACGAGGCGGGGCGTCTGAAGTTTCGCTTGCAGGGCGAAAAGCTGCGCGGCGAGTTCAGCCTCGTGCGAATGGGGCATTGGAAAGGGCAGTGGTTGCTCATCAAGAGCGCGGACGAGTTCGCCGCGCCCGGTTGGGAACTGCAACTGCGGCGACCCGACGACGAGCGAGCCGCGGAGTGGCTGCGCGAGCGCGGCGGGAAGCGTGCGAAGCGAGCTGCGGCGGCGGCCGCACACAAGGCCGTCAGGCGCGTCGCGCCGCCGGAGAATGTCGAGACGCTGCCCGCGCAAAAAGTTTTCGCGCGCCGGAAACTCGACGGCAACGTCAACGTCGAGATTAACGGCGCGGTCGTCGCGCTCACGAACCTCGATAAAGTTTACTGGCCTGACGAGGGCTATACGAAGGGCGACCTCGTCAGGTACTACTACGAGATCGCCCCGCACCTCGCGCCTTATCTCGAAGGTCGCCCGCTCATCATGAAGCGTTACCCGGCGGGCATCGGCGGCAGTTCGTTTCACCAGCACGACGTGAACGAAGCGCCGGAGTTTGTCCAGACCGCCGCGATTGATGTCGAGGAAGGACACGAGGTTGATTACATCGTCGGCGGCGAACGCGCGACGCAGGTGTACATGGCGAACCTCGGCGCGATAGAGCGTCACCCGTGGCACTCGCGTGTGGAGCGTCTGGATCGCCCCGACTGGGTGGTCTTCGATCTCGACCCCGAAAACGTGGACTTCGAGGTCGTCTGCGACGTGGCTCTGAGCACGCGCGAGATTCTGCGTGGGCTGGGGCTTGAGTCGTATGTGAAAACTTCCGGCTCGCGCGGGCTGCACATCTACGTCCCCATCACGCCCGAACACGACTACGCGGCGGCGGCACGCTTCGCAGAACTCGTGGCCGGGCGCGTCGTCGGCGCAAACGCGCAGGTCGCCACCGTCGAACGCTCTCTGAAGAAACGCCAGCGCGCGCGCATCTACGTAGACCACATGCAGAACGCGCGGGGCAAGTCCATCGTCGCGCCCTACTCGGTGCGCCCGCGGCCGGGCGCGCCCGTCTCCGCGCCGCTCACCTGGGAAGAGGTGGGGCGCAAAAAAGTTCGCCCGCAAGACTTCACCATCAAGAACATCTCGCGGCGTCTGGCGCGCAAGGGCGACCTGTTCGAGCCGGTGCTCGGCGGCGGGCAAACGTTGTCGGAAGCGTTGCGCGAACTCGAAGGCCGGTAGCCTCGGCTGGCTGC
>JAUZFQ010000278.1 GCA_030838445.1 Pyrinomonadaceae bacterium | reverse complement strand
GGTTATCCGGGCGGAAGGCGAAGGCGTGCTGATCCGGATGCGAAGTCGAACTAAACGGGGCGTAGGCGAAATTAGCGCCGGAGAAATTCTTCGTCATGCTCTCCCAGCTATCGCCCGCGTTCGTCGTCTTGTAGACGTCGCGCGTGCCGACGTAGATCGTGTTCGGGTCGTTCGGGGAGACGTAGATGTATGAGTTATAACCGAACTGGCCGGGGTCAACTCCCGTAGTCGGCTTGTTCGTCCACGTCAGGCCGCCGTTGTCGCTGATGTCCACGCGGACGGCGGTGCGCGAGCCGGAGATGACGACGACGCGTTCAGGGGCGGCGGGCGTGACGGCGATCCGCACGTCGGACGCGGTGCTGGCGTTGGCCGCCGTGAAGACCGGCGCGGGCAGCCACGACGCGCCGCCGTCCAGAGACTTGTAGATGCCCGCCACGCCCGCGGGGATTCCGGCGAACGCGTCCACGAGCGTCATGCCCATGTAAAGAATCTGCGGGTTCGACGGGTGGACGGCGATGTCGCGCGGCCTGCCCGCCAACGTCCGCCGCCAACTGACGCCGCCGTCTTCGGAGAGGTAGAAGCCGTTGCGGTAGAGGTTTCCGTCGGGGTTGAGATCGTTATAAGAAGTGGCGAGCGTGCGCGTCGCTTGGAGGACGTAGACGCGGTTGGGATTCGTCGGGTCAACTTCGATCTCGGCCGTCGTGCCGAGCGGGGGGAGCGTGCCGTTGCTGATGCGCGCCCACGTCGCGCCCGCGTCCGTGGACTTCAAGACGCCCGTGCCGAAATAGCCGTTGCCGAGATCGCCCATCCCGGCGTAGACGATTGACGGGTTGCTTTTCGAGAAGACGATTGAGCCGACCGCCAGATCGACGTGCGTGTCGGTGACGGGGACGAAGTTTGCGCCGCCGTCGGTCGAACGCCAGATGCCGCCGGTGGACGCACCGACGAGAACGATGTTCGGGATCGTCGGGTGGAGGGCGATGGAGTTGAGGCGGCCGCTCGTCACGCCCCAGTTGTTCGGGAAGGCGGGCGTCGTCGGCGCAGGGCCGATGCTGCGCCACTGTTGCCCGACGGCGCGCGTGCTGGCGTCGTCGCCGTCCTTGCCGCGTCCGGCGTCCTTCGGGCGCGCGAGCCAAGCCTTGAGACGGCCTTCGGCGGGCGGCACGGCGAACGGGTAGGCGCGCTGCATCATGAACCACTGCTGGCGCGCGTCAATCACCTCGCGCTCGTCGCCGTCTTCCTGATCGCCGATGCTCGGCTCGTTGAACTCCCCGTCCGTCTCTGCCTTCCGCGACTTCGCTACGGCAGCAGTAGCCGGGACGGCCGTGCCTTTGCGCGCGCGCGTCGTGTTCGCGCGTCGTCGCGTCGCCTGACGCTTCTTCTGCACGCCCTTTGCGGCCTCGACCGTCGCCGACGAAAACAGGAAAGCGGCCGACGCGGCGAGCGACAAACTCAACAGGAAGAAGAAGGCGAACCGCAGGCGACGCTGCCGGAAGGGGGGGCGGGACACGGGGAAACTGATTTTTTTCAAAGCGACGTCCTCTGCTGGAAAGGGCGAAAAATCAACACTCCGTCGGATGCACGAGGGGATGACCGGGGCGGCCGTTATGAGTGCGAAGCCGGAGCAAGAATAATGGGCGACTCTCGATTAAAAGTTTCGGGAAAAGGTGCGACTGGCATGAGGGGGTTCTACGGCCAGTAAATTCACGGGTAAGTTGCCGACCGTCGGAACGGACACCGGCGTTAATTCTCTCGACAGCCGGGGTGGTTCAAAAACAGGTCATCCAAAGGTCAGAGCTTAGACGCGAAAAATGTGTTTCAGGATGTCCGGCGAGGCAACGAGACGGCGAAAACGAGGTCTTCCGGACGCTCCACCAAACCGGCGAGACGCCCGCAACTTTACCGTCTGGATTCGCGCCCCGTCAAGGATGAGGGATGAAGGATGAACTGTGAGACAGTTCTTTGTCAGTTGTCCGTTGTCAGTTGCATGTGGTCATCACACGAGTCGCTAAAGTCAGGATTGAACAACGGACTACGGACTACTGACCACGGACTACTGACCACGGACTACTGACGACTTTGAGTTTATCTCTTAGTCTCCGCGGGTGACTTGCTTGACGCACCGGGCGCGGCATGTTAGGTTTTCTCCTTCGTAAACATCAATCATTTTCAGCGTTCCACCCATCTCAACGAGAGAGTCAGGAGAGTCGCTTGACTACTGCGCCGACACCACTCAAGCAGACGCCGCTCAACGCCGCGCACCGCCGTCTGGGCGGGCGGATGGTTGATTTCGGCGGCTGGGACATGCCCGTCCAATACCCCGCCGGGACGGTCGAGGAACACCTGCGCACGCGCCTCCACTCCGGCCTCTTCGACGTGTCGCACATGGGCGAGATCGAGGTGCGCGGCTCTGATGCCATCGCCTTCGTCAACCGCCTCTGCTCGAACGACGCGACCAAACTCGTTGACGGCCAAGCGCAATACTCCGCGCTCACCACGCCCGAAGGCACGGTCGTTGACGACCTGCTCGTCTACCGCTTCGCCGAAGATCACCTGCTGCTCGTCGTCAACGCCTCGACCACCGAGAAGGACTGGGACTGGATCAACGCGCACCGCGGCGACGAGACGTTGACGCTCACGAATCGCAGCGCCGACTTCTGCCAGATCGCCGTGCAGGGGCCGGACGCGCTCGGCATCCTGCAAACGCTCACCGAGACGCCGCTCGCCGAGATCAAGTATTACCACTTCCGCGAGGGCACGGTTGACGGCGTGCCCGCGATCATCTCGCGCACGGGTTACACGGGCGAGGACGGCTTCGAGGTCTACGCCGCGCCCGACAAGGCCGAGCAACTCTGGGATCGGCTGCTCGGAGCGGGCGGGCACGGCACGCCCGAAGGCATCCTGCCCTGTGGCCTTGCCGCGCGCAACACCCTCCGGCTCGAATCCGCGATGGCTCTCTACGGCCACGAAATTGACGAGACGACGACGCTCTACGAAGCCAACCTCGGCTGGATTTGCAAACTGAACAAAGGCGACTTCAACGGGCGCGAACGCCTCGCGCAACAGAAGGCCGAAGGCGTCCAGCAGAAACTCGTCGGCTTCGAGGTGACGGAGCGCGGCATCGCGCGCGACGGCTACGACGTTTTAATCAACGGCGAGAAGGTTGGCCGCGTCACGTCGGGCAGCCCCGCGCCCTATTTGAAGAAGAACATCGGGCTGGCCTACGTGCCCGCCGCACACGCGACCGAGGGACTGGAAATTCACGTCGTCGTGCGCGACCGTCCCGTCGCCGCGCGCATCGTCCCTGTGCCTTTTTATAAACGCGAACGCAAGGCAAGTCAGTAGTCAGTTGTCCGTTGCATGTGCTGAACGGAATGAATCGCTAAAGGTCGGATTGAACAACTGACAAAGAACAACGGACAGTCTTTTAAGGAGCATCATGGCAAACATCCCGGACGATTTACACTACAGTAAGGATCACGAGTGGGTGAGGGTCGAGGGCGACACCGGCACGGTCGGCATCACGGATCACGCGCAGAACCAGTTGGGCGACATCGTGTATGTAGAGTTGCCGCGCGTGGGCGACAGCATCGAGGCGGGCGCGGTGTTCGGTCAGGTCGAGTCGGTCAAGGCGGCCAACGATCTTTACATCCCCGTCTCCGGCGAGATCACGGAAGTGAACGAGACGCTCAACGACGACCCGGAGCAGGTCAACAAAGACCCTTACGGCGCGGCGTGGATGCTCCGCGTGCGCCTGAAAGACGCGGGCGAAGTGGACAAGCTGATGAACGCCGTCGAGTACGAAGACTACACCAAGAAAATCACGGAGTAAGAGAATTTGCGTTACATTCCCAACTCGCCGGAGGAGCGCGCCGAGATGCTGCGCTCCGTCGGTCTGAACGCGCCGGAAGAACTCTTCGACACCATCCCGGCTGACATACTGCTGCGCCATCTGCTCGACACGCCGGACGCGCTCTCTGAACCCGAACTGCTCGCGCGCTTCGAGTCGCTCGCCGCCAAAAACGCCGCGGCGCACCGCCCGAACTTCCTCGGCGCGGGCGCGTACTCGCACTATCAACCGACCATCGTTGACAGTCTGATCTCGCGCTCCGAGTTCTTCACGGCCTACACGCCCTACCAGCCGGAAATCTCGCAAGGCACGCTGCAAGCCATCTTCGAGTTCCAGACGCTCGTCTGCCAGTTGACCGGCATGGACGTGGCGAACGCTTCGATGTACGACGGTTCGACCTCCGTGGCCGAGGCCGTCCTGATGGCCGAACGCGTCACGCGCCGCCGCAAGGTGGTCGTCTCCGGCGCGCTCCATCCCGAATACTTGCACGTCGCCGAAACCTACGTTGCGCACGCCGGGATCGATCTCGTCCGCGCCGACTTCGACGAGACGACGGGCACGACCAACTTCGACGCGCTTGGCGAACTCGACGACCAGACCGCGGCCATCATCGTGCAGTCGCCGAACTTCTTCGGCTGCGTCGAAGATTTACAGACGCTCGCCGAGCGCGCACACAAAGCGGGCGCGCTCCTCGTCGTCTGCGTCACGGAAAGCATCTCGCTCGGACTCCTGCGCGAGCCGGGCGCGGCGGGCGCGGACATCGTGGTGGCCGAAGGCCAGTCGTTCGGCGTGCCCTTGAGCTATGGCGGCCCTTACCTCGGACTCTTCGCCACGCGCGAGAAGTACGCGCGGCAGTTGCCCGGCCGTCTCGTCGGCGTCGCCGCCGACAAGGAAGGCCGACGCGGTTTCGTCCTGACGCTCGCCACGCGCGAGCAGCACATCCGCCGCGAGAAGGCCACCTCCAACATCTGCACCAACGAAGGCTTGATCGCGTTGATGGCGACGATCTACCTGGAGACGCTCGGACGGCGCGGCCTGCAAGAAGTCGCCATGCAGTGCGCGCAGAAGGCCGCTTACGCCGCGCGCCGCATCTCGGAGATCGAAGGCTTCTCGCTTCCCTACTCTCAGACTCCGCGCTTCAACGAGTTCGTCGTCCGCGCGCCCGTCGAGGCGACGGGACTGCTCCGGCGGCTGGCCTCCGAACGCAACATCACCGGCGGCCTCGCCCTCTCGCGCTACTTTCCCGAACGCCCGAACGACATTCTCGTCTGCGTCACCGAAACCAACCCCCGCGCCGAAATAGACGCGCTCGTCGCCGGATTCTCGGAACTAACATAAGTTTCAAGTTTCAGGTTTCAAGTTTCAAGTTAAAGAACTGGAAAACTTCAGACCTGAAACCTGAAACCTGAAACTTGAAACCCATGACTATGAAAGCTACGCCGCACATCACGCAGAACGAGTCGTTGATTTTTGAACGCTCGCAGACGGGTCGCAAAGGCTACATGCTGCCCGCGCTCGACGTTGACGAGACGCCGATAGACGAACTGTTGCCCGCCGAGTTTCGCCGCACGGACGATCTCGAAGGCGTGCCCGAAGTCTCCGAGGTTGACGTGGTGCGCCACTTCACGCGCATCTCGACGTGGAACTACAACATTGACCTCGGCATGTACCCGCTCGGCTCTTGCACGATGAAGTACAACTCGCGCCTCAACGAACGCGTCGCGCGCATCAAGGGCTTCGCCAATCTCCACCCGCTCGCTTCCGAAGAAGATTCGCAGGGCGCGCTCCAACTGCTGCACGAACTCCAACAACACCTCTCCGAGATCACCGGCCTCGCCGCCGTCTCCCTGCAACCGGCGGCGGGCGCGCACGGCGAGATGACCGGCGTCATGCTCATCCGCGCCTTCCTCGACGCGCGCGACGGCGTGGGCGAGGGCGACCGCCCGCGCCGCCACGTCATGCTCATCCCCGACTCGGCGCACGGCACGAACCCCGCCTCCGCGCACCTCTCCGGCTTCACCGTGAAGACCGTGCGCTCGACGCCCGAAGGCCAGACCGACCTCGACGCCTTGCGCGAACTGTGCGCGGCGGGCGACGTGGCCGGGCTGATGTTGACCAACCCGAACACGGTCGGTCTCTTCGAGCGCAGCATCAAAGAGATTTGCCGGATCGTCCACGACGCGGGCGGCCTCGTCTACATGGACGGCGCGAACATGAACGCGCTCGTCGGATGGGCGCGCCCCGGCGACATGGGCGTGGACGTGATCCACCTGAACCTACACAAGACGTTCTCCACCCCGCACGGCGGTGGCGGCCCCGGCTCCGGCCCCTGCTGCTGCACGAAGGAACTCGAACCTTACCTGCCCGTCCCGCGCGTCGTCGCGTCGAACGCCGACGACGGCCAGACGCGTTTCAGTCTCGACTTCAACTATCCGAAATCCATCGGTCGCGTCAAAGCCTTCTACGGCAACTTCGGCATGGCCGTGCGCGCGCTCTCCTACATCGAGACGCACGGCGCTGACGGGCTGCGCGAAGCAACCGAGGCCGCCGTCCTGAACGCGCGCGTCGTCGCGCACGGGTTGGCCGCAGACTACGACAAGCCCTTCGCCGCCGCGCCCATGCACGAAGTCGTCTTTACAGACAAGCGACAGTCGCGCAAGGGCGTCCACACGCTAGACATCGCCAAGCGGCTCATTGACTACGGCTTCCACCCGATGACCATCTACTTCCCGCTCATCGTGCAGGGCGCGATGCTCATCGAGCCGACCGAATCCGTCGGCCGACAGGAGATACAACAGTTCGTCGAAGCCATGCGCGCCATCGCACGCGAAGCCGAGGAGACGCCCGACCTCGTGACGGGCGCGCCGCACACCACCCGCATCGGCCGTCTCGACGAAGCCGCCGCCGCCCGCAAGCCCGTCCTGCGCTGGAGGCCCGAAGAAAAAGCCGCCGTCGCCTGATGCGCCATCGAATCCCGTTACAGAGCGCGCCGCGCGAACAGCAAAAGTTCGCGCGGCGCCCTTCCTAGCGGATTACAAAAGACCAAAAATGCTTATA
>JAUZFQ010000276.1 GCA_030838445.1 Pyrinomonadaceae bacterium | reverse complement strand
CACGTCTGATTGTCCCTGCGGACGGTCTTTGAGTAGCGCGAGAGTTCGTTGTAGTCCTCGATTTTGGAAGGGTCAATCGTGTCAATCGTCTGCTTGACGCGCCACCACTTGCCCGGCTCGACGATGGAGTTCTGCACGATGTCGCCAGCCTTGAGGGTCACTTCCTCCTCCCGCCCGTCGGCGGTTTTGCGTTTCTTCTTCAGACCGGCGGGGGGCGCGAGTTCAAACAGCGGAATCTTGCCGCCCGACTCGTCGCGCACGTAGAGGTTCTTGGAGATGTCTTTGTTGCCGCTGCGGGGCGCGCGCAAATTGCGACCCTTGTCTTTATCAACGAGTAGTCCGCCTTCGATGGCTTGCCCGGCGGCGGGGCCGGTAGTCAGGAGTTTGGCGCGCTCGCGGATCGTGCCGTGGCAATCGGTGCAGCCGATCTCGATGGCGGCGCGCGGCTCGTTGTAGAGGATGCCCGTGCCGTGCGTGTCTTGACGGAAGTGGCAGTCGGCGCAGTGCATGCCCTTCTCAAGGTGGATGTCCTTGAGGTGGACTGGCTGACCCGCGCCCGGCTCGTCGTCGCCCTTAAAGGCGACCGCGGCGGCCAGCTTTTGCTGGGTGACGTCTTTGACCGGTTGGTTCGCGCTGTCGAGCATGTTGCCCGCGCGGTCGCGTTTGAAGACGGCGCGGTAGAGCCAGCCGTGGCCGTGGTAGTCTGCAAAGACCGTCTGCCGGAGTTGCTTGCCGAACTCGCCGCCGGGTTCGCCGGTCTTGACGATGAAGTCTTCGGGCGAGGCGCGATCCTTCCACTTACGCATAGACCAGAGGCCGCGCACCTGCGCGCCTTCGGGGTTGCGGTCGAACTTCTCCTGCTCCTCGTCCTGCGACGGCGTGACCTGCGTGGCCGGGTACATCTTGTCGCCGTCCGTCTCGTTGTCCCACCACGTGTAGCCCGTGTAGGTGGCGACCATGTTCGTCCCCGGATGCATATGACAGGTCATGCACTGCGAGGTCGGGATGGCGTTGGTGAACTGGTGCTTGATCGGGTGGCCGGGTTCGTTGCGCGGGATGTTCGTATCGGCGGTATCGGTCGTGCCGAGGTTGCCGTACTTGGAGTAGTGGCCGGAGTTGACCGGGCTGCGGTCGTTGGCGTAGATGACGTGGCAGGCCGTGCAGCCGGACGAACGGTAATCGCCGGGGTGATCGTTTGTGCCGAAGTGGTTGAGCGTCGGGTCGAGCAGGCGCGTCTTCTGGATGCCGAGGTAGACCGGGTCGGTGCGCTGCTGCGTGCCGAGGCCGCGCGCGCTCAAGCCCTTGTCGGGCTTGCCGGGGTCTTCGTCGCGATCCGGGTTGCCCACTTCGAGACGACGCCTACCGCCGCGCTCGAAGACGCGCAGCAAGTTGCCCGGCTGCGAAATCTCCCAGCGCGGGAGCGGATCGATCAAGGGCAGCCAGCCTTTGAGAAGTTGTTGTTCGCGCGTCGGCAGCGGCACTTGGATGAGACGCATCGGCGCGCCGGTCTCTTCCGTATAAGCTTCGCCGAAGCGCGCGTCTTTGAGTGGGAAGCCGCCGTTGTTGTAGAGCGCCGCGCCCCAGAGCATCGCGCCGTGGCGCATCATGCTGTTGTCGTTGGCCTCGACTTCCGCCGTGTGACACTCGCCACACGTCTTCTGCGCGACGCGCAAATCGGCCGGGTTGATGAAACGAACGAACTCCCAACTCTCGCGGTTGAGGAGGGCGTTCGTGCGCTCCGGGTTCGCGCTCGAAGACTTGCCGCCGACCTTCCAGAAGTTGGGGTTGCGCGGGCGCACGTGCGCCTCTTCGGCGGTCTTGCCGACGGGGTTGCCGCCGTGGCACTTGGTGCAGGTCAGACCCACCCCGTCTTTGCCGCCCGCCTCCAACTTCCCGCTCGACGTGACGTGCATCGGCTCGCTGTTGTTGTGACAGGTGGCGCAGCCTTCGGTCGCCTCCGCTACAGCGGCCGCTTGTTGGGAGACGGGCGATGCGGAGTTGTTGTGCGTCCGCGCGGGGGCGACAAGAGGGGCGGCGGAGTTCGACTTTCGGGCGTCCGACGTGGATTTATCGTTCGCGTTCGCGCGGGCGAGTTGCTCCGCGCCGCCTGCCTGTTGGGCGGACGAGCGCGACCAGCCCGCGAGCAGGGTTGTGCCGAGGACGGCGACGAACAGCAGGAAGATGACCAGCTTGACGCGATCAGCTTTACCGACACCTTGCATTCTAGACTCTCCGTCTGACGATGACTGTCTATTAAATATGTGAATCTTAGAAAATGAACTTCAACTGCCCGAACAGCGAGAACAGAGGCTTGCTCGGATCGATGATCGTCCGGTCGGGCGTGCAATAGTCGGCCACGTTGGGCGGACAGTTGCGTGTCGCGTCCGTGTAGATGTCGCGGAAGCCGCGCCCCGGTACGAAGGTGGACGCGCCGAAGGTCATCGTGATGTTGTTGATGAGCAGCGGGCGGTAGGCGACGCCGAGGCTGTAGTCCTGTCCGATGCCGTGGCGGATGTTGGGCTGGAACAAGACCTGCTTGAGCGGCTCGGTGTGGTGGAAGCGCAGGAAGTTGGCGTTGAAGATGGCTTTGATGCGCTGCGTGATTTCAACGTCCGCGCCCGCGTTGTAGATGAAGATGCCGGGGTTGACGAAGTTGGCCTGCCCCTGCGTCTTGCTGCTACGCAAAGACGGCAATAGACTGTTCGGCTCGACGAGCGAGACGCCCGTCTGCGTCAGACGGATGCCCTGACGATTCCAGAAAGAGAACTGCCCGCCCGCGAAGTTCGGGTCGTCGAAAATGGCATCGAAGCCGCTGGCCTGCGAGTCGGTCGGGTTCTTATCGCCCTGCGCGAAGAAGGCCGACGTTTTGAAGCGCACGAAATCTTTGTCGTAGCTCAGTTCGAGCGCGGCCATCTGGCTGCGGATGTTCGTGGGGCGACCGGCGATAGGGTTGTGCGAGTCGCGGCCGAGCGCGAGGTAGTAGGCGTGCGAGAGGTTGAAGCGGCCGAGCAGTCCGTCGCCGAGGTGGCCGTCGCCGGAGAAGCCGAAGTAGCCGACCTTGACGCTGTGCGGTCGCACGTCGCCGACGAGCGCGGGGCGCACCTGAAAACCGTTGCGGTCGAACTTGCGCGAGGGGCGGTCGTCGTTGAAGAGGAAACTGACCTGCGCCGTGTAGCCTTTGCGTAGGAAGTCTTGCCGGTAGACGTTGGCGATATAGACGTTTTGGTGGCGCGTGTCGAAGCGGTTGAGGCCGCTGTTGGTGTCCTTCTCAAGTTGGGAAAAATAGACGGCGTTGAACTGGTACTGGTTGTTGGCGAAGCCGCCGAAGAGACGCGCGCCGAGGTTGTTGTCGGAATAGACGAAGCCGCGGAAGTCCGAGACGAAGGGCTGGATGCCCGCGCGCACGGAGACGAAATCGAAGTTCGCGTTCACGTCTTCGAGTTTCACTTCGGCGAAAGCCTCTTCGAGCGAGACGTGCGTGTCGGTGCGGTTCGTGCCGCGTCGCGGGTCAATGTTGATGACGCCGCGCTCGCGCGCGTTGACGTAGTTGGGCAGGCTGATGGTGGGCGAGATTTTGATCGCCCAGTTGCGCGGCTTGAAGGTGGTCGAGCCGCTGAACATCTCGAACGAAAACTGGATGACGTGGTTGGTGATGAAAGTTTCCGGCCGCCCGAAAAACTCCGCGCTGCCGGGGCGCGCGCTGCTCACGTCGGTCGGCTTCGGCGTGCGGTTGAGTTCGACCGTAGTCGTGTCCACGCCCGACAGGATCATGAAGACGCTCTGGCCGAAGATGGGGAAGTCGCCCTTCAAGAGATTCTGGTTGTAAGGGTCGTACCACTTGCCGCGCTTGAACGGGATGTCGCGGCCGCGCGCGCCCTTGTCGCCGTAGCGGTCGTATTCGGGGAAGTTGACGCGCCAGCGGTCGCGTATCTCGGCGCGGTCGGGCAAGGAGGGCGGGCGCGATTCGATGTTGCCGCCCCCGGCGTAACCGGCGGGGCGCTCGTTGGCCGTCGGGTCAACGAACGCGTCGGTCTTCTTCGCGCCTTCCTTCAACGCCTTCACTACAACTTCGACCGGATTCTCCTTGCCGGGTTCGACGATGTAGTTCTCTGTGTCGAAGCGCACCGCGCCCGGCGCATCAACGAGGATGCGATATGCGCCCGCGCGAAGTTTGAAAGAGAAACTGCCGTCGGAGGCCGTGCGCGTCGTCGAGCGGTTGCTCGTGACTTGATTGATCGCCATCACGGTCGCCCCGGCGATGGGCGTCTTCGCCTCGCTGCGCACGACGCCCTTGATGCGCCCGTGCTGTTGGGCGAAGGCGGCGGGCGGGAAGACGGAAAGCAATGAGACGACGAGGAGCAGTCTCGCGAGAGTGCGCGTGTGTGTTGGGGTAGGGAACATGAGGCCGTTAATAAAATACGGAGGTCGCGGGGGCGATCTCCTGCGTGTAGTGCAAAGTGAAAAAGTCGTGAATGACGGAAAACTGACCGCTGGTATTTGCGACGCCGCTGAAGTTCGATTCAAAAACGCGTTGGGCTGTTTTTTTAGCACAGTCGCCGCCGACTGGCAACGGAATTTTTCTCGCGCGAATGCAACCGGCCGAAATTGCGCGCGAAAATTGCGGCCGCGCGCGTCGTTAATAAATTCAACTTGACGGAACAAAGTTTAATGATAAATTGTAGCCGCTCCGGTTAATATCCCAACGCCGCCCAGCAGCGCGTCGCCGGTCTCTACACAATATCGCCAGATGGCAATTTTTCCGTGGCCTGCTCCTATGTCTAAACATCACTTCACGTCAGCCCGACGCTTATTGCTACTCCCCGCTTGCTTCGCCCTGTGCGCCTTCGCGCTCCTGTATCAACCGAACGAAGTTTCGCGCGCGCAGGCGACGCGCCCCGTGCTCATCAGCGAAGCCAACTCGACGCGCGCCGTCGCCGTCGAATCCGTCACGCGACTCGGCGAGCCGTTCACGCGCGACGCGCGCCACTCCATCGGCGCGGACAAGCGCACGCGCGTCCAACTCTTCGTCCTCAATCTCGAACGCGGCGTGGAGGCTTCTGCCCTCACGGCCGACGCCGAAGACGGCGCGCGGCGCGTCTACCCGCTCGCCGTCGAGAGCGTCGCCGTCGTGCCCGGTCAGGAGTGGATGCATTCGGTGACGGTGCGACTGCACGAAGAGATGGGCGACCTCGGCGACGTGCTGGTGCGCGTGCGCTACGGCAACGTCGCGAGCAACCGCGTGCGTCTCGGCATCGGCCACATCGGCGGCGGCTTGCCCGACGACGCGGGCGCAGTCCCGACCGCCGCGCCGCCCGCCACCGCCCCGACGCCCAACACCAACCCCGTCACGGCGGGCACGCTTGCGACGAGCGACGTGCAGACCGTCATCGCGCAGGCCGTCTCCGCCGCCGTCGCCATCAACCGCCCCGTGACCGTCGCTGTGACGGACAAGGAAGGAAACGTGCTCGGCGTCTTCAAGATGACGGGCGCGCCCGACCGCACGCAGTTTCGCGGCAACTCCGGTTTCAATCAAGAACCGAACGACCCTGCGACGGGGCTGGTCGCAGTCGGTCTGGAAGGGACGAATCTCGTCCCCGCGTTGAAGCCCGTCCAGCGCGCCGCGATCACCAAAGCGGGCACGGCCGCCTTCTTCAGCACGCAGGGCAACGCCTTCACGCCGCGCACGGCCGGGTTCATCATTCAGGAACACATTCCGCCCGGCGTCGACTTCCGCCCCGGCGGCCCGCTCTACGGCGTGCAGTTCTCGCAACTCCCTTGCTCCGACATCAAGATGCCCGGTCTGCCGTTCGGCCTCTCGGCCGACCCCGGCGCAGTGCCGCTCTACAAGAACGGCATCCACGTCGGCGCGGTCGGCATCGAGGGCGACGGCGCATACACGGTTGACCGCATCCCCGCGGATTTCGACAAACCGTTCGAGGAAGTGATCGCCGTCGCGGCCGGGCGCGGCTACGAGCCGCCCGCGCTGATCCGCGGCGACAACATTCTCGTGGACGGCGTGCGCCTGCCTTACGTCAACGTGACGGACAACGACGCGCCGCGCCCCCCGACGATCCCGTTCGCGAGTCTGCCCGGCGCGGTTGACCCCGGTTTCCCGATCCGCGGCGCGCAGCCTTCGGCCTTCGTCCCGCTCAGGCTCGGCCCCGTGGACGGCGCGGTTGACCTGCGCTTCTTCCCGTTCACCGGCAGCGTCTCCGGTTCGTCGAACGCCCTGACCGCCGCCGACGTGACGACGATTCTGACGCAAGCGGCAATTCAAGCCGACGGCACGCGCGCCGCCATCCGGCAACCGCTCGGCAGCCCCGCGCGCGTCTCGATCACCGTCGTTGATACGGAGGGACGCGTGCTCGGCATCTTCCGCACGACCGACGCGCCCGTCTTCGGCTTCGACGTCTCCGCGCAGAAGGCGCGCACCGCCGCACTCTTCTCGCGCGCGAACGCAGGGACGCTCTTGCGCGGCGCGGGGATGGGCGCGTACGTGGATCGCGCCAACGCGGACGGCGTGCGTTTGGACGGCTCGACGGCGTTCAGCGACCGCGCGGTCGGCTTCCTCCACCGCCCGTTCTTCCCGGACGGCCTCAACGGAGAACCTCCCGGCCCGTTCAGCACCGGCATCGGCCAGTGGAGCATCTTCAACGTCGGCCTCCAACTCGATCTCGTCAAGCGTAATATTGAACAGACGCTGGCCGGTGTGCCGAACCTGCCCTGCACTTCGATCCCGAACGCCCCGAACGGCATCCAGATTTTCGCGGGCAGCGTGCCGCTCTACAAGAACGGCGAACTCGTCGGCGCGGTCGGCATCAGCGGCGACGGCATTGACCAAGACGACATCATCGCCGCCGCCGGAAGTCGGGGCTACACTTCGCCCGCAGAGATTCGCGCCGACCAACTCGTCATACGCGGCACGCGTCTCCCGTTCGTTAAATTCCCGCGCAGCCCGAACCTCTAGGAAGGGAAGCGACGGCCAAACATGCGAAACGCCCGCGCGCAGAGACGGCGGGCGTTTCGCATGTTTGTTCCGCGCGGAAAGTTTTCTCGAACGCTCCGCTTCAGCCGCCGCCCGCGTGAAGCACACAATCTAAACTTGGCAAAAGCTCTTGTAAGCAGGTAATACTAAAATAGCATTGCGCTACAGCTTGGCATTGTCTCGGAGACAATATAAGCGTAGCGCAATGCTAGGTGCCTTCACTACTTTCTGTCTTCTATTGGCGCATTCTGCTTGGCCTTTTGAGGATTTACTTCCTCACGAACTCTGCACATGGAAACACAATATTTCACTGTTAACCACAGTGCTAGGCAGTTTAACTAAAACATTGAGTTTGCTTTGCGTGGCTACTAGTGAGGCTTGGAGTACTTGTTCGGCTATGGATTTTGTCCAGTACCAGCCCTCAAACTTGTTGTTGGTGTCAATTAAGTAAACGTAGGTCGTGCCATCTGTGATTGGCCCGGTATACTTGATTGTACAGGTTGCCCAAACTGCTTCGGTTGTGGCCTCAGCCGCAGTTATTCTGGCCGCGGTAGCACTGGGAGAGGGGTTTATTGCACTCATTTCATGTTCCTTTCAGAGACAAGCTCTGGCTAAAGTTAGGGTTCGACCTGTACCCATGGAGGTGAGATGTAGGTTCTTCCATGGAGGTGAGACGTAGGTTCTTGCTACCTTGTATGCTCAGACAAGAATCTATCCTGTTTAAGCCCCGGCATCCTATGCCCTTGTCTCTTCCTTGTCAATAAAGAATTTAATTGTAGCTACCGCATATGCTTGCTCTGAGAGGTTTCTAAATCACCCTTATCCAACTGCTTTTTTGCGCCTAACGCGAGTTCGACTAACGTTTCCCTACGGCTGGGAGTCGAGGTTCGAGCGCAGACCTTCGAGGTATTGATTGTTGGGGTTGACGGCGGCGAGTTGCTCGACGGCTTCGCGTGCGGCCGCCTTGTCGCCGAGTTGGAGCGCGGCGGCGGCGATGTTTTGCAGCGCCTTCTCGTGGCGCGGGTTGAGCTTCAAAGTCTTGCGATACTCTTCGATGGCGCGGCGAAAGTCGGGCGGCTGGCGTTGGAAGTAGGTGTTGCCGAGGTCGGTCTGCACCTCCGCGTTCTGTGGCTGGACGGCGAGGGCGCGCTCGTAAAACGTGGCGGCGGCGGCGAAGTCGCCCGCGTCGTATTTCGTGTTGCCCATTGCGGAGAGGGCGTCGAAATCTTTCGGCTTCAAGTCAACGGCGCGTTGCAGATAGAGCGCGGCCTTGTCGAAGGCTTTGAGTTTGTAAAAGGTGGCGGCGGCGTTCATTTGCAAGTCGAAATCTTTCGGCTTGCTGTCGGCGGCCTCCATCGCGGCCTGCGCGTCCGGGTCGGTCGCGGCGACGCCGTTCGGGTTGGAGTTGGCGGCCGCCGCCGCGCTGTTGACGTCGGGGTGGCCGGGCGGGAGCGGCGCGCCCGCCTGTGTCGGGTCGAGCGGCGGGGCGGAATCCGGCGACGCGCTCGTCGCGTTCGCGGCGGCGGCGGGCGCGGCCGGAGCGCCGCCCGTCACTTTATTGGCGATGAAAAAACCCGCGCCGAAGCCGAGCGTGAGACCGATGACGCACAGGAGAATGTTTTTGTTCATAGACGATTTAAAAAAGGTCGCAGCCTTTCGGAGAAATGAATCAGGGGCATCGAGAAGATCACAAGTTAAAGCGAATTACAGCGAACCGGGAGCAATCGGTAGCGGCGCGCGTGCGTTCTACTGAGCGTGCCGCCCGTTTGTCGCATCATACACGATAGGTTAGCGACGCCGAAAACGCGCTGCATGGCCGTTGTTGCGGGGCGTGGAAAAAACGTGGAGGCGATTGGTTGATGATGCGACAGTGATCGGCTATGATGGCCTCCACACGTACGCGAACGCGCGCGACTCTGACCCGCAGGCGCGCCTGATTTCAACGAAGTTTCTCCTTCAGTACGATTGCTGAAATTCATAAACAAATGTCTGCCATAGAAGAATCCAAAAGCGAGATAGGTGTCAACCGGATTGCCCCCGCCGCCCGGTCAACCCCCTCCGTCATCACGCGTTTACTCAATCTGTTAAGTTCCGTGCGCTTCGGCGTCACGCTGCTCGTCCTGCTCGCCGCGGCCAGCATGATCGGCATGCTCATCATGCAGACGAGCGTGGACGGCTTCGACAAGTATTTCGCCGCGCTGACCCCTTCGCAAAAACTGCTCGGCGGCGTGCTCGGCTTTTTCGACATTTACCACGCGTGGTATTTCAACGCGCTGCTGCTCGTGCTCTCTTTGAACATCGTGCTCGCTTCGATTGAAAGGTTTCCCGGCGCGTGGCAGTACGTCGTCCGGCCGAAACTCGAAGTCGTCGCCGCGTGGCTGCGCAAGCAGCCCGTCACGAGCACGGTGGAGATGCGCGCCGACTCGCGCGCCGCGCTCGTCACGCGCATCGCCGAGGCTTCGCGCAAAAACGGCTTCAAGCCCATCGTCACCGAGAAGGGCGCGCGCACTTTCATCCTCGCGCAACGCGGGACGTGGAATCGCCTCGGCGCGTACGCCGTCCACGTCGCGCTGCTGACGATCTTTTTCGGCGGCTTCATGACGGCGCAGTTCGGGCGCACCGGCTCGATGTGGTTGAAGCCCGGCGCGTCGGCCAAGGACATGTCCGAGACGGTCTTCAAGATCGAGGACGCGAGCACCTTCCGGCTCGACAAGTCAACGGCCACCCTGCCGTTTGAAGTGACCTGCACCGACATCCAGCAGAAGTTGATCCGCAAGGAAGGCCCGATCACGGCCGACAACACGATTGACTGGATGACGCGCATCAAGATCAAAGACGAGACGGGCGAGCACGACGCGCTCGTCCACATGAATCGCCCCTACGACTACCGCGGCTATCGTTTCTTTCAGGCCAGCTTCATGAACGTCGGCCACGCGCGCAACATCACGCTGCGCCTGACGCCGGAGGCGGGCGGCGCGCCGCAGGACGTGGCGGTCGCGCGCGACGGCTCGGCCACGCTGCCCGACGGGACGAAGATCGAGTACGTTGACTTCCAGCCCGACTTCCAGATGCAGGGCAGTCAGGTCGGGACGCAGTCCGGCGACTACAACAACCCGGCCGCGATCCTGAACGTGACGACGGCGCAGGGCGAGCGCAGCCGCGCCTTCGCCTTCGCGCAGGAGTTGCCGTCGGGCGCGCCGGTCGGCCGCGCGGTCGCCGGTTACAAGTTCCGGCTCGCCGATTTCGAGAAAGTGCCGGAGGCGCACATGCTC
>JAUZFQ010000232.1 GCA_030838445.1 Pyrinomonadaceae bacterium | reverse complement strand
TAAGCGCGCGAGGAAAATTTCGGTGTCCGGTTCGCCTTCGCGATTAACGATTTCTTAGCCATGAATCTTTCTCAGTTAGGGATTCGCTTACTGCCTGAACGGCATGCCGAGCGCTTTGAGAAGCGCGCGCGCCTGCTCGTCGTTTTTCGCGGTGGTGACGATTGAGATGTCCATCCCGCGCGTCTTGTCCACTTTGTTGAAATCAATTTCGGGGAAGATCAACTGGTCGCGGATGCCGAGCGTGTAGTTGCCGCGCCCGTCGAACGCCTTCGGCGAGACGCCGCGGAAGTCGCGCACGCGCGGCAGGGCGACCGAGACGAAGCGGTCTAAGAACTCGTACATGCGGTCGCCGCGCAGCGTGACCATCGAGCCGATGGCCATGCCCTCGCGCAGTTTGAACGACGCGATGGACTTCTTGGCCTTCGTCGTGACGGGCTTCTGCCCCGCGATGGACGACAGTTCGTCCGCCGCCGTGTCAATGATCTTGGAGTTGCCGATGGCCTCTCCGAGTCCCATATTGATGACGATCTTTTCGAGCCGCGGCGTCGCCATCGGGTTCTTGATGTTGAACTCCTTGGCGAGCGCGGGCGCGATCTCTTTCTGGTAACGCTCTTTCAGTCTTGCAGTCATTGTCTTCCACCTCTCGCGTCTGGGTCTCGCCCGCGTGACCGGCGTTTCCAGACTCCTCAACGTATCCCTAGCTCACTTCGGCAAACTACTTCTCGACGACGCGCCCGCTCTTCGTGGCGATGCGCTGCCGGACGCCCTCGCTCGACTCGCCCGCGCGCACGCGCGTCGGCTTGCCCGATTCGGGGTCAATCAACTGGACGTTCGAGATGTCAATCCACGATTCCTTCTCGATGATGCCGCCGCCGCGGTTGTTCTGCGGGTTGGCCTTCTGGTGCTTCTTGACCATCCCCGCGCCTTCGACTTTGACTTTGCCGTTCGCCGGGGAGACTTCGAGCACACGGCCGCGGATCGGAGTCCGCGCGCCGCCCTTGTACGTCGCCCAACCGCGACCCGCGATCACCTGCACGATGTCGCCCTTCTTGATTTTGGTGCGCTTCCTTGTTCCAACCATGGTCTTAAATCACCTCCGGCGCGAGCGAAACGATCTTCATAAAATTGAGGTCGCGCAGTTCGCGTGCGACGGGGCCGAAGACGCGCGTGCCGATGGGCGTGTTGTCGTCTTTGATGAGCACCGCCGCGTTCTGGTCGAAGCGGATGTACGTGCCGTCCTTGCGGCGCACCTCTTTGCGCGTGCGCACGATGACGGCGTTATGCACCGTGCCCTTTTTGACCGCGCCGTCGGGCGAAGCCTCTTTGACGGTCACTTTGATCTTGTCGCCGAGGACGGCATGCCGCCCCGTCGAACCGCCGATGCTCATAATCATCTCGACCCGCCGCGCGCCGGAGTTGTCCGCCACCTCCAGCGATGTCTGCATTTGAATTGCCATTGTCTCACTCCGTTCGCAGTGACGAGTTGGAAGTGACGGGTGACAAGTTAAAACGTTTGCTTTACCTTGCTCTGCTTGTCACTTGTCACTCATCACTTGTCACTATTTCTCAGCCTTCTGCACGATCTCGACGACGCGCCAACGCTTACGCGCCGACAGCGGCCGCGTCTCGACGATGCGCACCTTGTCGCCGATGGTCGCGCCCGTCTCGTCGTGCGCCATGAACTTCGACGTGCGGCGCACGTAGCGGCGATACTTCGGGTGCTTGATCAGACGGTCAACGCGCACGACGATGGTCTTCTCCATCTTGTCCGAGGCGACGATGCCGACCTTCTCCGCGCGGCGGCCGCGTTTGCCCGCTTCCGTCCCCGCGGCGTTCCCGGCCTGCGAGTCAACGTTCGGCGCAACCTCGTGCGCGAGCGTCTCGCCCGCGTCGGTGGACTGCGCCGCGCGCACGTCGTCGGTCGCGCTCGCGCGCTCTTCCTTCGGCGCGTCGCCGCCGCCCGTCGTCTGTTCCTGATTTTCTTCTGCCATCACAAATCCTCGTCAACCGTGAATCGCCGACCGGAAAACCCGGCCTTAACCGTTTACGATCTACTAATCTATTTGCCTTGCGTCGTCGCCTGCTGCGCCAACTGGCGCTGCGTCATCAAGGTCTGCAAGCGCGCCAGCGTGCGCTTCTCCTGGCGCAGACGCTTCACCGCGTCCATCTCGCCGAGCGCCAACTTGAAGTTCAAGCGGAACAGCGACTCTTTGACGCGCGCCGCCTCTTCCCGCAAGTCTTCGTCCGACATGCCGTTCAACTTTTCCAACTCTTCGCGTTTCTTCATGGCTACTAAACTGCGCCCCCTTCCTGATCGGCGCGGGTGACGAACTTCGTCTTGATCGGGAGCTTCTGCGCCGCCAGACGCATGGCCTCGCGCGCCGTCGTCTCGTCCACACCCTCGATCTCATACAAGATGCGACCCGGCTTGACCACGGCCACCCAGTATTCCGGCGCGCCCTTGCCCTTGCCCATGCGCGTTTCCGCGGGCTTCTTCGTGACGGGCTTGTCGGGGAACATGCGAATCCAGATTTTGCCGCCGCGCTTGATGTGGCGCGTCATGGCGATACGAGCCGCCTCGATCTGCCGATCCGTGATCCACGCCGGCTCCAGACATTTCAGACCGTACTCACCGAAGCTGATCTCCGCGCCGCGCGTGGCCGTCCCCGTCATGCGCCCGCGCATCTGCTTCCGGTGCTTAACTTTTTTCGGCATCAACATGATGTTTCGCTCCGCTCAACTGTCCCTTGTCCGTTGTCCGTCGTCAGTTGTTTTCGTCTAGTCCGACTTGAGATTTTACCATCGGCGCACAAGCTGCCCGACCACAAACAACGGACAACTGACTACTGACAACGGACAGTCCTTATCCCCTGTCGCTGCGCGGGCGTCCGCGATCACCACGGTCGCCGCGATTGTCGCCGCCCTCACGCTCGCGTCGTGTGCGCGGGCGACGCTCACGTTCGCCGCGTTCGCCGCGCGGTTCGTTGATCGGGTCGGTCGCCGTGCCGCGCGCCATCGCCGCTTTCGGGTCGAGAATCTCGCCGCGGTAAATCCAGACCTTGACGCCGATCACGCCGAACGTCGTTTCCGCGCGGGCGAAGCCATAATCAATGTCGGCGCGCAGAGTGTGCAGCGGCAGACGCCCCTGCAAATACCACTCGCTGCGGGCGATCTCCGCGCCGTTCAAGCGGCCGCCGACCTTGACCTTGATGCCCTGCCCGCCGAAGCGCAGCGTCTCTTCCACGGTCTTGCGCATGGCGCGGCGGAAGGCGATGCGCTTTTCGAGTTGCACGGCGATCTTCTCGGCCTGCAACTGCGCGTTGAGTTCCGGCTTGTGAATCTCTTGAATCGAGACGAGCACTTCTCTGCCGGTGCGCGAGGCGATGTCGGCCTTGAGCTTGTCAATCTCCGCGCCCTTGCGCCCGATGATGATGCCGGGGCGCGAGGTGTAGATGATGATCTTCAAGCGGTTGGCCGCGCGCTCCACGTCAACGTGCGAGACGCCCGCGCCGTTAAAGCGCGCCTTGAGCGTCGCCTTCAACTTGAGGTCTTCCAAGAGGAACTCGCCGTACTGTTTCTTCGCGAACCAGTGCGAGTGCCAGTCTTTGTTATAGCCGAGGCGGAAGCCGTATGGATGAACTTTCTGACCCATTTATTCTCCGTTCAAACTTAACTATTCTTCGGTTGCCGTTTCAGTCGCGGGCGTCGTGGTCGCGGCCGGTGTCTCGCTCGCAGCCGTCTCAGGCTGCTTCGTCGCCGCGCGTTTCGTCGCAGCGGGCTTCGGCGCGGCCGCGCCGGACTTGGCCAATAGCTTCTTGCCCGGCTTCGACGTCCGCGGCTTGCCCGCCTTTGACGTCGCACCCTTGCCCTTCACCGCTTCCTGCTCGTCGCTCGACAAGAGCACGGTCACGTGATGGAAGTGGCGACGCTCCTTATAGGCGCGTCCCTGCGGCGCGGGGCGCATGCGGCGGCGATTCTTCGTCGGCCCCATGTCAATGAACGCCGCTTTGATCCACAAGTCGTCGGGGTCAACGGCGATGTTCGCCTTCTCCGCCGCCTCGGTGGCGTTCGCCACGGCCGAACGCACGCACTTCTCGATGCCGTCGGCCGCGCGCTTGTTCGTGTACTGCAACACGGCCAACGCCTCGTTGACGTTCTTGCCGCGAATCATGTCAACCACGAGTCGCGCCTTTTGCGGCGACCCGCGCAGATACTTTGCACTCGCTCTTGCGTCCATCGCTTAACCTCAGTGACGAGTGACGAGTGACGAGTGACGAGCAAAAAACAAGTTCTTCGATTTAACTTGTCACTCGTCACTGGTCACTTGTCACTGTTCTATCTAGCTACTTTTCCGCCCTTCTCGGCCTTCGTTCCCGAATGGCCTTTGAAGGTGCGCGTCGGCGCGAACTCGCCGAGTTTGTGTCCGACCATGTTCTCCGTCACGTAGACGGGCAGGTGGCGTTTGCCGTTATGCACGGCGAAGGTCAGGCCGACGAAATCCGGCGAGATCGTCGAACGCCGCGACCAGGTTTTGATCGCGGGCGGCCGACTGCCGCTCTCGCGTATGCGCTCCACCATCTTCAACAAGTAGTCGTCAATGAACGGGCCTTTTTTAACTGAACGTGCCATAACGTTTCGCTCCGATTAGTTTCAAGTTTCATGTTCCAAGTCTCAAGTCTGAATTTCTTTAACTTGAAACCTGAAACCTGTAACTTGAAACTTTATTTGACTCTTCTATCGCGCACGATCATCTTCTGCGTGCGCTTGTTTGAACGCGTCTTGTAGCCGCGCGTCGGTTGTCCCCACGGCGTCACCGGGTGGCGGCCGCCGGAGGTCTTGCCCTCGCCGCCGCCGTGCGGGTGATCCACCGGGTTCATCGCCACGCCGCGCACGTGCGGGCGGATGCCCTTCCAGCGCGAACGACCGGCCTTGCCGAACGAGACGTTCTCGTGTTCGACGTTGCCGACCTGTCCCACCGTCGCCATGCACACGACGGGCACGCGCCGCACTTCACCCGAAGGCATGCGCAGTTGCGCGTACTCGCCCTCTTTGGCGACGAGTTGCGCGAACGCACCCGCCGAGCGCGCCATCTGGCCGCCTTTGCCGGGGCGCAGTTCGATGTTGTGAATCTGCGTGCCGAGCGGAATGTTTTTCAAAGGCAGGGCGTTGCCCGCCAGAATGTCGGCCTCCGGGCCGCTCATGATCGTCTTCCCCACTTCGAGACCGGCGGGCGCGAGGATGTAGCGCTTTTCGCCGTCGAGGTAGGTGATGAGCGCGATGTGCGCCGAGCGGTTCGGGTCGTATTCCAGTTGCGTCACGCGTCCGGGCACGCCCGTCTTGTCGCGCTTGAAATCAATGATGCGGTAGAAACGCTTCGCGCCGCCGCCGCGACGACGCACGGTGATGTGCCCGTCGTTGTTGCGGCCGGAGATGCGCGTCTTCTTCTCCAGCAAAGACTTCTCAGGCTCCGCGCCCTTCGTCAACTCATCGCGCGTCAAATAAGTCTGGTAGCGACGCGCCGGTGATGTCGGTGTAAGTTTCTTGATGCCCATAATCTTTTAAGTGACGGGTGACGAGTGACGAGTGACAAGCTAAAGACAAGTTCTTCGTTCTAACTTGTCACCCGTCACTTACAACTTGTCACTGTTGTTATATCGCTTCGCCGTAATCGAGCGGCTTTTCGCCTTCTTTGAGCGTGACGTAGGCTTTCTTCCAGGAAGGCTTGCGTCCCT
>JAUZFQ010000215.1 GCA_030838445.1 Pyrinomonadaceae bacterium | reverse complement strand
GCGGGCGTTGAAACGGCGCGTCGAACTCACTCAATCTCCTTCGGAAGTGACAAGTGACGAGTGACAAGTGACAAGTTTAAAAATCACTCGCTCGTCTTTGCTCGTCACTCGTCACTTGTCACTCGTCACTGTTTCTTTACGATAGTAGCGGCGTTGGTAATAGCTGCTGCTGTCGTCTTTGTTGTCGTCCGCGCCGTTGAGGACGATGCCGAGCAGGCGTTCGCGCGGGAGCGGTTCGAGCACGCGGTCGAGCGCGGCGTAGCGCGTCTTGCCGGAGCGCACGACCATCAGCGCGCCGTCGGCGCGGCCGATGAGCACGGTGGCGTCGGTGAAAATGCCGAGCGGCGGCGCGTCGATGATGATGTAGTCGAACATGCGGCGCAGTTCGGCGAGCAGCTTGCTGAACTTCGGGCCGGAGAGAATCTCGGCCACGTTGTCGCGCACCGTGCCGCCCGGCAACAGGTGCAGCCCGGAGGGTTCGAGTTTGATGATCGTCTCGGCGAGAGTGGTCTCGCCCGCGAGCACTTCGGAGAGACCGGCGGGCGCGTCAATGCCGAGGTAGTCGGCGGCGCAGGGGTTGCGCAAGTCGCCGTCAATCAGGAGCGCGCGCACGCCGTCGGTCTGCGCCAGAAGCCACGCGAGGTTCAAGGCCGTGACGGTCTTGCCCTCCATCACGCCCGCGCTGGAGACGACGATGGCCTGTATGTGCCGCTTCTCGCCCGCGTGCAGGATGCGCGTGCGGAGCGCACGATACTGCTCGGCGTGCGGCGAGCGCGGGTCGGTGATGGCGATGAGGTGTGGTTCGACGCGCGCGTGGGAAATTTCCAGCGTGGGAAACTCCAACGCGCGCGCCGAACTGACAGCGTCCGCCGTTGCCCCAGCAACACGCGAAGCCTGCCCGCCGGGGAGTGCCGACCCGACCGTGGCTGCATCGATGTGCTCAGCGGACGCTGAAACGTGCGCCTGACGATCAGGCGCGTTGAAGTGTGCGGACGTGCGACTGAGGACGACTTCCGGCGCGGCGTGATGACCGCCGCCGTTCGCGCCACCGTTCGCGTTGCCGTTCGCGTTGCCGTTCGTCGAGACGGCGGGCGTTTCGGTGACGAGCGTCAACTCCCCTTCGTCGTCAACGGCGGTTGCAGTCGTCGTCGCGTTGGCGGTGCGGCGCGTGGTCGCGTCGTCCGTTCTCTTCGGGTTCGCGCCGCCGTTCTCGGCCGCGCGCTTCAATGCTTCGTAAACTCTGCCCATCACCTGTCTCCCATCACGTCCCAACGCCGGAAGGCCGCGCCGATGTCGTTCACATCGGGCGCGGGCGTGGCGTGTGTGTCATCCAACTCGTCTGCGCGCGCGTCGTCGTCGTGCGCCGAAGAATGTTCCATTGACGAGTGCCGCGCCGCGGCTTCGTCAACCGCCGTCGCCTGCGCCGTGCTGCCGCCCGCAGACCACAACTCGGCGCGTCCCTGCGCGTTGAAGATGCGCGCGGGCGACTCCTGTTCCTCGATTGAAAGCCGGCTGTTGCGCGCGTCCGGCAGCATGTCGAACGTGTCTGCGACCTCTTCGATCACGGCGCGCGAGATCGTGTGCAGCCCGGAGGCGTAGCCCGTCAGCATCGCGTTGTCGCAGAGGTTGTTGATCTGTCTTGGTATCCCTGCGGCGCAACGAAAGATGTAGTCAATCGCGCCCGGCGAGAAGATGTCCGTGCGCGCCGCGCCCGCCACCAGCAAGCGCGCTTTGACGTAACGCTCCGTCTCCTCGATGTTCGGCAGCGGCTTGATCTCGCAGCGCAACGCGACGCGCTGTTTCAACTGCCGGAGATCCGGGTTGTTCAAAACGTCTCGCAGTTCGGGTTGGCCGGTGAGGACGATCTGCAACTGCTTGGCGGCGTCGGACTCGAAGTTCGAGAGCAGCCTGATCTCTTCGAGCACGGAGGTCGAAAGCCCGTGCGCCTCGTCAATGATGAGCACGGTGCGGAGGCCGCGCGCGTGGCGCGCTTCCAAAGTTTTGCCGAGGGCGAAGAGGAGTTCCGACTTGTTCTCCCACTCCTGCACGTCGAAGAGGCGCGCGACGTGCTGGTAGAATTCGGGGACGGTGAGGCGCGGGTTGAAGATGTAGCCGACGAGCACGGTGCGGTCGAGCCGTTGCATCATCCAGCGCAGAATGGTCGTCTTGCCCGTGCCCACTTCGCCCGTCACCACGATCAAGCCCTTGCCGCTCTCGATGCCGTAATGCAAATTCGCCATCGCCTCCGTGTGCGAGGGCGTGAAGTAGATGAAGCGCGGGTCGGGCGTCAGCGCGAACGGCAGTTCTTTGAGACCGTAGAACTCTTTGTACATAACGTGTCCGTACTTGTCAGTTGTCCGTGGTCAGTTGTCAGTCGTCAGTTGTCAGTTGTTCAAAACCCATCTTTAGCAACTTGCGTGGTTGCCACATGCAACTGACCACGGACTACGGACAACTGACAATGAACTCCCTTTCTCACGAGACGAACAGATCGAAGACGCGCGAGAACCTCAAGGCGAGGGCGAGCGCGGGGATGCTGGCGACGGTGAGCGCGATGCCTGCGAAGGCCGTCGCCAAACGGCGCACGCGGGCGCGACGCT
>JAUZFQ010000201.1 GCA_030838445.1 Pyrinomonadaceae bacterium | reverse complement strand
TGAGGGCGGACGTGCGCCGGTCGGGGCGGGTCGTTCGCCTGTTACGGGGGATGCGCGTGTTTGTCGGAGGACGCCGTTCGTGATCGAGAGAGGCTTCACGCGGCGTCGCCCCGGCGGCTGTGTGCATGCGGCGCGTGGTAGGACGCGCCGCACGCACGGAAAGTTAGTTGACGACTGAGACGAGGTGCGTGAGTTTAGAGCGCGTGCATTCTACGGTGAACGCCTGCGCCCGTGCGGGGCGGACGGCGGGCGCGAAAACTTCTTGCGCCCGCCGTCCGTTCCCGGCTGCCGTTGAACGGCCGAGTTTTAGAGGACGCCGCACGCCGTCCAAGCCTGTGCGACGGCGTTGTAGTTTGTGCTGCCCGTGCCGTAGAGCGCGGCCGCCGCGTTGAGCGTGGCGGTGCGCGCGCCCTTGAAGTTGGTGCTCGAAGTCATGTAGGTGGTGAGGGCGCGATACCAGATGCGCGCCGCCGCGTCCGCGCCGATGCCGGTGACCGTGCCGCCGCGGTGGTGCGTGCCGCCGACGGCGACGAGGTAGAACGCTTTGTTGCCGATGCCGGAGTTGATGTGGACGCCGCCGCTGTCGCCCGTGCCGGTGTAGCGTTCGCTGTAGTGGTCGGGGTCGTCGTCGGCCGTGAAGCCGCTGTTAGAGGCGGCGTGCGGGTTGTCCATGTAGCGCAAGGCGTCGCCGCCGATGCTCGGCGTGTAGCACTGCTCGCCGATCTTCCAGGTGTTCGAGGTCTGCCCCTGCGCGGAGCGTTCGACCATCGCGCCGAACACGTCGGACATGGACTCGTTGAGCGCGCCCGACTCGCCCGAATAGGTGAGACGCGCGGTGCGCTCGGTGACGCCGTGCGTCATCTCGTGGCCGCAGATGTCGAGCGTGACGAGCGGCCCGAAGGACGAGCCGTTGCCGTCGCCATAGGTCATGTAGCTGCCGTTCCAGAAGGCGTTGTTGTAGCCGCTGCTGTAGTGCACCACGGAACTGATGAGGCCGGTCACGCCGTCGGCCGAGCCGAAGTAGGCGGGGCCGCCCGCGCCGTCAATGCCGCGCCGCCCGTGGACGTTGAGGTAGTAGTCGTAGGTCTTGGCCGCGCCGTAGTGTGCGTCAACGCCCGCGCGCTGCGTCGTCGAGTTCCAGATGTTGTCGGCGTCGGTGAAGCGGTAGACGGAGGAGGTGGTGTTGCGGAAGTCGAACGTGCCGATCTTGCGCGAGAGGTCTTCCAGATAATAGCTCGGCGACTTGAAGTAGGTGTTGATCGTCACCGTGCCGCTGTAGAGCGACGAGCCGGAAGCGGTCTGCAAGTTGTCGTACTGCCAGAGGACGTTGCCGGTCTTGGCGTCCACGAAGTAGACGGGCATCGAGGTGTCTTGCGTGCCGTCCTCGCGCCGGAGTTGCACGCGGTAGGTCAGGTAATCGTTGCCCCCGTGGCGGAGGATTTGCAGGTCGGCGGCGGGCGGCGCGGTGAGGCACGTGTCGCAGCCGAGATCGCTGATGGCCGTGCGGATGGCTTCGTCGGCCGTGCGATAAGGTTCGGTGTCAACCGCGACCGACTCGACGAGATCGTCTGTGACGGCGAAGACCGAATCGTCGGGGTTGAGGTGGACGATGGCCTCGCCGCCGAAGACCGGGACGCCCTTGTGCGTCTGTTGAAAACGCGTGTGCGTTTTTTCCTGATCGTCGGTGAAGGCGCGCGTGACTTTCAGATCGCGCTTGTCGTTGATGCCGCGTTGGGAGCCGCGCTGTGCGATGACGTTGTGCGCGATCTCTTTGGCGCGCGCGAGTTTGTCGGCTGAAGCGCCGCGCTGGGCGGAGGCGTCGCGGCGCGGGAGGGCGAGGGCGAAAATGAACGCGAGTGAGATCGCGATCACGAAAATGGGCTTTTTCATTGATTCTCCTTAAGTTGGGTGCCTGAGTGTTTCGGGTTGGTGAAGATGAGGCGAGCGCGCACGGCGGCGTCGCCCCGCTGACGGAAAGATAGCGGGAAGGATGATGCAGGTGTGCTCACAAAAAAGAATGACTTAAGCACAGGGGAACCGCGAACGAGGCGCGTAACTGCTACCCGAAAATTTTTATTTTAGGACGCCGCTCCAGAGTTGTTGAGAGACTTGAACGGCGTAAGGCTCGAATCAAATTGTCTGAACTTATTTACCGCGAATTGGGGGACGCAATTATTAACATCTTCTCAATCACGAAGGCAAGACTTTAATTTCCGAAAGCGCGCGCCGTGACAAAAAAAGAATAATGCGCCGCCGCACGCGTGCCCATCGGCGTGCAGATGTAGGGTCACAGTCGAAGAGGGTGAACCCCAAGCTAGGTGTTCACCCTCTTCTGCTATACCGCGCGGAGCGGGAAGGCTACTGGCAGGAGCTTAACTTGAACGAGTGAATGTAGGTCGTCCAGTTGTAACTGCCGTTGGCCGGGATGTACTCGGTGGTGAAGACCATCGTGCAACCGTCAACGGGGTCAACGCTGACCGTGCTGTAGTCGCCCCAGCGCGCGAGTTGGTTGCCGGTCTGGATGGCAGGCCCCACGAGGATGTTGTTCTCGACGCCCAACGCGCCGAGCGGGTCGGACGGCGCGCGCGAGGCGTAACGGATGCTCGGCTTGATGGTCGTGGCGTTCGAGATGTTGTAGCCGACGGCGATGCCGCCGGTCTTATCTATGGCCGCGCTGCCCATCCAGCGAAAGTCCGCCGTGGGCGCGTACGTGCCCTGCTGGTAGACGACCGGGGTCGCGCTGGAAATGGTTTGCCCCGCGGCGTTGCGCAGTTCATACCAGCGGATGCCCGTGCCGCTGCCCGCCGTGACGGAGTGATTGATCACCAGCGACTCGTGGCCGTCGGCGAATTTGCGATAACTCAGACGATACATCAGGCGGTCGGCCAGCGAGTCGAGTCTCTGCGACGTGCCCGGCTGCGGGATGCACGCGCCGCCGCTGCACGCTCTGGCGAAAGTGGCGACACCGGCGACGGTCGCAGGCCCGGTGAGCGTGCCCGTTCCGGCCGTCCAGTTGACGGCGAATTTCCAAGACTGCAAGGCGGTCGAAGAGATACTGAGCAGCGGGTTGGCCGTTCCCGCCGCCGGGAGGATCGTGCCTTCGAGGTCGGCCGGTTCGAGGCTGGCGTAACTTGTGCTCGTCCGCGCGCAAATTTGTCTGGCCGCCGCCCCGACGAGCATCTTGTCGCGCTCGAAGGCGCAGACATGGCTGCCTCCGTAGGTGCGTCCGCGCTTGAACATGTTATAGGTGATGTAGTAACCGTCAGGCCACACGCCCATCTTCGGGTAGTCGTTGAAGTCAGTCCCGTAGGCGTAGGCGTAGCGGTGATAAGTGCCGGTCGGGTCGGGGCTGGTCGAGACGGCGACGCACTGCAAGTAGGGCGACGAGGCGACGGCAAACTGTGTGAGCACCCAGCGGTCGGCCAACTGGTCGTACTGAACAATCGGATCGCCGTCGTTAGCGGTTTCGCACTGACCGCCGAAGCCCTGCCAGACGACGTTGCCCTGCTTCGGGAAGCCGGAGACCAAATTGAACCCGGTGATGTTGTTGCCCGCGTCTCTCGTCAGCGTGTAGATCGAGTAGCGCAGGTTGACCCACTGGACGTAGTGATTGGGGCCGAGGTCGCCGGTCGTGTCGGGCGGCGCGACGCGGTAGTTAGGGTCAATCGGAGTGCCGATGGTGCCGGCTTTCGGGAGCACCGTGGCGGAAGACGAGGTGATGCCCTTCGCTGCGAGCGGATCGTCGAAGGCGGGGTTGGAGTTGCCGACGGGTTGCGGGCGTCCCGGTTCAAAATCGCGGCCGCCGCGCGGAGTCGTCGGCCGCGCCGTTTCCACCATGTCGCGCAAGGGGCGCGAGGTGGTGTCGAAGTGTGTGGGGTTGCTCGCCGCGGCGCGATGTTCGACGGCCTGCGCGGGGAGGTCGGCATTCTGCCCGGAGGCGGAAGCCGGCATGAGTGTGAACACACACAGAGCCAGCACTGCTAAAGTCGTGAAGCTTTTTCTGATCATTGTTTCTCCTGAAGTAAAGTTGGGCTAATGGGAGAAGCCGCCGGGTGAGGCGACCCCGTTGAGGGATGAGGGCAGGAAGGATGAAATTGCTGCACGAAGTTAGTATGATTCAGACACCGCGAGGCTGTCGGATTGAAACGGCTAAGGCTGCTTTTCCGGTCGTACTTTCGGACTGGGATGAGACCAGTCCGACTTAAGAACTCAAACAATTAGAACTGAAAAATGATTCTGCTATTCGGGGGAGGGACACTATAACATCATTACTACGGAGGGCGATAGTAGATAGGTGAGGTCTACTACCTCGCGTGATGCAGGAGCGACTTCAACGGCTGCGGGGGTATGCGCCCGTGTCGTCCGGTCGCCAGTCCACGACGGGCTGGATGGCGGGGTTATCCCGGCAGACCCAGACGTTGGCGCGCATGTCTTTGATCAAAACTTTCCTGCTCCGCTCGATGCGTCGCCAATCGCGCGCGGTGAACGGCTCGCCGTTGAGCAGGTAAAACTTCGACGGGTCGTCCGTGCCGCGGTGGCGAATGGTGACCTCCTCGGTGGTGTCGAAGTTGGTGCGGATGCGCAGGAAGGTGCTCCCCGTCCGGCGGCGGTAAGCGATCACACGGCCGTCGTAAGAGGTGACATCGTTCCGGTCGCATTGCAACTTGGGCGGGGGCATCATGCGGCCTTGCGGCTGCCGCTGCCTTGGCGGGAAGCGTGCCCCGCCCACCGTCGAAACTGAGAGCATCGCCACAAACAGAAACGCTAGGAATAGACGCATCGAAATTTCCTCCCACAGACTAAAAGTGAAGAAGGGACGCTCCCGAAGAAGCGCCCCTTCAATTATCCCGTGACGGGTTTGAGCAAGGACGGCTTATTTGCCGTTGCGGTACGTTGACCACATCGTGTCGGCGCGATCCGACTGGCCTGCGGTGAACTTGTACATGCAGGGGTCGTCCGTGTAGTCCATGAAGTTTTCGTAGGGATCGAGACCGGCGTTCTGCTTACAGGTGTCGAGGTTTCTAGAGGGGCAACCGTAGGTCGCCGCGCGCTCGGAGGGCGTGTCCGTAACGCCGTCGCCGCTGCCGAGGCAGCCGCCCTGGAAGGTGTGATAGAGACCGAGCCAGTGGCCGGCTTCGTGCGTGGCCGTGTCGCCCTCGTTGTAGGGGGCGTAGTTGGAGCCGGGGAGCGTCGCCCAGTAAACGATCACGCCGTCCATCTTAGGATTGCCCGCGTACTCGTTCGGGAAGGTCGCCCAGCCGAGGTAGCCGCCGCCGCCGGTGGTGTACAGGTTGAGGTCGTCGGCCGAGCCGACGCGCAGCGCATTCTTCATCTGCGCTTCAGCCGCCGAGCCGAGTCCCGCGTTGTACCACGAGTCGTTGGCCGTGCGATCCAAGCCCGCCCGGACGAAGCGGAACGACGTGTTCGAAGCGCCAGTCCTGTAAGCCGGGGTATCCAGACCGGAGTAGTGCTCGTTCATCGCCGCGATCTGGGCGTCGAGACGCGAATCGGGGATGTTGCCGGTACCGGTCGCCGTGGAGACGACGTGGAAGTAGACGTTGATGGTGACGGAGCCGTTCGCGTAGAGGCGCGCGCCGTCGGTGGAGGTGCCGCCGCCTCCGGCTTGGCCGCCGCCGTTGGCCGAGCGATTTTTCTCGATGTCCTTGTTAACTTTCTCGATTTCGATGTCGTCGGCGTGGCGCGTGCTGCACTTGCGACCGGCGTCTATGAAGGATTTGTGGGATTCAAAAACCACGCCGTCGGGGGCAACCACTTTGCCGTCGGCTCTGACGGCCGATTGCTCACCGGGATTATCAGGACGGCCGCCTTGCGCGCCGACATCTTTGAGGGGAACGCTTGCGAGCAAGAACGCGAAGCTGAGGGCAAACAGAACAAAGGCCAAGGTAAACTTTTTCATTCTTTGTCTCCGAAGTTTGGGCTAACTATTGATTGTGGAGAGGAAGGGTGATGGGGAACCCGTCCAAGAGAGCGGGCACTATACAACTTCGGTGAATTAATTGACAGCTTTTTTTTACCCGGTTGAAACGAAAATTACGGGCAAATAGAATACTTTTTATCCCGCAACAAAAAAAGAACAAATTCGTCTCACGTCAGAAGCGAATCATCAGATGAAGTTGTACGACTTCATTCGTCAAATTGGCGGAACTCGTCCCATTAACTTTTCTTATTCCCACTGCGCTCGGAAAGACGGCGGAGCATCTGCGGCACGAGCAGAGAAGTTTGCAGCACCGAGCCGGTGGTGAAGCGGCGCGCGAAGCCGCGGAACAGGGCGGCGGCGCGCGGAGTGTAGTTGAACCACCAGAGATCGTGCAGGCGCGCGAGGCGGTTGACGTGGATGTGCTGCGCCGAGACGAGTTCCAACAGACCCGCGCGACCGTGCGTGCGCCCGATGCCGCTCAACTTCACGCCGCCCCACGGCGTCTGCGTGATGCCGTGCGTGTAGAGCACTTCGTTAACCATCACCGTGCCCGCTTCCAGCCGCGCGGCCACGCGCTCGCCCCGCCGGATGTCGCGCGTCCACACGCTCGCCGTCAAACCGTAGGGGCTGTCGTTGGCGCGCTCGATGGCCTCGTCCTCAGTCCGAAAAGTCATCAACGGCAGCACCGGCCCAAACGTCTCCTCGCGCATCAACTCCATCGTGTGGTCAACTTTGTCTACGACCGTCGGCTGGTAGAACGAGCCGCGTTCGTCGCCGCCGCGACCGCCGCCCGCGAGCACCCGCGCGCCGCGCTCGACGGCGTCGCGCACGTGCGACTCGACGATCTCACGCTGCCGCGCGCTCGACATCGCGCCGATGTCCGCGCCCTCGCGCGTGCCCACGTCCTGCCGCAGCGCGCCCGTCAACTCGACCACGCGCGCCGTAAACTGTTCCGCGATCCGCTCCTGCACGTAGCAACGTTCGACCGACGCGCACGCCTGTCCCGCGTTGGCGAACGCGCCCCACACCGCCGCCTGCGCCGCCGCTTCGAGGTTCGCATCCTCAAAGACGATCATGGGGTCTTTGCCGCCGAGTTCGAGCACGCACGGGATCAACTTGCGCGCCGCCGCTTCGGCCACGCGCCGCCCCGTCGCCACGCTCCCCGTGAACATGATCTTGTCCGCGCCCGCTTCGACCAGAGCCGCGCCCGTCGCCCCGTCGCCCGTCACGATGGTCAGGAGTCCGTCCGGCAAATTCGCGCGACGGAAGACTTCGCCGATCTTCACGCCGACAAGCGGCGTCAACTCGCTCGGCTTCAAGACCACCGCGTTCCCCGCCATCAAAGCCATCACGACCTCGCCGAGCGGGATCGCCCACGGGAAATTCCACGGCGAGATGATCCCCACCACGCCGAGCGGCTTATACGCGATGTGCGACGAACGACCCATCAGCCCGTACTGCCCGATGTTGATCTTCTCCGGCCGCAACCAGCGACCCGCGCGCCGCGCGAAGAACTGCATCAGGTCGAGCGTCGGCACGAGTTCCATCATTAACGCTTCCGTCGAGGGCTTCCCCGACTCGCGCGAGATCAACTCAGCAATCGCGTCCATCTCATCCAACACCAACGCGCGCGCCCTCAAGACGACGCGCCCGCGCTCCGCGTAAGAGAGCGCGCCCCACGCGCCTTGCGCCGCCCGCGCGCGCTCCACCGCCCGCGCCACCTCTTCGGCAGAGTTGACGGGGACGCGTCCCACCTCCGCGCCCGTCGCCGGGTCGTACGAGATGATCTCTTCCGCCGCCTGCTGCGTCGCCTCTACGGCGCGCGCCTGAGTCGCTTCGTGAATTTGAGTCGCCATAAAAATTCCTGCGCCGCCGTCTTTGGGGATTTCGCGAGGTGCGCTCGAATTATCGTCCGAAATCGTCTCCGTGAAAAGCATCGGCGGCGACACAGGCGGGCGCGGACTCTTCAACCGCGCGCGCTTCATCGGTTACAATGCCGCCACCACATCACACGCTCTATCGTTTCCGAAGGAGAGACTTTTATGTCACGACCACAACTCGCGGAATTTATGCGGCGCATGGAGCCGGATTCCATCGCCATCATTCCGAGCGCGCGCGAAGCCAACCGCTCCAACGACACCGACTATCGCTACCGACAGGATTCCGATTTTTTCTACCTGACCGGCTTCAACGAACCCGAAGCCATCGCCGTCGTCGCGCCCTCGCACCCCGAACACAAGTTCATGCTCTTCGTACGCCCGCGCGACCCGGAGCGTGAAATCTGGGACGGGCGTCGCGCCGGAGTCGAAGGCGCGATGAAAGAGTACGGCGCAGAAGCCGCGCACACTTTTCAGGAGTTCAAAGACAAACTCCCCGAACTGCTCGACGGCCCGTCGAACCTCTACTACAAGCTCGGCGCGAACGCCGCGCTCGACGAGATGATCGTGCGGGCGCTCAGAACCTTGCGCGCCAACCCGCGCACGTCGAAGCACGCGCCCGACCGCATCATCGAACCCGGCACGCTCCTCCACGAGATGCGGCTCATCAAGACCGAGGAAGAGATCGCCCTCATGCAGCGTTCGGCCGACATCGCGGCCGAGGCGCACCGCGAGGCGATGAAGGCCGCGCGCCCCGGCATGAAGGAGTACGAGATCGAGGCTCTCATCGAGCACATCTTCCGTCGCTACGGCGCGACCGCCCCCGCCTACACCTCCATCGTCGGCACGGGCGCGAACGCCACCATCCTCCACTACATCCAGAACGACGCGACGCTCGCGGACGGCGACCTCTTGCTCGTGGATGCGGGCGCGGAGTATCAGGGCTACGCCTCCGACATCACGCGCACCTTCCCCGTCAACGGCCGCTACACCGAGGCGCAGCGCGAAGTGTACGAACTCGTGCTCAAGGCGCAGATGTCTTGCGTCGAGATGGCGCGTCCCGGCGTGACGATGGACGAACTGAAAAAGCACTCGATTGAGATTCTGACCGAGGGCATGGTGCAACTCGGACTCTTGCAGGGCGAACCCGCGCAACTCATCGAGGAAGAGAAGTACAAGCAGTTTTACATGCACGGACTCGGCCACTACCTCGGCCTCGACGTGCACGACGTGGGGCCGTACTACACGCGCGACACGAGACAGGGACGGCCGCTCGCGCCCGGCGTCGTCATCACCGTCGAACCCGGCATCTACATCGCGACCGACACCGCCGACATCCCCGAACAATATCGCGGCATCGGCATCCGCATCGAAGACGACGTGCTCATCACCGAAGAGGGCAACCGCATCCTGACGAGCGCCGCCCCCAAACAGATCGAAGAGATCGAACAGTTGATGGCGAGATAAAGAGAAACGATGAACGCGGAACGCGGAACGATGAACTGAAAGACGAGTTGCCTTCAGTTCATCGTTCCGCTTTCATCGTTTTCCTCAGCGCGTCTCTGCGGTGAGTCTTACTTTTTCACAATCGCGCTCAGGGTTTGAGGACGACCTTGATGCAGCCGTCTTCCTTGTCGCGGAAGGTCTTGTAGGCGGCGGGCGCGTCTTCGAGTTTGACCTGGTGCGTGATGACGAAGCTGGGGTCAATGTCGCCCGCCTCGATCTTTTTGAGGAGCGGCTTGTTGTAGTGCTGCACGTGCGTCTGGCCGGTCTTGATGGTCAAGCCCTTGTTCATCATCGAGCCGATGGGCAGCTTGTCCATGACGCCGACGTATGCGCCGGGGATCGAAACCGTGCCGCCCTTGCGGCAACACATGATCGCTTCGCGGATGACGTGAGGGCGATCCGTGCCGAGCATGACGGCTGCCTTCGCCGCGTCAATCACCGAATCAACGCTGCCGGTCGCGTGCGCTTCCGCGCCCACGGCGTCCACACAACGGTCGGGGCCGCGCCCCGAAGTCATCTCCATCAGGCGGTCGTAAACTTTCTCATCGTCGAAGTTGATCGTCTCGGCCTTGCCGTGTTTTTGCGCCATCGCGAGGCGTTCGGGCACGCGGTCAATGGCGATGACGCGCCCCGCGCCGAGCATCCACGCGCTCTGGATCGTGAACTGCCCGACCGGGCCACAGCCCCACACCGCCACCGTGTCGCCCGCTTCGATGCCGCAGTTCTCCGCCGCCATGTAGCCGGTCGGGAAGATGTCCGAGAGGAACAAGACCTGCTCGTCCGAGAGCGAGTCGTTCTCGATCTTGAGCGGGCCGACATCGGCGAACGGGACGCGCAGGTATTCCGCCTGACCGCCCGCGTAACCGCCGAGCATGTGCGAGAAGCCGAACAGCCCCGCGGGCGAATGTCCCATCGCGAGGCGCGCCATCTCCGCGTTCGGGTTCGAGTTGTCGCAGAGCGAATACATCTCCTTCTGACAGAAGAAACACTCGCCGCAAGAGATCGTGAACGGGACGACGACGCGGTCGCCCGCCTTCAAATTCTTGACCCCTTTCCCCACCTCGACGACGACGCCCATCGGCTCGTGGCCGAGGATGTCGCCCTTCTCCATCGTCGGCATGAAGCCGTCGAAGAGGTGCAGGTCAGAGCCGCAGATCGCCGTCGAAGTGATCTTGACGATAGCGTCGCCGGGGTTGAGTATTTTCGGATCGGGAACGGTATCAACCTGCACGTCGCCCGTGCCGTGCCAACAGAGTGCTTTCATAACGTTTCTCCCTTGCAGATGGTTAGTAAAACGGAAGGAACGCCGCCGAACACAAGAGCGTTCCACCTTCTTGTTAATGCTCGCCGGGGGACTTGACTGAGGGAGAAGACTTAAGAAGTTGAGTGGCAGGGGGCGATCTCTTCCGCCTTGTTCTTCCCCGGACTAGTTTAGACTCGTGCAGCCGCCCCGGTTGTCTTCGGAGCAGCGACGACGGGGAGAGATGTTCGCACCGATAGGTGTCAAACTGTTCGCGAGGCTTTCCTTTTTATCCCGCGCGGAGATTATCAAACGGCGGGGACGACCGCTTACTCGCGGAAGTCGCTCGACAGTTCGGCGATGATCTCGCGGGCGGTTGAGCGTGCGCGCTCCACTTCGTCGGGGGCGTAGGAGACCGCGCCGACGACGGCGTGGCCGCCGCCGCCGTAGCGTTCGCAGATGGTGGCGATGTTGTGTGTGCGCGGGCGCGGACTCCAAGGGTTCGAGCCGACAGAGATTTTCGCGCGCTGCGAGGTGCGCGTCAGCGCGACCGAGTAGGTCGTCTCCGGGTGCAGGTAGTAGGGGATGAACTTGTTGAAGGCTTCGTGACCTTCGTCAATCAGATCGAAGGTGACGACGCCGCGCGCGCAGGTGATCTTGCGGCGGACGACTTCGAGCGTCTCGCGGTGGCGCGCGAGGATGGGTTCGAGACGCTCCTGCACTTCCGCGCCCGTCGCCACTTCGTCGAGCGGGCGTTCGGCCAACTGTCGGATCAGTTTTTCGATGAAGTCGTCGTCCACGTTTTCGATGACCTGCATCAGTTGGAGCGCAGGCGCGGCGAGTTCGACCACCTGCGCGGGCGAGTCGTAGAACGCGCCGTCAATGATGTGCGCCCAGTGGACGAGGGGCGCGAGCGTGGCATCCTCGTAGCCGAAATTTTCGCGTGCGACGCGCGCGATGAACTCGGTGCAGGACTTGCTGTCGGCGTCCCAGAACTTTTGGCCGGAGCGGTCGGCGCGGAAGTGCGCCTCGTCCGCGGGCGAGAGGAAAGCCGACTGGTGATGGTCGAACCACCACGTCAGTTTGTCGGAGGGCGAATACTTGAAATCAACGATGGCGTTCTCGTCGCCGTCGAACATCTCTTCATCGAAGAGCGCGCCGGGGCGATGGAGGAGCGGCGTGTAATGCACGTCGGCGCGGTCGCCCGTTCGGCGCGTGCGGTAGAAGCGCGTGAAGAGAGCTGCCGACGCTACCCCGTCGAAGCAATGGCCGTGGTAAAGCAAGCGTAGTTTCATCTGTGCCCGATCAGTTAAGAAATTTGACGCCAAAAGAATGAAACATTTTAGCAGCAGACCGGCGAATTGCGGAATGCGGAGGCTTCAATTGCGGAATGCGGATTCTTCAATTGCGGAATGCGGATTTCGGATTGCGGATTGAACAGACGTAGAAATGAGGAATGCGGATTAGAAGCTCAACCGTCTTCTAATCCGCATTCCGCGTTCCGCATTCCGCAATCGCGTTACGGGTTGGTGGTGTTCGCGCCGAACCGCAGGCGGTACTCAATGGAGTTGAGGAAGCCGTTGATCAGTTGGCGCGAGTTGTTGGTGGCGTTCAGCGCGTTCAGGTTGTTCTGATAGCCCGCCGGTTCGGGCGTGCGGCGCAGGTAGCCGTAGTACTGCACGGCGACGAACGCGCGGTTGAACTGCGCGGCAATCGCCTCACTGCTCTCGACGATGATGCGCAAGACCTGCGGGCGCGACTTCGTGTTCGCGTTGAGACCGGCGACGAGCGAGTTGCGCGTCTCGCCGGTCGCGGAGTCGGGGCTGGTCAGCGCGATGCCGAGGTTCGAAAGAATGCGGTCAACGAACATCTCGTTGGTAGTGCCGGAGAAGACGTTGGCGACATCGGTGCGCGCCAGAAAGTCTTCGCTGAAGTCGAGCCGCTTGGCGAACACTTCCTCGGCCGTCACGCCGGAGACGCGCCGCGCGTCGCGCACGAAATCGGTGTACTCCGGCACGTAGAGCGGGTTGTTCGCGCTGCCGAAAACGGCCTTGTAGTGGAGGAACACGAAGAGTCCCTTGATGCGAAACTCCGGTGCGCCGAAGAACGCGCCCGACACGGCGATGCGGTCGCAGTCGGTGATGACCTCAGGCCCCGAGAAGATGTTCTGCTGGCAGTTATTCAGTACGGCCGACCACGGCTCGCCCGCTTCGGGTTCGCGGTCGAGGAAGTCGAGATACTGCTGGCGGACGAAGAACGGAATCTGGTTGATCGGGTTCGAGGTGGGCAGCGCCAGATCGTCGCTCTGGATTCTGACGGTCGCCCGGTCGAGCGTGCCGACGGTCGCGCCCTGCGGGTTGAACAGCCCGATGAGGAACGTCTCCGGACCTTCCTGAAAGACGTCGTTGATGAGCGGGACGGTGATCGTTCGCGTCGTCTCGCCGGGAAGGAACGTCAGCGTGTCAATGGTCGAGGCGTAGTCGCAGCGCGCGTAGGCCGTGCCCTGCGGGAAGTTCTCGGTGCCGTTCTTGATGTTCGGGTCGCAGGGGACGGCCGCCGTGTCGTCGAGCGTGGCATAGTCCACGGTCGTCGCGCCCGACGTGTCACCCGTGCGCGTGACGTTGATGCTGGCGGCGCGCGACGCGTCGTTCTCGTTGACGATGAACTCGGCGTTGCCGCTGAACTGAACCTGCGGCGTCGTGCCCGCGGAGGTTTGCGTGACGGTGTGCGTCGCGCCGCCGGTGACGGTGATTGTGCCGGTGCGCGTCGCGCTGGTGTTGTTGGCGGCCACCGTGTAACGAACGCGACCCGTGCCCGTCGTGGCCGTCGCGCCCTCGGTGATCGTGATGAACGGCGCGGTCGTCGCGGCCGACCACGCACAGCCGGTCTGCGTGATGACCGTGAAGCGTCCGGCCGTGCTCGCGGTCTGCGTGAAGGGTCGCACCGTCGGGTAGATGGCGTAGGTGCAGGCGGAGTCCTGCGTGACGGTGAAGGTCTGGTCGTTGACGGTGATCGTGCCGCTGCGCTGGCTGTTCGTCGCGTTCGCCTGCACGGTGTAAGTGACCGTGCCGTTGCCGTTCGCGTCCACGACGGTGCTGTTGACGACGATGAAGCCGGAGTTGCTGGACGCCGTGGCCGAGCAGCCCGCCTGCGTCGTGAAGCCGACGCTGAACTGGCCGCCGCTGCCGTTGACGTTGCGGCCGGGGGAGGCGAGCGTCGTCGTGCAGGCCGACGGGTTGACGACCCGCAACGTGTAGTTGCCGGTCTGGTTCGGCTGGAACGAGTTGGCGAGCACGGTGTAAGTTCCGGCCGCGGGCAGCGTGAATGCGGCCGTGCCCGGAATGCGCGCGGTGTTGTCGCCGTCGTTGTTGACGTCAATCGCCAGCACGTCGCCGTTCGGCGCGAGCAGGAACACGACGGGCACTAACCCGGCGCTCGAAGAAGTCATCGTGATGACGATCTGCCCGTTGGCCGCGCCGACAAACGTGTAGGCGTCAATGAACGAACTGTCTTCGAGCAGGCGGCAGTCGCCGTTGACGAGCGAGCCGTCAACCGCCGTGCCGAGCGTGAGCGGGACGGACGCGCAGTCGGTCGCCGCCTTGGTCAGCGTGACGTTGTAGTTGCCGCTCTGCGACGTGAGCACGGTGTTGACGATGATGGTGTAAGTGCCGGTGACGGGCAGGCGGCCGAAGCCCGCGCCCTGCGGGATGCGCGCGGCCGTGCCGCCGCCGCCGTTGTCGTCGTCGGCGAGCAGGTCGCCGCTCGGCAAGAGCAGGTAGAGGTACGGATCAATGTTGCCGGAGGTGCCGCTCAGCGTGATAGCGATCTGCTGCCCGGCCGTGCCGCTGAAAGTGTAGTAGTCAACCGGCGTGCCGTCTTCGTCAACCGGGTTCGTGCAGTCGCCGGCGTTGAGCGTCCCGTTGAGCGTCTGGCCGTAGGCGATGGTCGCCAGATTGCAGGTCGTGCCCGCCGTCAGCGAGACGCTGTAGGGGCCTCCGTCTTCGGGGCGGAACGAGTTGGCGAGAATGGAATAGACGCCGGACGACGGCAGGGTGATGAAGCCGGTCGGCGGAATGCGAGAGTCGGTCGAGACGTTCGGGTTGGCGTCGTCGTTGGCGACGAGCACCGAGCCGTCCGGCCTGAGCAGGTACAGGAAGGTGTCGAAGGTCGCCGACATCGAGACGGCGATCTGCTGCCCGGCCGAGCCGTTGAAGGTGTACTCGTCAACACGCGACCCGTCGCCTTCGATGGGGTTCAAACAGTCGCCGTTGGCGAGCGTCCCGTTGATCGTCTGGCCAAAGTTGATCGTCTGCGTCTGCGCGCAGACGGCCGACGGCTGGATGCCCTCGCCGCCCGCACGTTTGGACGCGCCCTTGGCCTCGGACTTTCCAGTTTCGCGCGCGGGCGCGACCCTCGTCTGCGCCGCGCGCGCCGCTGCTGCTGCCTTGCCGCTCGCGCGCTTCTGCGACTGCGAGGCGGCCGACGCCGCCGGGGCGACGCCGAGACGCGGGTTGCTCATGGCAAACACCATCAGGCACAGGAAGGACAAAAAGGCGAGCCGCAACGCGAAGCGACTGGAAGTGGGACGAATGTGAACGTTCGCAAATTTCATGTTGAACCTTAATTACTTCAGAGTGGTCGAAAGCCGACGGTTGATGTCGAACGCGTGAGAGCGGCCGCCTGTCGGGCGCGCCGCGCGCGTGGGAAGAGTATGAAAATTAACAGGGCGCATTTTTGAGCGCGAACTTCCCGAACTGACGGGAGAGTCGCCATGTATGATGCCGCAAGTTGCTATCTGGAAATCGCGCGTCCGCTATAGAGTGAAGCGCGGGGTTAGAGGCAAACGGGTTGCGCAAAAAGCCCTTCATTTCCGGCCTGACAACGATCCGAACCCGTAAGTAGAAACTCCTCTGAAACTAAGTCGCAGGGAGGAGCTTGAACTCTAATTGATACGGGTTTACGGGTCAAGTCGCGGAAGACTCTTAAAACGATGAAGCGGAGGGTGTCAGTCGTCAGTAGTCCGTAGTCAGTTGCATGTGGCAATCACGCGAATTACTAAAGGCGTGCTTGAACAACTGACCACGGACAACTGACTACTGACACCCTTTCACTCAAACGCCGCCATGATGGCTTCGGCGAATTCCATCGTGCCGGCGTGGCCGCCGATGTCGCGCGTGCGGACGTGGCCGTCGGTGAAGACTTTCAACATCGCCGTCTCGATCTTCTGCGCGGCGTCGCGCTCGCCGAGGTGGCGCAGCATGAGGATGCCGGATTGCAAGAGCGCGGTCGGGTTGGCGATGCCTTGACCGGCGATGTCGGGCGCGCTGCCGTGGACGGCCTCGAAGACCGCGCCGCGCTCGCCGATGTTCGCGCCGGGGACGAGTCCGAGGCCGCCGATGAGTCCGGCGCACAGGTCGGAGACGATGTCGCCGTAGAGGTTCTCCAGCAGCATAATGTCGAACTGTTCGGGGCGCATCACGAGTTGCATGCAGGCGTTATCGACGATCTTGTCGTCGGCCTCGATCTCCGGATAGTCTTTCGCCACGTTGCGGAAGCAATCGAGGAAGAGGCCGTCGGAGAGTTTCATGATGTTGGCCTTGTGGACGGCCGTCACCTTCTTGCGCCCCTCGATGCGCGCGTACTCGAAGGCGTACTTGGCGATGCGCGTCGAAGCCTTCTCCGTGATGATCTTGATGCTCTCGACGACGCCGGGCACGACGACGTGCTCGAT
>JAUZFQ010000192.1 GCA_030838445.1 Pyrinomonadaceae bacterium | reverse complement strand
TGTCAGTCGGGCAGATAGATGTCCCCTTTTTGCTGCTGGCTCTGGTGGCAATCAACATCGGGACGCGCATCACCATCAAAATCCCGCACGTCCGCGGGCAGGTCTCGCTGTCCGACACCTTCGTCTTTCTGGCGATGCTGTTGTTCGCCGGGGAGGGGTCGGTGATTCTGGCGGCCGTGGCGGCGCTTTGCGCCTCGCTCCGCTTCAGCCGGGAACGCTCCACGCTACTCTTCAACTCCGCCATCGCCGCCGCCTCAACCTTCGTCATCCTCTCGCTCCTGCGTTACAAATTCGGGGCGGTCACAGCCCTCCCTCACGGCAACCACTCATCCACCCTCATTCTCGCCGTCGGGCTGATCGCGCTCGTGCAGTCCTTCATCCACTCCGGCATCGTCGCCTTGAGCGAAGACGAAGAGACGGCCGCGCCGGTCTGGCGACGCTGGGGCAAAAATTTCTTCTGGACGGGTTTGACTTACTTCACGGTCGCGGCTTCCGCCGCCGTCATCGCTAAACTCGTCGGCGTCGCGGGCTTCCTGCCTTCAATCGCGGCGACGACCGTGCTCGCCATCGCGCACTTCGTCTATGGCATGTACTTGAAGGACATCTACGCGTCGGTCACGCAGGCGCGACAGATGGAGCAGCAGGTGGCGACGTTGCAGGAGAGCGAAGAACTCTTCCGCAGCGCGTTCGACTTCGCGGCCATCGGCATGGCGCTCGTCTCGACGAAAGGGCGTTGGCTGCAAGTGAATCGCTCGCTCTGTGACATCCTCGGCTACACGGAGGAAGAACTGCTCGCGACCAACTTCCAGCAGTTCACGCACCCGGACGACTTGGGCACAGCTCTCAGCCAGATCAAACAGTTGCTCAAGGGCAAGATTCCGTCGCACCAGATGGAGAAGCGTTACCTGCACAAGCAGGGACACGCGGTGTGGGTGCTGTGGAGCGTCTCGCGTGTTCGCGAGACGCACACGGGGATGGTTCACCTCATCTTCCAGATTCAGGACATCACGGATCGCAAACGCGCCGAGGAACGTTTGCTCCACGACGCCTTCCACGACGCGCTGACCGGACTGCCGAACCGCACGCTCTTCGTCGATCACCTCAAACTCGCCATCGCGCGCATGCAGCGCAACCCCGAACAAATTTTCGCGGTGCTGTTCCTAGACCTCGACCGCTTCAAGATCATCAACGACTCGCTCGGCCACATGATCGGCGACCAACTGCTCGTCGGCATCGCGCGTCGCCTTGAGACTTGCCTGCGACCGGGCGATACGGTGGCGCGCGTCGGCGGCGACGAGTTCACCATCCTGCTCGAAGATATGCAGGAGGAGACCGAGGCCATCTCCATCGCCGAGCGCATCCAGAAAGAGATTTCCGTGCCGTTCAACTTGAGCGGGCGCGAGGTGTTCACCACCGTCAGCATCGGCATCGCGCCGAGTTCGCTCGAATACGTGCAGTCGGACGATATCCTGCGCGACGCGGACACGGCGATGTACCGCGCGAAGACGCTCGGCAAGGCGCGCCACGAAGTGTTCGACAAGGCGATGCACGCCGTGGCGATGAATCTCTTGCAGATGGAGACGGACTTGCGCCGCGCGCTCGAACGTCAAGAGTTCTTCATCCAGTATCAGCCCATCGTCGCGCTCGACAATTTCAACCTGCGCGGCTTCGAGGCGCTCGTGCGCTGGCAGCACCCGGAGCGCGGCCTGATCTCGCCGATGGACTTCATCCCGGTGGCCGAGGACACGGGGCAGATTCTCCCCATCGGCCAGTGGGCGTTGCAGGAGGCGTGCCGCCAGATGCGTCGCTGGCAGCGTCGTTTCCCGTCCGACCCGCCGCTCTTCATCAGCGTCAACCTTTCCAGTCGCCAGTTCACGCAGCCCACCTTGCTTGAGCAGGTCAAGGAAATTCTGGACGAGACGAAACTCGACCCGCGCAGTCTGAAACTCGAAATCACCGAGTCGGTCGTCATGGAGAACATTGACACGGCGACCGAGATGCTCAAGCAACTGCGCGCGCTCGGCGTCCAACTCAGCATTGACGACTTCGGCACTGGTTACTCGTCCCTCAGTTACCTGCATCGTTTCCCGATTGATACTTTGAAGGTTGACCGCTCGTTCGTGATTCGGATGGTGGACAACAACGAGAACATCGAGATCGTCCGCACGATCCTCATGCTCGCGCAAAATCTGGGGATGGACGTGGTGGCCGAAGGCGTCGAGACGAAAGAGCAACTCGCGCTCCTGCGCAAACTCGGCTGCGAAAACGGGCAGGGCTATTTCTTCTCGCGCCCGGTGAGCGTCGGCGGCGCGGAGAAAATCATTTCCGACACATACTCGCACTCCGAATCATCGCCCGACGTGCAGCACAACGTTCGCGCGATCCGTCCCGCGATGGTGGCCTGAGAAATCGGAGTTTTAAGGAAGGGAATTATGGGAGCAGAACGCAGACAAGCAGATCGTGTTTACGTCCAACTCAACGCCCGCTGGGAAGGTGTCTTGGCGCAGTGCGAAGGTCACGTCGTTGATCTCAGTGCGACGGGGTGTTTCGTCCTGACTTCGGATCGCGTCAAGCCGAAGGAACTGATCCGCGTTGAGATTCAACTGCCCACTGAGGGCTGGCTGTTCCTCTGGGGCGAAGTGGTCTACCGCATCGAAGAGATGGGCTTCGCGCTGCGCTTCACGGGCGTCAGCGACATGGAACAGGCCATGCTCGACCTCCTGCTCGAATTCATGCGCGAAGAGACGGGCAACACGGCCGCGCCGGTGTTAACCACGAGCTGATGCGCGCATCGTAACGACTCAACCATAACTTCAAATAGCCCGGCCGGCGACGAGTGAGTTCTCCTGTTGCGAGACTCACGCAACGCCGACCGGGCTTTTTCGCGCTCATTTCACGCGGCGAAAAGCGTGCGGGGCGGGCGGCGTTGACGCCCGACGCAATTCGTTATATCTGTAGCGTGAGAGCGAAAACGCGTGCGAAGAATTTTGTGATGCGCTACGTCGAGAACCCCCCGAACCCCTGGAACCTGACACACGTCGAATGGATCGGCGAGCCGCCGGAGGCCGGGCTGGAAGTGTTCGAGGAGGAGGCGACGCGCTCCATCATCACGAAGAACGACAGCCCCGATGTCGGGTTCGATCACAGCGTCAACATCTATCGCGGCTGCACGCACGCCTGCACCTACTGCTTCTCGCGCCCCACGCACGAGTACCTCGGCTTCGGCGCGGGGACGGATTTCGAGCGCAAGCTCGTCGTCAAAGTCCACGCGGCGGAACTGTTGCGCAAAGAGTTGATGCGACCTTCGTGGAAGGGCGACGAACTCGTCTTCTCTTTCACCTCCGACCCTTACGTGCCGCTCGAAGCGCATTACAAGCTGACGCGGAAGTGTCTGGAAGTCTGCCTCGAATTTCGCAACCCGGTGAGCCTCGTCACGAAGTCCGCGCTCGTCCGGCGCGACCTCGACGTGCTCTCCGCGCTCGCGCGCGAGGCCGCCGCTTCGGTCTACTTCACCATTCCCTTCAACGACGCGGAGACGGCGCGCGCTCTCGAACCGTTCGCGCCCACGCCCGACGCGCGCTTCAAGGCGATGGCCGAACTCGCCGCAGCGGGCATCCCCGTCGGTATCGGCATCGCGCCCGTCATCCCGACGCTCAACGACCCGCACATCCCGCAACTCCTCAAACGCGCGCGCGAGGCGGGAGCGCGCCACGCCTTTATGACGCTGCTCCGCCTGCCCGGCAGCGTCGCGCCTTACTTCGAGCAACGCCTGCGCGAGAAGTTGCCGACGAAGGCCGACCGCATTGTGAACCGGCTGCGCGAGATGCGTGGCGGTCGTCTCAATTCGAGCGAGTTCGGCGAGCGCATGCGCGGGCAGGGCGAATACTGGCGCATGATCGAACAGCAGTTTCGCCTGCACTGCGAGCGGAACAAGTTCAACCGCCACGCCGACGTGTTAGAGTCCGCGCCGCGCCGCACCTTCCGTCGCCCGTCGTCGCAAGCCTCGCTCTTCGACTAGGGAAAGTTGGCACAAGCGCGCCGCCCGCAACTAAATACTTGATCTTCTCGCGGCGAAGATTTACAACACTGGCAAGTTCCCACACGAATTTTCTGCACGCATCTCGACGGAGGTAAACCTGGATGATGACCATTGGGGATGTGATCAAAGACCGCGAGCCGTATTTCGTGCGCGACTCGGCGACGGCGTTAGAGGCTGCGAAGTTTATGACGAACCTGAACATCGGCGCGGTCTGCGTGCTCGACGACGAGGGGCGGCTGCGCGGTATCTTCTCCGAGCGCGCGCTGCTGCGCCGCGTTGTGGTGGCGGGACGCGACGCCGCGACGACGCCCGTGCGCGACATGATGAGCACGATCAAGGCCGTCATTGACTGCAAAAGCACGCCGCACGAAGCGTTGGAGTTGATGGAGAAGCACGGCACGCGCTACCTGCCCATCGTGCGCGACGACCGCTGGGTCGGCATGCTCGCCATGCGCGACATCATGCGCGTCGAACTCAGCGAGCGGGGCGACGAACTGCGCCTCCTGCACGAATACATACAGCAATAGCCGCCAACTCCCGCCCGGAACAGAAGCATGGACACGCGGCGAAAGCCTTCTCGCAGGTCAACGCCCGCGCTTGTGTTCGCGGCGATCTTCGCGTGCGGTTTGATTGCGCTTTCGTGCAACCGGCAACCGGCACAAAAAGGCGCGTCCGAAGTTGCGAATGAAAGCGCGAGCACGAGCGCGGGCGAAATAGTCAACCGCGAGATTAACGACGCGACGCTGCTCGCCGTCCCGCCCGTTTCGACTCCGACACACGACTCCCCGATCCGAAAATTCGACTTCGGCAACTTCACATACCCTTCCCCCGACCAGCCGCAGAGGCGGAAGAAGATCAAACTCCGCGACGGCGAGCAACCTCCTACGCAGTTCAGCAAAGACGGAATCCCGCGCGACATCGGCTACCGGCTGCGCGCCGTAAGTTATGGTGATGCGACCGGCGACGGAAATGAAGAGGCGATTGTAATTCTCGATTTAGTTCACTCCGGAACTGCCAGAGTCGCCTACGTCTACGTCTACACGTTGCGGCTTAGTCGCCCGGCGTTGCTCTGGTCTTTCGCGGCGGGAGATCGCGCGGACGGCGGGTTGAAGAAAGTAGACTCTGAAAACGGCGAGTTGCTCGTCGAGTTGTTGGGCAGGAATAAAGTAATCGAAACTGACCTGTACGCCGACGACGGGACGAACAAAGGTGATTGCTGCCCTGACGCATTCACGCGCACGCGCTACCGCTGGCACGACGGCCGCTTTCATTTGCAGGGCAAGCCGGAAGTTATATTTCTATCCGCGCCGACGCCGACTCCGTAAACTCATAACGTGCGCGTTACTTTCGAGAGCGAGCGCGGCGCGTCGGGATCGAGTCCTTTGGCGGCGGCGAGGAGCGCGGCGAAGAGTTGCGCGGGGATGATGTAAGGGATGGGCGCGAGAAATTCGTTGATGTCGGCGGGGAGTCTGAGCGCGCGCGTGGCGGCCTGCGCCGCCCCGTCGTCGCCGGTGATGACGAGCGTGTCGGCGCGCAGTTCCTTGAGACGCGCCAGCAGCGTGCGCGTGCTCTCCAGTGTGACGCCGGGCGGGGCGAAGAGGATGACGGGGAAGTGTCGCTCGACCATCGCGAGCGGGCCGTGCAGGAAGTCTGCGGAGGAGAAACGCTCGGCGACGACGTAGCACGTCTCCATCAACTTCAAAGCCAACTCGTAGGCGTTCGCGTACAAGAGTCCGCGCCCGACGACGACGCAGTTTTCCATGAAGACGTAACGCTCGACGATCTCTTCCACGGCGGCGCGGAGTTCGAGCGCGCGCG
>JAUZFQ010000177.1 GCA_030838445.1 Pyrinomonadaceae bacterium | reverse complement strand
AGGATGCGACTGATGCGGCCGTAGTCCTCGTTACGCATGACGACCGTCGGCACGACTTTCGACACGTCGAAGGTGCGATTGTTGAAGGCGCGAATCTGCCCGTGCTCGCGCCCCGCGTCGTTGATGCGGACGAGCACGCCGCTCGCCAGCAGGAATTGATCGAGTTGCTCGCCCGCCTGTGCCGGGGTCAGAATCGCGGGCGGCGTCGGTTGCGCGGCGGCGTTCGGCGCGGGCGTCGGCGACGGCGCGGGCGCGGCGAAGGGCGGCTGCGCGGGCGTCGGGCTGTTCGGGTCGTACTGGTTGCGCACCTCTTGATCCTCGCGCCGCTTGTTCTGCGGGTTGAAGGTGACGGGCACGGTCTGGTGTCTGCCGACGAGCACGATCTTGCCCCTGACCTGCTCCCTGATGCCTTCGAGGAAGGCGGTCAACTGGTCCTTCGTCTGCCGTTCGGGCAGGACGAGTTGGTAGGCGCGACCCGTGACCGCGCCGTTCGTCCCCGGCGTCCACGCGAGCGCCTCGCAGACGAGCGCGTCCTTGACGGGCGAGACGATGTGCGCCGAGAGACGTTCGTTGAGCCAGCCGGGGTGGCCGAAGTCCCACGGTTCGAGGTGCGTGTTCTGGAAGCCCCACGAGTCCATCTGCTTCACCGTCCAGTCGGCGGCGGCCTTGAAGTTGGGCGAGCCGGTCAGGCGCGGCCCGTACACGTCGGCAAGGTAGTGCAGCGTGCGCATGGCCTGCGAACGCTCCGTCCCCTCCTTGCGAATCTTCCAGTAGGCTTCCGCGTCAATGCGCTCCTGTGGCGTGGCAGCAGCGGGCGTCTGCGCGAAGGCGGCGGCGAACGGGTTGAAGGACAGGGACGCGAACAGGAGAAGTGCGGCGATCTTTCTCACGATCTGATTGCTCCTCTGCATAGGTGAATTGTAGGACGGACGCGCTTCTTATAACACATCCGCGCGGACTGTTGGGACAACTCGTAATATTGACGCCTTCCGGGGTTTAAATTACTCTCTGGCGTAGCGTCTTTCAACAAAGTTGCCGCCCCTCAAGTCAGAACTTTTCAGTTGACCCGCAAGCCCGCAGGTAGTCTATGAAATTAACCGTCCCTCGCTTCCGACGCATCTGTGCCGCCGCTCTCATCGTCTCGTTCGGTTGCTTGACGCACGCCGCACGCGGCGCGCAGCAGTCCGACACGGGTCGCTACTTCGCGCTCGTCATCGGCAACAACGCTTACCAGCACGTCCAGCATTTGAAGACCGCCGAAGACGACGCACGCGAGATTGACGCGCTCCTGCGCGACAACTACGGCTTCCAGACCAAGCTGCTCTTGAACGGCACGCGGCAACAGATCATCTCCGCCATCAACTCTTATCGCAGGGAACTAGCGGCCGACTCCAACCTGCTCATCTATTACGCGGGGCACGGCGTCAACGACAAGGAGATCGACAAAGCCTACTGGCTGCCCGTGGACGCGCGGCTCGACGACAACTCAAACTGGATCAGCGCGGACGACATCACCAGCAACATCCGCGGCATCCCGGCCAAGCACGTCCTCATCGTCTCGGACAGTTGTTATTCGGGCACGCTGACGCGCGGGCTGGAAGCGAGTCTGCCCGCGCCCTCCGAGCGGCAGAGATATTTGCAGAAGATGTGGGCGGGCAAGTCGCGCACGTTGATGGCTTCGGGCGGCAACGAACCCGTGGCCGACGGCGGCGGCGGTGGAAAGCACTCCGTCTTCGCGGGCGCTCTCTTGCGCGGCCTCAAGCAGATGGAGCGAGAGCAGTTCACGGCCAGCGAACTGTTCAGCGATTACGTCGCCGAGAGCGTGGCGGGGCGCGCCAATCAGACGCCCGAATACAACCCCCTGCGCAACTCCGGCCACGAAAGCGGCGACTTCATCTTCACACGCAACGGCGCGGGCAGGAGGCCGGAGACTGCGGCGTCGGCAGCAAGCGCGCCCGCGACCGCACCCGCCACGGGGCGGACGTTTGACCCGGCCGCCGTCGAGTTGAGCTTCTGGGAGTCCATCAAGAACAGTTCCGACCCGGAAGACTTCAAGGCGTATCTCGACAAGTATCCGAACGGTGTCTTCGCCGCCCTCGCGCGCCGACGCGCCGCGACGAAATCATCTCCACCGACGGGCAAAGCCCCTTCGAGCGCAGCGCCCGCAGGCAACGCTCCTGCGGGCAACGCCACTGCGTCCAACACGCCCGCTGATGATTCCCTATCCAGAAGGCCGAAGAAGAAGGCTAAGGGGTTGGGCAGCCATCCCACGGAGGGAGACACGCTGAACGGCGTGCGTGATTATTTCTACACGTTGCCAGAGCGTTATCTCGACATTCCCACGGACGACCGCGCCGACGCGCTGCAAAGAACCGACGTTGTGGTGGATGAGAGGAACGGTTACATCTCGCTCCTACACGGCGCGTCCGGTCGTTACGTGGTCGCCGTCTTTCGGGAGAAGACACAGGTTGACAGTTCCACGCCCGACCGTTATCTCGTTGCGCTCAGTCAAACCCTGCCCGGTTCTTCTTCCGCGCGAACAACATCTAGGTTCTTCTTCCTCCGCTACGACATGAAGAAGTGGAGCGACGTGACCGACGAAGTGCTACCCCGGCCGTTCGACTCGAATCTCCACTACGAACTGCCGCGCTATGGCACGACCATCACCGTAACGAATCGCGCGGGCGAGCGAGTCTACGATCTGGTCTGGGCGAACGGCCGCTTCAACGTCAAACGCTGAGGCGGCCGATCTGTCGCGCCGCGCGAAAAAAATATCTCTACTCTCGCGCATCGTCGCTCGCGGGCGAGGCTTCTCCCGTCCTTTTGTCGAACTCCGCCGCCCGCCGCGTCGTAGAGGCTTGTATCAAGCGGGCGCGATTTTCTGCCAGTCTGCCAGACATCAACACAACACGCAGCAATTATGGAAAGGGAATTGATGAAAAGATTTCTCTGTCTCGCCGTTTTCGTCTTTGTCCTCGGCGTTGCCGCTATCTCCGCGCAGCAGGTGACGGCCATCAAGGCCGGTAAACTCGTCGTGCCGGAGACGGGCACGACGCTCACGAACCAGATCATTCTCGTCGAGGGCGCGCGCATCAAGGCGGTCGGTGCGGACGTGCAGATACCGTCTGGCGCGACCGTCGTTGACCTCTCGCGTCAGACCGTGCTGCCCGGTCTCTTCGACTGCCACACGCACATGGCGTTTCTCATCAACGGACGGCGCAGCCGCGAGCGCGGGTCTTTGTTCTTCTACGACCTGACGCACACCAACGCCGAGCGCGCCATCCACGGCGTCGTCAACTCCCGCGACATGCTCGCCTCCGGGTTCACCACCATCCGCGACGTCGGCAACGACGCCAACTACGTCTCGACCGACTTGCGCCGCGCCATTGATCAGGGACTCATCCCCGGCCCCACGATCATCAACTCCGGCCGCATCATCGCGCCCTTCGGCGGCCAGTATCAACTCCAACCCGAACGCCGACACCTCGGCGAGCCGGAATACTTCTACGCCGACACGCGCGACGAGATGCGCAAGGCCATCCGCGAGAACGCGCACTTCGGCGCGCGCGTCATCAAGATCGTCGTGGACGACCAGCCTTATATCTATTCGGTCGAAGACATCAAGTATATGGTCGCGGAGGCGGCGACCGCCGGGTTGAAACTGGCCGCGCATTGCGTGACGGAGCAGGGCGCGCGCAACGCGGCCGAGGCGGGCGTCGCCTCCATCGAGCATGGCTTCGAGATGTCGGACGAGGCGCTCGCGCTGGCGAAGAAGAACAACGTCGTGCTCGTCAGCACCGACTTCAACGAGAAGGCTTGGCTGGCCTACGACATCCCGCCGGAGATTGCGAAACGCTTTTACGACCGCAGCGTGGATCGCCTGCGCCGCGCGCACAAACTCGGCGTCACGCTGGCCTTCGGCAGCGACCTCATCTTCTCCGCGCCCGACGAGACGCGCGGCACCTGGACGATGTCGCTCGTTGACGTGTTCGTCGCCGCGGGCATCCCGCCCGCAGACATCCTGCGCGCGCTCATTCCTAACGCGGCGCGGCTGCTCGGCGTCGAACGCGCGCGCGGCGCGATCAGCGCGGGTCAGTTCGCAGACATCATCGCCACGCCGGAGAACCCGCTCGACCAAATCTCGACGCTCAAAAAAGTGAGCTTCGTGATGAAGAACGGCAAGGTCTTTAAAGGCGGAAACTAGACGACGATTGCAGGCGACTCAAACAGGTCGTGAACGATGAGGGGGAAATACGATGGAGAAACTTACTAACGCTAACGACTCGCGCGGGCGTCGCGCGGGCACGAACGCCGCGTTGCTCGCGTTGACGCTCTTCGCGTTTGGGTTCGCGTCGAACGCGCGGGCGCAGGATTGGACGCAGTGGCGTGGCCCGGCGCGCGACGGCGTTGTGCCCGCGAAGAACACGCCCGGCAGTTGGCCGAAGGCGTGGCAGCGTGTGTGGCGCGTCGAAGTGGGTGAGGGCTATGCGTCGCCGGTCGTCGCGGGCAAGAGCGCGTTCGTCCACAGTCGCCGCGACCCCGAAGAGATCGTGACGGCGGTTAATCTCGCGGACGGGAAAATTCTCTGGCAACAGAAATACGCCGCGCCGTTTCAGAAGAACCAGTACGCGGTGAAGATGGCGAAAGGGCCGAACGCGACGCCGCTCGTCGCGGGCGCGCGTCTGTTCACCGTCGGCACGACCGGCGTCGTCACGGCGTGGGACACGGCGACGGGTCGCCGCCTGTGGGCGAAAGATTTCTCGAAGACCGTGGACACGTCGAAACTGTTTTGCGGGACGGCCGCCTCGCCGCTCATCGTGGGCGGCCTCGTGGTCATACAGGTCGGCAGCGACGTTCACGGCGGTCAGGTCTTGGCGCTCGACCCGGCGACGGGCGAGTCGAAATGGGAGTGGCGCGGCGCGGGGCCGGGCTACGCGTCGCCGGTCGTCTTCAACGTCGCGGGCACAGAGCAGATCGCGACGATGACCAACAACTCCGTCGTCGCGCTCGACGCGAAGACGGGCAGGGAACTGTGGACGATGCCGTTCCCAGACGACTGGCACGAGAACATCACGACGCCCGTCTGGACGGGCACGCACCTCGTCGTCTCCGGCACGCGGCAGGGCACGCACGCTTACGCGCTGCGGCAGGACGCGGAGAAGAAGTGGCAAGCGACCGAGGCTTGGAAGAACGCCGACGTGACGATGTACATGAGTTCGCCCGTGTACGGCGACGGACTTTTGTACGGCCACTCGGTCAAGCGCAAAGGCCAGTTCGTCGCGCTCGACGCGAAGACCGGCGCGGTGCGTTGGATGACCGAAGGGCGCGAGGGCGAACACGCCTCGGTGCTGCTCACGCCGTCCAACCTGATCTATCTCACCAACGGCGCAGACCTCATCGTCGCACGCCGCGCGACGGCGGCCTTCGAGGCCGTCGAGCGTTACGACGTGGCCGACGCGGAGACATACGCGATGCCCGTCCTGCTCGGCGCAGACCTCTACGTCCGCGACGCGACCGGCCTCACCCGCCTCTCGCCCGCGCGCTGACGCGACGCTCCCGTCGTTCGCCGCAATGAAGTAAGGCCGGGTAACGCTTAACTGCGTTACCCGGCCTTAGTTTGTGTGTAGGCTATGTCTTAGTTTTGAGTTGTGCCGGGCGGTCTTTATGCAACCGCCCGGCGTTGATGTCGCCCGCGCCGTCGTTTAGTGGACGAGCGGGGTGAAGGGTTGTGCGAGGTCGAAGAAACAGGGCGAATGGATCAGGATGTCGAGGTCAATCCGGCGTCGCCTGAACTCGTTGAACTTTCTGGTCGGCGCGCCGTCCGCCGGGTCAACCACCTTGAAGGGCACGACGCCCGTCACCGGCGTGATGCCGTTCATAAAGCCTGACAGTCCGGCCTCCGTGCCGAACGGGACGGGCTTGATGTGTGTGAAGACGGTGTTGGTTTCGCCCGTGTGACAGGCGTTGCAGGTGTTGATCGAGAAGAGGTGTCGGGCTTGCCGGTTCGTGATGAACGGGCCACGCGCGGGGTTGTTCCAGTGCGTGTTCACGTCCACGGCCGCCGTCGGGTTGCGCGGCGCGAGCGACGAGCCGCCGAGGAACAGTTGAAACTGGAACGTCGCCGGGACGATGTGCGTCTGCGTGAGAATGCTCGGCGTGTTCAGGTTCACGTAGTCGGTCAACAGGGTGGTGCGGTTGCGACTCAGGTCGGGTGTTAGCTTGACCGTCACTTCTTCGAGTTGACCCGGATTGACCGGCGGCGACTCGCCACCGATCTTGAATTCGCGCAACTCCCAGATGGGTGGATTAGCCACCCCCAGTTGGAGTTCGACCTCGTTGGTGCGGAGTTGGTTGAGCGCGCTGCCGTTCGGTTTGTGCGGCGCGACGTTGGCGGCCGTGAACTGATCGGTGATGGCTTGCAGCGCGGCGTTGTAGGACGGCGAGCCGAGCGCGTGGAACTTCAGGTTGTACCACTGCCTGCCCCAGTCGCGAATGGCGCAGCCGCGCCGGTCAATGCCGTACTCGAAGATGACCGTGAACTGCGTCTCGCGGCAGTTGCGGCTGCCCCCGCCGGGATACGGATCAATGCCGCCCGCGCCCGTCCGGTCAATGACGCCGAAGACGAAACGCCCCTCGCCCGCGCTGCCGCCGCCGTAGCCTCTGCCCGCGCTGCGCAGGTCAACGCGGTTGACGATGGCCAGCAACTTGAACGGGGCGATGGCGAGATTGAGCGGCCGATTCGGCCCGCCGCTCGCCGCCACCCACGGGTCAATCACGAGCGTCTGAATCTTCTGCCGTTGCGCGACCGTCCAACCGTTGACCGTCTGATTGCTCATCCATTTGTTCAGCCAGTTGCGCACGAACGTCGAGGGGTGGATGCCCGTCACGGGCTGGTTCGCCATCTGCGTCATCAGGTAGCCGAACGTCCAACGCCCCATCGGCGTGCCCGCGCCCGTGCAGGGGTTGAAGGTGCGGTCAGGATTCTCCACCACGTTCAGATTCGTAATCACCAGCGACTTTTCGGGGATGACGCGACGCCACGTCCCGATGCGACGCAGGGGCACGATCTGACCCGGCTGCACGTTGCGAAAATCAACCAGCGGGACGGACTTGTTGCCGACGAAATCGCGCGTCTCGTCGAAGTCGGGCATCACGACCGACGTGTCGGAGGCCAGATTCGTGTCCTCGCGTTCTTCCTCCGTCACGACCGCGGCCTGTTGCGTCGAGGCGGCGGCCGTCTCCCTATTGGCCGCCGAGATGCCCGTGTCGGCGGGAGCCTCTTCTTTGCCGGGCGTCGGTTCGGGCAGCGCGTTGACGGCCTGAATCTCGTCCTGATTCTTAGCCAACTCCTCGAAGTCGAGGAAGATCAAGGTGGAGTAAGTGCCGTCACCGGCCTTCTCGTCACCCTCCATGCCATCGTCTCTGAGCAGCACGTCGCGGTCGTCAATGACGGTCTTCACTTGATCGCCGAGTTTTTGATCCGGCGCGAACTGAACGAACAGAATCGCGTTGCTGCCATCGGCCGTGGCTTCCTTCAAAGGCGTCGCCGACATTGATTCGACTTGCGGCAAGTTGTCGCTGCTCGGTTCGGCCTCCTGTACTGCCGGGGTGGTGGCGGCGCTCGTCGTCGGGGCGGCCGCAGTCGTTCTGGAACTATTCGCGCCGGTAAAGAAGATGCTCCCGGCGAACAGCGATAGGGCGAGAACTATCGCGCAAAGCTTCAACACATTCGACCATCTGTTTTTCATACTTACTCCCTTTGAGATGCGAAGCGCGTGAGGCGCATTAGAGCCTGACCTTCCGCAGAGGACGCGAAACGCTCGGCTCCGTTAAATGGGCAAAGAAAATCATCGTTGCGTGACAAGAAAACTTTCCGTGGACAACCCGACACACACTTCGGGCGTGCCGCGCGAGAACGCGCAACCGAACGACGGAATCCTAAAGTGGTCAATGAAACTTCGCGGACACTGGGGGATGTCTCGGCGGAAGCGGCCGACGCGCCTCGCTGGTTCGGCTTGAGCGCGCGCCGGATTTCACCCTAACAGTGAAACGCCTGTGACCTCTGCATGTGGGGCATGAACGACTTACTTACTCGACGCCACGAACGCCTGTTGGATTGCCCGCGACATCAATGGAGGGATTGTGTCAGCGTAAGCCTTCAACGTCGAGTCGAATGAATTTGCTGAGATGAGGTGAGTCATCTCGATGTTCTAACTGCTCAAGGGGAGCTTGATAATACTCCTCCCCGTATTCGTGTCAACATTCTTTTTGACCGCCCGCGGAAAAGCGAGGCGCACGCGCGTTTGTGCGCGACCGTCACTTGCGAACCGTGTTCATTTACCTCACGCGCTTTTCGCGGCTTCGAGAATCTTGAAGGTCGTGGCGAAGAAGCGCGACGTTGTTTTCGCCTTGCCGATTTTTTCGATCAACGTCGCAGGGTTGCCCGGCCGCCCGTTGACGAGGCGCATCAGGCTGAACACTTCGCCCGGTGTGGCTCGCAGTATTTCGTAGTCGGCTTTGGGCGAGACGAGCGGCAACTTGAGATCGTCGGGCAGCGGGCGCGAGATGAAGGTGATGAGAAAGCGCGTGTCGGGCGTCGGTTCGATGTGCTTGAACGGATCGAGCCGGAGTGCGTGTTCGACCTCCGCGATGGTTCGCAGGAACGTGGGCACTTCGTAGCCTAGAGCGGCGGCGAGGTGTCGCTCGATCCTTTGTGTCAGCGCGTCGCGGCTCGCGTCGGCTGACTCGAAGAAGATGTTGCCGGTCTGGATGTAACTGCGTACACCCGTCAGTCCCAACCCGGAGAACAGTTCCCGCAAACGCTCCATCTTGACGCGCTGCCCGCCGATATTGATGCCCCGCAAAAACGCGATGTAAGTGTTCGTTTTCATTCGCACCAATATAGCAAATCGCGATGCGCCGTTCGCCTCAGTCTCTCCTGATGAAAAGTATTGACGCCCGATGTTAATGCTTTCACCCTCGCGCACGTTTATGTCTGTGGAACTGCATATATCGCAGGGTCAGCCGGTACTGACTACAGGCATCTAACAGGAGCTTATTGAGACATGATTAAACTTCCTCGCACATCTTTGGCGACCAGACTTTTACTTTGCGCGCTGTCGTTAACTTTTCTGACCGGCGCGAGTGCGCTGGCACAAAACGGTCTGCCGCCGTTGATTGACCGTGAAATATTGTTAGGCAATCCGGACATCGCCAGAGCGCAGATTTCCCCGGACGGCAAGTTCATCGCCTTCCTCAAGCCCCACAAGGGCACTTTGAACCTTTGGGTCAAACGCGCGGACGAGCCGTTCGCCAACGCGCGCCTGTTGACCTCTGAGGCGAGACGCCCGATCAGAAATTACTTTTGGAGTCGCGACGGCAAGTTTATCTTGTTCGTCAACGATAGAGGGGGCGACGAGAATTTCAACCTCTACGCCGTCAACCCTAACGAGCCACCGTCGAGCGGGGCGGAAGTCCCCGTCGCGCGCAATCTCACCAATTCGGAGAAGGTCAGAACCATCGGTTTCAACGTGCCGCGCACCGAGCCGGACGCGGTCTACGTCGGCCTGAATGAACGCGACCCGGCCTGGCACGATCTGTATAAAGTCAAAATCTCGACCGGCGAGCGCACCCTGATTCGACAGAACACGGAACGGCTGACGAACTGGCTCTTCGACAATAAAGACCGGTTGCGCCTCGCCACGCGCTCGACCAAGAGCGGCGACACGGAAGTCCTCAGAGTGGACGCCGACGGCAAGTTCACGAAAGTTTATTCGTGCAGCGTCTTCGAGACTTGCAGCCCGATCCACTTCAACAAAGACAATCACCGCGTCTACATGATCTCCAACAAGGGCGCGGGCGTTGACCTGGTGAGGCTCGTCCTGTTCGATCCCGAAACCGGCAAAGAAGAAGCCGTCGAATCCGATCCCAAGAGCCGTGTGGACTTGGAGAACGCGGCCTTCTCGGACGTGACCGACGAACTGGTCTACACCCTCTACGTTGACGACCGCCAGCGCTTCTATTTCAAGGACAAGACGCTCGCGGAAGATTACAAGTTTTTGCAGAAGAAGCTGCCGAACAAGGAGATCGACTTCACCACCTCCACCGGAGACGAGACGACGTGGCTCATCGCGGCCCACAGCGACACGGAGCCGGGGGAGATGTACCTCTTCGACCGCAAGTCGAAGAAGTTGGAGTTGCAATACCGCATCCGCGAAAAGTTGCCGCGCGAAGCTCTCGCCGAAGTAAAGCCGGTTCGCTACAAGTCGTCCGACGGGCTGGAGATTCCCGCCTACCTGTCCCTGCCGAGAGGCGTTGCGCCGAAGAACCTGCCGACCATCATCCTTCCGCACGGAGGCCCTTGGGCGCGCGACCGTTGGGGCTACGATGCCATGTCGCAACTCTTAACGAACCGCGGCTACGCCGTTCTCAGTCCGAGCTTTCGTGGCTCGACCGGCTACGGCAAGAAGTTTCTGGACGCGGGCAACAAGCAGTGGGGCGACAAGATGCAGGACGACCTGACGTGGGGCGCGAAGTACCTGATCAGTCAGGGCATCAGCGATCCCAAGCGCGTCGGCATCATGGGGGCGTCTTACGGCGGCTACGCGACGCTCTCCGGCGTCACCTCCACGCCAGACCTCTACGCGGCGGCGGTGGCGATTGTAGCCCCGTCCAACCTGATCACATTGCTCGAAGCCGTCCCGGCGTACTGGGAGTCCGAGCGCATCCGCTTCCACCAGCGGATGGGCGACCCCACCACCGCGGAAGGGAAAGCGCAACTCGTGCGGCAGTCGCCGCTGACGCACGCCGATAAGATCAAGACCCCGCTGCTCGTCGTGCAGGGAGCTAACGACCCACGCGTGAACAAACGCGAAGCCGACCAGATCGTGATCGCCCTGCGCGACAGGGGATTCCCGGTCGAGTACATCGTCGCACCCGACGAGGGTCACGGCTTCGCGCGTCCCGTCAACCGCATGGCGATGCTGGCACAGACCGAGAAGTTCCTGGCTAAATACCTCGGCGGACGTTACCAGGAATCCCTCACACCCGAAGTAGCCAAACGTTTGCAGGAGATCACGGTTGACCCCAAGACCGTCAAATTAGCCACCACCCCCAACGGTAAATAGCGGCTCCCCATCACCCGCTCCCAAGCGCCACCACCAAGCCCGGCTGAGCAGCATCCCGACGCTGCTCAGCCGGGCTTGACACTATGTCGGCGCGCAAAGCCATAGTGATATAAACAAAAAAGGCAGCCACTCGGCTGCCCTTCACAACCTAAATATTCAGATGGATTTATCCCGCGCGGACGAGTTAAACTCGCTCCGTTCCTTACATCTCCATTCATCTTGTTAAATCAAGGCCGCTGAAGCCACATATGGCGACTACCGAACACACAATCAACGACGCCCTGGCAGAAATTTTGAGACAAACCCGCCGTACTTGGCGGGGTGCGGACATCGTTCGTTCAGAGAATACAGGCATGATAAAGGGGAGTAACGAACGACCCGATATTTTAATAGTCGAGCCTAATGCCTCCCCCGTGGTAATTGAAACCGAGGTGATGCCCGCTGCGACTGTTGAGCCTGAAACCATCGTACGTCTTGGGAAGCAGTTACGAACGACAGGGCGGACAATCCTCTCGTCAATTGCGGTGCGTCTGCCCTTGAGGTTGCGAAAACTTCAGGGGCAGGCTTTGCATGACGAGTTAACCAACGCGACGGATATAGACATGGCGCTCTTCACGGGAAGCGACTCATCAACCTATTTGCGTTGGCCGCGTTTAGGTTGGGTTCAGGGGAACGTGGCAGACCTCTCGATACTCGCGCAGTCGGCATCCGTTCCGCCCGACGTCATTGACGAAGCCGCGAACCAACTGGTGATTGGTGTGAGCGAGGCGGCGGGTATGTTGGGTGAGATGGCCGCTGCTCATCAAGGCGCAATTCACAAAATTAGCGAGACGCTTTTTCAAGAGGACGGCGACCAAACGCGCCGCATGGCGGCGACCATCCTCGCCAATGCTTTCATCTTCCACGAGAGTTTGGCGGGCGGTGCTGGGCAACTTGCAGACGTTAACTCTGTCGATCAACTTCGAGGCTTACAAGGCGGCCTCAGGAAGTCGGCTATTTTGGCCGAGTGGCGAAAAATACTCAAAGTTAATTACTGGCCTATCTTCGACATTGCGCGCCGCATCCTCGAAGTTATACCTACGCCAGAGAGCAAACCCCTTATCGAGAGCCTAGCCGACACCGCTGACAAGCTCCTTCAAAATCAGCTAATGCGCTCGCACGACTTGACGGGCGCAGTTTTCCAACGCCTGATTGCCGACCGCAAATTCCTCGCCGCCTATTACACAACCCCAGCGTCGGCAGCGTTATTAGTTGGATTAACCATAGTGCCTGAAGCCCCACCTAATCGAGGAGCTTGGTCGAGTGCTGACGACGTGAAAAATCTTCGCATCGCTGACTTCGCATGTGGGACGGGAACACTTCTTACAACTGCTTATCAGCGCATCAGCCAACTACACGAGCTTGCGGGTGGGGACATTGAGTTACTTCATCCGCAGATGATGGCGAGCACACTGGTCGGTTGCGATGTTTTGCCCGCAGCGGCGCACCTGACAGCTTCGATGCTGGCGGGGGCACACCCTACGGTGAAATTTGAGGGCAGTTCCATCATGACCGTTGCTTACGGTAAACAACCGGGGGGCGGTATTGCGCTCGGCTCGTTAGACCTGTTGGAACCCCAAGGCACATTCGAGATTCTTGCAATCACAGCTAGGTCTGCCGAGGGCATGGGCGAGGCCGAAAGGGAGACGTGGGAGTCACTTCCTCATTCGTCTTTCGACGTTGTAATTATGAATCCGCCCTTCACCCGCGCGACGGGGCATGAAGGAAATAAGATCGGCGTCCCCAATCCGATGTTCGCAGCCTTCAGCTCAAGTGAAGAAGAACAGAAACTGATGGGGGAGGCGACTAGGCGACTGACAGAAGGTACAAGTGCTCATGGCAACGCGGGTGAGGCCTCCATTTTTTTGGTCCTCGCTAACCGCAAACTAAAAGCGGGAGGCGTGTTGGGGCTGATCACGCCTTTGAGCCTCGTGTCAGGTGATGCTTGGGAGGATTCGCGTACTCGCTTAGCTAGGAACTACAGCAACTTGATAGTGGTTTCGATTGCGGGCGCGGGCAGCGAGGATATGTCATTCTCAGCCGACACGGGGATGGGGGAGTGTCTCATCGTTGGTCATAAGTCAGGGACTAGCAGTAAACGAGCAACGTTTGTTGTTCTCAACGAGCGTCCCCCGTATCCCTTATTAGGGGCGAACGCGGCAAAACAAATTCATCGTTTGATTGCAGATAACAATATACGTCGCCTTGAGGACGGGCCGATGGGTGGCTCTCTGCTGCACTTTGGGGACGATATTATAGGCCAAGCAATGGACGCTCCCTTGCCGTCCTCAGGCGGATGGAATTTGGCACGCATCGCCGATCTCTCGTTGGCCCAAACCGCATATCAACTCGTAAATGAAAAGCGCATCTGGTTGCCAACTATGAATAAGTCAGATGCTGTCAACATACCAATTTCTACGGTTGATGAAATCGGTGAAATTGGTCCTTATCACTCTGATGTTAGCGGTAGCACTTCAACAGGGGGCATCAGAGGTCCCTTTAACCTCTCCTCGATCAGGGCGAACGCCGCTCCAACCTATCCTGTGCTTTGGGCGCATGATGCAGTACGGGAGAGAACGATGGCATTTGGCGCTGATAAAGAGGGGATCACGCGCCGTGGAGCAACGGCGAAGGAGCGAGCCGCCGTTGATGTCAAAGTGGCGAGCGTTTTGGCTACCGCATCACATTGTCACTTCAACCAAAACTTTCAATTTAATAGCCAGTCCACGGGTATGCAGTTCACGCCCCGCAAAACCATTGGCGGGCGCGCATGGCTATCAATTCGCCTCGCATCCGAAGAACAGGAGAAGGCAATGGTTTTATGGGGGAACACGTCTCTCGGATTGCTGCTCCATTGGTGGCATGCCAACAAGCAACAGTCTGGAAGGGGCAACATCGGTAAATCGGCGCTGCAAACCCTACCTGTGCTCGATGTAACCGCGCTCAGCAAAAAGCAGCTTGCCAAAGCCGTCAAGATATTCGACGCCACGAGCGGACTGCCGCTTTTACCTTTGCATGAAATGGATAGTGACCCCGTCCGCCGCAGATTGGACGAGGAATTTGCGCGTGACGTATTGGGATTGGCAGCACTTGTTCTCGTGGCGGGCGGGCCACTCGACCTACTGCGAATGAAGCTAAGTCAGGAGCCTTCGATTCGCGGCGCGAAGTAGAGCGTTCGACTTGGAAAGGCGAATAAAGCAGGAGGTGTGAACAAAATTGTGCACACCTCCTGCTTTTATATCTTGCGAATTGCTTGTAAGTTGTTGAAATAGTTGAAGGCGGCGATCGGAATCGAACCGATGAATAAAGGTTTTGCAGACAGTTCGGACGACGTAGTGCAGAGCATCATGGAGCATCATGGAGTAGTGAAATCAAGGGTTTAGGTTTTTACTCACTACTCCATGATGCTCCATTTATGCGTGTAGCCGCTACATTTCTCGCTACACCCTTTCCAAAGCACCTCACATCATCTGTGTCATCTACATCATTTCAAAAACGGGCAGAAATCGCTTCCAAAGGGCAGCAACTTGCAAGATGATGCAAGAGCAGAAATCGTGTTGGAACGCCGTCGAGCGCCATCATTCTGCGCTTGAAAGCAAGTGCAGAAACATCGTTTGCAGGTTAAAATTATAGTTGCAGATGAGTCAACGTGCTTCTTTGAGACATGCTATTCAAACGCTGCGACGGTGGCAGGGTAGCAGACTGCAACGTGTAGCCGAATGGGAATACATATCTGCTTATTGGAAACTGCGCCAAAAGCGTCTCAACGCAGATGTCCGGTTGGGGAGTTATTACTTTCGCATTAAGGAGTACTTTCGCTCACGGCGTGAGTCTGCGACTGCTCAACGCATACTGTTCAGCGCAGCCTTAAAGCCAGTGTTTCTGGCCGTTGCTATTATCTGCCTTCTTGAGTTTGTAGAACACTCCATCCTGCTTTATGGCTCGCATCTCTGGCAGTTCATTCCCGACAAGGTTCGCCAATGGGTTTCAGGCATTGATCAAATCATCAATCGAAACACTGATACCTATGTAACCTTTTTCGCCACCTTTGCCCAAATTGCGGGTGCCTTTCTCGCCCTCTACTTCACTGCCGTCAGCGTCGTCGTCAGTACTGTCTATGCGCGGGTTCAAGGTGACGTACGTTCCGTTGTTTTGCGCGATAAGGTCAGTAACGCCTATGTGAGTTTGGTTGCCATGCTTGGGGTTGTGTCAACCTTACTTGTAGCCGCGCTTGCATTGGGTCGTCTGCCCAGCGTTTTAAGTTTGATCTTCGCCGCATTGCTCGGTGTTGCATCTTTTTACAGCTTTGTTGAGCTTGGTTGGCGTGTGTTCAATTTTTTCGACCCGACTCGCCTTGTCGGTTATCTAACCTCTGACATTGTGCGTTGGGTTCATAGTGCTACATCACGAGGATATCGATGGCAAAACGAGTCATTTCAAGCACACTATCAAAAGCAAGCAGACGCGGTGCTCACGACCTATCGCAACATTGTGTTACTCGCAAATCGTGAGGAGCATTTACAGAGTGATGCGCTGGTCGGCTTAGCCCAACGCGCCTTCTCACTGCTCAGCTTTTATGGGAATGAGAAATCGAGAATTCCAAGCGATAGTAGATGGTTCAGGCAGACGCATCGACATAAATCATGGTTTAAAACATCAATGACTGAAACATTCACAGCACTTAACACCGGCACATCTTTGCGACCTGAACTCGTGCCTGATTTGATGTGGTTCGAGTCTGAGATTGAGGAGACCGTCGCCTATACGTTAGAAAAGCTGCTTTCTCGAAAAGACCTACAAAGTGTTTACTCCTTCTCGGATGCAGCGCAACGCTCTTTATACGCTCTTGCTGGGAACTTCGCGGTTGATGAAGCTTTGCATCTGTTTCGCACCTTAGCGCCCCCGCTCAGGGGGCAGTCCCATGCCTCAGAATTAACGGGTGCTAAGACAGAAGATGACTTATTAAAGTCAAATATTGCTCTTGGACTGACCGACATTCATGCTTTGGGATTCATTCAAATTCTGCTTGGTTTATCTAACAGACTTGAAAATCTAACTGTTGAGTCGCTGACTGAAATAGTTGCCAATGTGAAGTGGCACAAACCTGAAAGTATTTATGAGACGGGATTGCCACGAGGTGTTATTGAGCAGATAGAGATTCTTCGTAAACATCTCGACTTCGAGCGTCGTGTTGAGGGTCAACTAATCACCCCACTATGGTATCGGCAGCAAGTTGTCGCCATTGCTTTTATTCGATTTATCGAACGGACGTGTAATGAACTACTCGCAGAATTCGAGAAAGCGATGGCGGATGAGGCTGAATCGCTTGTGAAAGAGAAGAGGTCTATATTCGCGGCTCAACTTATCGAACGTGGGTTAGAAGGGTGCAATAAATTTGCCTATCACTTTGACGCTATGCAGAAATACGTGGAAGCTCTATCTAAACTGCGTAAGGTTGAAGATAGGCCGTGCCCGACCATTGATTGGGAATCGCACGCTCGCCGTATTGTCAAAGTGCGTGAACGACTGCTAACAGCACTTGCGCATGCGACACTCGCGCTCGCAAGCTTACCCAAGACCACCAAAATGCCTGACTATTTCGGCCACGCTTATGCGTACATATCTGACGAGTGTTACAGGACATTGGCAGAAGGCGATAAAGCTCGATTCAGCAAGTTGTTCCCCATATTCTTCCACGCTGGCTTGACGGCTTGTGATCACCTTATGTCTGCTCCTATTGCTGTCGATCCATCCATGAACTTTGGTTTCAGTGCGCAGCCAATAATTGATGTAGTTGACATATCGGGATTCGCGTACCTTTTTACGGAACTAGATAGCAACAACTTTCGTGAAGTTGTTGATAAAGTCTGGGATTCTTACCTCGATGCTATTCCTAATAAGGAAGCTATGGCTCAATTATTATGCCTGAGTGTTACCCATAAAGAATCGCTGTTTGGCACTTTCCCACGCGACAATATGCAAGAGGCTTGGGTGCAAGATTTTGAAAGACGGCTGAGACGCTTAGGGTTGCTTGAAATGCCTTTGTATGACTTCGGTTTTGAGAATGATAGGAAA
>JAUZFQ010000136.1 GCA_030838445.1 Pyrinomonadaceae bacterium | reverse complement strand
TCAGTTGTCCGTTGCCTGTGGTTATCACATCAGCTATTAAAGACTGGATTGAACAACGGACAACTGACCACGGACAACTGACTACTGGCTGCTGACAGCCATTTTATGAAAGCGACTCTCATCACGGGCGCGTCGAGCGGGATCGGCGAGGTGTTCGCACGGCGGCTGGCGGCGCGCGGCGAGAACGTCGTGCTGGTGGCGCGCTCGGAGGATAAGTTGAACGCCTTGTGCAACGAGTTGGGGCGGGCGCACGCTAACGTCACCTGCCAGACAATCGCGCTCGACTTGTCGGAGGCGGGCGCGCCGCGTCGGCTGTTCGAGGAGACGGAGCGGCGCGGGTTGGAAGTTGACACGCTCATCAACAACGCGGGCTTCGGCTCGATGGGCGACTTCCTCTCGCTCGACGTGGGGCGCGAGTTGAACATGATCGATCTGAACGTGAAGTCGCTCGTCGAACTCACCTATCTCTACCTCGCGCCGATGCGGAAAAGGCGGCGCGGCAATATCATCAACGTCGCCTCGACCGCAGCCTTCCAGCCCGTGCCTTACATGGCGACCTACGCGGCGACAAAAGCCTTCGTGCTCTCGTTCACGGAGGCGTTGTGGGACGAGAATCGCGCCTACAACATACGCGTGTTGGCGCTCTGCCCCGGCGCGACGGAGACTAACTTTTTCGACGCGGCCGGGGTGAAGAAGCCGCCCTTTCGCGTCGCCGAGACGGCGGAAGACGTGGTTGACACCGCGCTTCGTGGACTCGAAGGGGGCAAAGGCCATATCATCTCCGGCTGGCTCAACTACGTGCAGACGCAGGCCGAACGCCTCGTGCCGCGCTCGCTCGTCACGCGCATCGCGGGCAAAGGCATGCGCTCGGGTTTGAAGATCAAGACCGACTAAGTTCGTTGCAGCTAACTTCATTTCAGGAAGAGAAACATGACAGAGAGAATCTACAACTTCAGCGCGGGGCCGGCGGTGTTGCCCGTGCCCGTCCTCGAAGAAGCGCAGCGCGACATGCTCGCGCTCCCCGGCGTCGGCATGTCCGTGATGGAGATCAGCCACCGCTCGAAAACTTTCGACGAGATCATCAATGGAGCCGAACAGGGCTTGCGCGAGTTGATGGGCATCCCCGACAACTACAAGGTGCTCTTCCTTCAAGGCGGCGCGAGTTTGCAGTTCTCCATGATCCCGTTGAACCTGCTCGCGGAAGGTCAGACGGCCGACTACATCATCACGGGCAGTTGGGGCAAGAAGGCGCTCAAGGAGGCGAAGCGCGTCGGCAACGTCAACGTCGCCGCCAACACAGAGGACAGCCGCGACTCGCGCACGCCCGAACAGCACGAACTGAAACTCACGCCGGGCGCGGCCTACGTCCACCTCACCTCGAACGAGACGATTGAGGGCGTCGAGTGGAAAGACCTGCCCGACGTGGGCGACGTGCCGCTCGTCAACGACGCGTCGTCGAACATCCTCTCGCGCGTCGAGCCGATTGAAAAGTACGCGATGATCTACGCGGGCGCGCAGAAGAACATGGGGCCTTCCGGCCTCACGCTCGTCATCGTCCGCGACGACCTGCTCGCGCGCATCCCCGACGGCCTCCACACCATGCTCGACTACCGCACGCACGTCGAAAACGATTCGCTTTACAACACGCCGAACACCTGGGGCATCTACATCCTCAACCTCGTCTGCAAGTGGCTGAAGGGCAAAGGCGGACTCAGTGGGATGCAGCGCGAGAACGAGGCGAAGGCCAAACTGCTCTACGACGCGATTGACGCGACCGACTTCTACCGCGGCCACGCCGCGCGCGAATCGCGCTCGCTGATGAACGTCACGTTCCGCCTGCCGTCGGAAGATTTAGAGAAGCAGTTCGTCAAAGAGGCGACCGCCGCCCAACTCGACGGCCTCAAAGGCCACCGCTCCGTCGGCGGCCTGCGCGCCTCCATCTACAACGCCTTCCCGCGCGAAGGCGTCGAAGCACTCGTCGAATTTATGAAGGAGTTCGAGCGAAAGAACGGCTGAACGTCAGTTCAGCGGAAACTGAGGGCTGGCAGTGATGAGTGTCCTTACAAAGACAGAGATTGATCTGGACTCGGCTGTGCTGATCGATGCGCGCTCGCTGGATTTGTCGGGGGACAGGTTCTTAGAACTTTGCCAAGACAATCGCGACTTGCGCCTTGAGTTGACCGCCGCAGGAGAACTTATCGTCATGGGGCCAACGACCAGCGAGACCGGACGCCGCAACGCGAAACTCACTTTTAAACTCTGCCAGTGGGCTGAACAGAATGGCACGGGCGAATGCTTCGATTCTTCAACATGCTTTACGTTGCCGAACGGCGCGAAGTTATCACCCGACGCTTCGTGGATCAAGAGGGAGCGGTATGAAGCGTTGACGGATGAGGAGCGCGAACAGTTCGCGCCTCTGTGTCCAGACTTCGTGGTCGAGTTGCGGAGTAAGACGGATCGGCTGGCGCGCTTGCAAGCGAAGATGGTCGAGTATGTGGAAAACGGCGCGCGGCTCGGCTGGCTGCTTGATCCGGCGGGGCGGAGAGTTTATATCTATCGCCCCGGCCAGCAGGCGGCGGAGACGCTTGAGAATCCCGACACGCTCGCGGGCGATCCGGTGCTGCCGGGCTTTCGCCTGCACTTGAATGAAATTTGGTAGCTCACCAAACCGCACTAACGCTACTCTCTATTTTTCGACTCACGGAACATGAAAAAACTTTCTTTGCTTTTCCCCTCCCTCTTAATCTGCGCCGCGCTCGCCGCGTCGCTCTCGGCAACGCAGACGACGAAGTTGAGCGCGACGGCGACACAGGCCGACGACAAGGTGACGCTCGCCGCCGAGAAGCGCCTGCGTAACGTGCGGCAGTTGACGTTCGGCGG
>JAUZFQ010000089.1 GCA_030838445.1 Pyrinomonadaceae bacterium | reverse complement strand
TCGTCAGGCGTTTCTCAAGGCTGGCCTGCATCGAGTGATAGATGGAGTTGCCGGAGTTGGCGCGCAGGCGCACGGGGCCGCGCGTCGGGTCTGTGCGCACGACCGGGTTCGTCGTGCTGTTGGCCGGGTCGTTGCGGAAGACCACGGGGTTGCCGTCAATGCTCTCGAACAGTCCCGTGCCCTTCGAGCCGACGTAGCCGACGCGCACCACGATGTCGCGCGTCAGTTCGCGCTGCACTTCGAGGTTGAACGAGTCGTACTGCGGCGAACTAAAGTCGGGCGTCACCTCCGTGCGCGTGAAGATGGCCGGGTTGACGGGCAAGTTCTGGTAGGTGGCGAAGGCGTTCGTGACGCCTATCTGGTTGAAGGCCGCGACGAAGGGGAACGAACTCCAGATGTTGAGGGCGATGTTGGTGAAGGCGTAATCGTGCGTGCGCGTGTACCCACCGCGTAAGACTAGCTTGTCGCCGCCGGTGATGAAACCGAGGACGCCTCCGGTCGAGGTGCGCGGGTTCCAGTTGAAGCCGAGGCGCGGCTCGAAGTTGTCGCTGTCGCGCGGCGGGATCGGCGTGACGCGGTAGCGCGGGTCGTTACCGGCGGCGGCGAACACGGCGTCGTTCTCGTGCAACAAGTCGGCGATGGGCTGTCCGGGGTTCTCGTAGCGCAGCCCGAAGGTGAGCGTGAAGTTCGGCCTGATCTTCCACTCGTCCTGACCGTAGAAGAAGAAGTCGTGCCAGTCGAGATGAAGCACCTGTGCGACGCCGGGCAGGTTGCGGTTGATCTGGACGTTGCCGATATCATTGACGAATTTGTCCAGATCGGCGTAGACGAGGTGGCCGCGCGTCGTCGGTTTGAAGAGTTGCGCGAGTTGGTTGCGGCGGATGTCGCCGCCGAACTTCAGAGCGTGGTTGCCGCGCGTGACGGAAAGGTTATCTTGAAGTTGGTACGTGTTGCGGAAAGAGAACTGCGGCAGGTTGGCGGCGAGGCCGATGCCGGTGCGCGTCGCGCCTGCGTTCAGGCCGAGCAGGCCGAGGTCTGTGATCTGGATCGAGGGGATGGCCTCGGCGCGCAGGTCGGACGCGACCGTGGCGCTGGCGGCGCGCAGGTAAGCGGCGCGCGCCTCGTTGACCATGCGCGGGCTGAGCACGCTGTTGAGCGCGAGGTTCATGCCCTGATTGCGCGAGACGTTCGACGACTCGTAGCCCGGCGGCGTGGACTGTCCAGAGCCGGAGGTGTTCTGATCCTGATAGATGTAGCGCGCGTTCAAGATGTGGTTGTTGTTGAAGCGGTGATCGACGCGGAAGGAGGTCTGCCAGTCGTCGAAGAGGAAGGAACTCGAACCGGTGAGCGAGCCGACGGCGACGCTGCGCTCCACACCATTGATGTTGAACGTGCGGGGGCGGCCGCCAGCCGTCTGCGCCACGGGCAGGAAGTTCAAGAGGGCTTGCACCTGCGGGCGGTTGCCCGCGAACGTTTGCAGGACTTGCCGCCCCTCGGCCGTCGGGATGCCGTCAACCGTCACGCCCTGACCGAGGCGTCGATCCCACCAGCGTTGAATGGAGAAGAAGAAGAAGGTGCGGTCGCGCCCGCTGACGTAAGAGGGGCCACCCTCGCCGAAGCGCGGCAGGTGGAGCGGGCCGCCGATAGTTCCGCCGAGTTGGTTCTCGACGCGGAACGGGGCTTTCTCGCTCTTGAAGCCGGCCGTGCCGGGTTCGCGGCAGTAGCCCGCGCTCTTGTTCACGTTGCTGCACGCGTTCAGAGCGTTGTCGTTGTGAAACCAGAAGCCGGAGCCGTGATACTCGTTCGTGCCGCTCTTGGTGATCGCGTTGAAGACGGAACTGCTGTTGCGCCCGAACTCGGCCGTGAACTGGTTCGTCACGAGCCGCACTTCCTGAACGAGGTCGGGGTTGTTCAAGCCCACCGCGCCGCCGCCGACGCCGAAGTCGTTGTTGTCCTGCCCGTCAATGAGAAAGTTGTTCGAGCGCAGGCGGCCGCCGTTGGCCGAGTAGTTGACGCCGGCGGTGAAGCCCGACTGGTTCGACTGCAACTGGCTGACGCCCGGCGCGGAGAGCGCGACGTTGTAGACGTTGCGGTTCGTCGAGAGCGGCAACTCCGAGAGGCGTCGCTCGTCGAAGCGCGTGCCGACCTCTGCGTTCGTCGTATTCAACAGCGCGGCGTTCTCCGTAACGGTGACGACCTCGCTCACCCCGCCGAGTTTCATCGTCACATCAACGACGGCCGGTTGGTTCAGCGCGAGCGTGATGCCGGTCTGCACGTACTTCGAGAAGTTGGACGCTTCGACCGTGACTTCATACGCGCCGACGGGCATATTGGTGAAACTGTAACGGCCTTCGTCGTTGGTCTGGGCGGTGCGCGTCGTGCCGGTCTGGACGTTGCGCGCCGTCACGGTCGCGTTGGGGATGGCGGCCTCTTTCTCGTCCTGAACGGTGCCGGAAATCGAGCCGGTGGTCTGCGCCGACGCGGGATAGGCCGCGGCCAGCAGCAAGACGAGCATCACAAGAAACTGTCTGCCTACTCTCGACATTTCTTTACTCCTTTTGGCTAAGGTTACGGAGAAGCGTTTGAAGGTTGAGTTAAACTGGCCGCCGTCGCGAGCGTTGACTGGAGTGCGTCCGCTGTCGTCATCCGAACGATACGGGTCGCCGTTGAACGGGAAGACTTCGGCGAGGCTCGAAGCGATTCCGGCGAGGCGTTCAAGGCTTAATTCTTCTGTTACTCTTAACGGGCGGCGAGAAGCCCTGTGCAGGCGCGTCTAACAGGTTATTTTTACGCAAGCCTTATGCCCGCCTACGAGCGCGCATTAGTGTGGATTATCTAACCAATTAGTGGCGCGCGTAGCCCGCCTGATCCATATTTTTGAACGCCGCCCCTTCAATATTATGCAGAACGGCGCGACGCGCGCCCCGCGTCTGAACTGCCGCCCGCACGAGAGACGAAGGCCGCGCACTTATGACGACCCGCACGCCGCACACACAGCCGCCCATCTACGACGCCTTCGCGCCCCACTACGAACGCGCGCTGCGCCCGCTCGAACGCCTTCTCCTCACACGCCTGCGCGCCGCCACGCTCCGCGCGTTGACGAACGACGACGACCACACCCGCAACGTTGGCGACGTCAACAATGATGACGGCAACAACAGCGGCAACAATGACGACGGCAACAACAGCAGCGACAGTGATGACAACAACGGCGACGACAGTGATGGCAGCAACAACAGCGACGGCGGCAGCAGTCATGGCGACAGTCATCAACGCTTCAACGGTCGCCTCCTCGAAATCGGCACGGGCACGGGTCTCAACTTCCCGCACTACCCGCCCGGCGCGCACGGCGCGGCCACCGAACCGAGCCGCGAGATGCTGCGTCGCGCGCGCTTGAAGCCGCCGCCCGCGGGCGTCCGCCTCGTGCAGAACCGCGCGGAAGCCTTGCCCTTCGCCGACGACACTTTCGACGCGGCCTTCGCCACGCTCGTCTTCTGCTCCGTCGCCTCGCCGCCGCGCGCGTTCGCCGAACTGCGCCGCGTCGTGCGCGCGGGCGGCCGCGTCGTGCTGCTCGAACACGTCCGCCCTCCCGGACTCCTGCTCGGTCACGCCTTCGACGCCCTCAGCTTCTTCACCGTCCGCCTCTTCGACGATCACTTCAATCGCCGCACCGCCGCCGACGCTGAACGCGCGGGCTTGCGTCTCCTCCGCGTCGAACCGCACGCCCTCGGCATCGTCCAACTCATCGTCTGCGAAGTCTGAACCGCCTTTGTGTCTGCGCGCCTTTGTGTTTAATTTATCCTCGACATCAACGGAGCAAACGAGCGCATGACGACCAACGACCAGACGAACTCACCACGCGATAACACCAACGCCTCATCCTCCTGCGCCCACGTCGGCTGTCAGGGTTGGAACTACGAAGACTGGGTGACCGGCCCCGCCGCTGACGAGACGGTCTTCTACCCGCGCGGCACGCGCCCCGCGCAGATGCTCGACCTCTACACGCGCGCCTACGACACCGTCGAAATTGACTCCACCTTCTACGCCGTCCCCTCCGCCGCCACCGTGGACGGCTGGCACAAGCGCACGCCGCCGCGCTTCACCTTCGCCCTCAAACTGCCCCAACAGATCACGCACGAGTTCGGACTCCGCAAAGGCGCGAGCGATCTCCTCGCCGAGTTCTGCGACCACGCCCGACTCCTCCACGACAAACTCGCCGCCGTGCTCATCCAACTCCCGCCGCAGTTTGAACCCACGCCCGAAAACCAGCGCGCGCTCGAAACCTTTCTCCCGCGCCTGCCGCGCGATCTGCCCTTCACCATCGAGTTCCGACACCCCGGCTGGATCACCGACGAGACAACGAACCTGCTCGCCTCGCACCGCGTCCCCGTCACTCTCGTCGAAGGCCAGTGGATCGCGCGTCGCACGCTCTTCCGCACCGTCGAACACATGGACGCCGACTTCGCCTACATCCGCTTCATGGGCGCGCGCGACCTCACACGCTTCGACCGCATCCAACGCCCGCAGGACGACAACCTCCGCCTCTGGCACGAAGCCATCACACGCCTCTGCGCCCGCGCCGCACGCGTCCTCGCCTACTTCAGCAACTACTACGAAGGCCACGCCCCCGCCTCCGCCAACAAACTCAAACGCCTCCTCAACCAATCCACCACCTCCCCCGCCGACCTCGAAAACCAGCCGTCGCTTTTTTGACGCCGACGAGAATGGACGTATGTCGCTCAGAGACTTTCGCACGCACTGTAAAGAGAGTGAGCACGACAGCAGGCCGCTGGTCGTGGTTGAGTTATTGATTTGCCGCAGTGGTAATCGTCGGGCACTTGGTGGGAGTCGTGCCGTCAAGCCCGACGCCTTTCCTGTTGCTGTTCGGGTGGCTGATGCTGTGGCTGCCGCCCGCCGAGTGCGTCACATGAGGCGCGACACGTGCGACAACTTACTAGTCGCCGCCGCCCAACTCCTTCATTATTTCGGTAAACTTTTCCACGTCGGCGCGCGTCGCTTCCATGCGGCGGCGGCTTTCGAGGTAGGCAGCCCAGTTGGGCGTCTGCGTGAGGGCGCGCGTGGTGTCCGCGTCAATGACCTGCGCCATGAGGGCGACGAGGTCGCTCAAGACGGCGGTGTGTTCGAGGAGCGATTCGATGATCGAATAGGCAAGGCGCGCTTGCGCGAAGTCGAGATCGCGCGTCGCGTCGGCGGCGTCGGGAGAGTCGGCGTCTGCTGCTTGCGGCGGCGTCTGTTCGCTCACGGCGTCGCCTCACCTTTGTCGCCGGACACGCCCGCGACAACGACATCGGCTGCGGCGGTCGCCTCCGCGTACCAACTGCCGCGCACGAAGGGCAACTCGGAGACGCGCGCGGCGCGTTCGCTGTCGCCCGCGACGATTGAGACCTCTGTGCCCGGCTGTAGGTAATCGTACTTGAGAATGGCGAGGGCGATGCGGCGCGCGAGTCGCGGCGAGAAAACTTGAGAGGTGACGCGCCCGATCTCTTTGCCCTCCGTCGTTCTGACCTTCGCGTCCGCGCCGGGTTCGGCGTCGTCTTCGAGGACGAGTCCGGCGAGCCGCTTGGCGACGTGGCCGCGCCAGTGGATGCGCGCGATAATCTCCTGACCGATGTAGCAGCCCTTCGTGTAACTGACGGCTTCGTCTTCGCGCCCCGCTTCGAGCACGACGTTCGCGTCCGTCACGTCAACGCCGTGGCGCGGCACGCCCGCCTCGACGCGCAACACTTCAAAGGCGTCGAAGCCGACGGGGCGCGCACCCGCCGCCGCGAGAGCCTCCCACAAATCCGCCGCCGCGTCCGTAGCGCAAACGAGATCATAGCCATCTTCGCCCGTGTGCGTGGCGTGCATGACTGTGACCTGTCCGTTCTCGCGCCACTGGACGACGGACGCGCTCTGTCGTTGCGCTTCTGTTTCCGGCGTGAACGCGTCGCCGAGCACCGAGGCGATGATCGCGCCCGCGCGCGCGCCTTGCACGGAGAACTGCGCCGTCTCGCCGGTCACGTCCTTGACGTGGAAATCCCCTGCGAGGGTGAAGCGTTGGAGCGTCTGGAAAACTTTTTCGTGCGTGGCCGTCTCGGTGTCAATCAGGAAACCGACCTCCGCGCCCGGACGCGCGACGCGCGCGTGCGCGAGCAGACGCCCCTGCACGTTGGGGAAGGCGGCGAGCATCCACGCGCCCGACGCGAGCGTCTTCACGTCGTTCGTGATGAGGCCGTTCAAGAATTGCACCGACTCCGCGCCGCTCACCTCGATGCGCGCGCGCGCCGAAAGATCAATCAGCCCCGCGCCGTCGCCGCCGCGCACCGCTTCGTACTCCGCGCGCGCGTCGCCGTAGGTGGCGGGCAGCAGGTGGCCGTCGCGCTCCGCGAAAGTCGCGCCGTGTCGCCGGTGCGTCTCGGCGAGCGGCAGCGTGTGCATCGTCAATTGTTCGACCGTCTCGTCCATGCTTGTTCTTCGCAAACCGTCCCGGCGAAATCTTTAGTGCGCCTGCTCCTCGGCCGACGCGCGGCGCGCGCTCTTGCGGATGGCGCGGGCGAGGGCGGCATAGTCTCGCAGTTGCGCGTCCTCGCGCCGGTGCGAGGCGAGCACCTGCGGACTCGGATGATACAGCGGCACGAGCAGGCGATTGTCCCACGCGCACACGCGACCGGCCGAATCTTTGAGTGTGAATTGATGATACTCAATGCGACTGAGGGCGGCAAGCGCGACCGCTCCGAGCGTGACGACGACGCGCGGCGCGACGAGTTCGATCTGCCGACGCAGAAACTCGGCGCAGTTCAGAGACTCTTTCATAGTCGGCTTGCGGTTCGCGCCCGACTCTTTGCGCGGGTTGCAGAGCACGGAGTTGGTGATGAAGATCGCTTCGCGCGCGAGGTTGATCGAGGCGAGGTAGCGCGTGAAGTTCTGCCCCGACTGGTCGCCCGAAAAGGGCACGCGCGTGCGGTCGCCGCCCTGCCGCCCCGGCGCTTCCCCGATGAACATGACGCGCGCCGCCACGCTGCCGTTCAGTTCGCTCAAGACCGCCGTGCGCCCGCACATCGCCTCGCAGCGACGGCACGCGGCAGCCTCTGCGGCAAGCGCGGCGAAGAGTTTTTGCTTTTGCTCGACCGGGTTCATTGAGGAAATTTAAACACAAAGAGACAAAGACACGAAGAAGCGGCATGCCCCTCCGTGTCTTTGCGCTTTCCTGATTAGAGAACGTTCCCTATCACTCCCTGTCACTTGCTGTCACTTGCTGTCACTTGCTGTCACTTGCTGACGTTGATGTCGCGCGAGGTCGAATTGTAGTTGCCGTTTTCGACGACGTTGCCATCCTTGTCCACGAGTTCGACTTTGACGGTGTGCTTCCCGGCCGTCCAACCCGCCAGCCAGATCGGCTCCCACTTGTCTATGAACTTCGCCTCGCCGCCGTTGACCGTGTAGCGCACGCGGTACGTGCCGCCGTCGCCTTGCAGCTTGGCGTTCGTCAGCCAGAAGTCGATCATGATGGCGTCGGCGTCCGCGCCCTTGTAGTCGCCCTTCGGACGGCTGTAGGTCAGCAGAGGCTTCGTCCGGTCAATCTCCCCCGCCTGACTCGACGCCATCTCTTTGCCCTCGCGCGCGGGTGTCGCGGCGGCGTTCGCGTTCGCGGCATTAGCATTTGCGGCGTTGGCGTTAGCCGAGTTGGCGTTCGCGGGTTTGGCGGCGTTCGCGTTCTTGTTGTCGGCCATCGTCTGGCCGCTGGCGGTGGTCGTCGGCTTCGACGCGTCGCCGCCGCCTTTGACGGTGAAGGCGACCATCTGGAACGAGCCTTCGTTCTTGTAGCTCTCGTGCCATGGGCGCGAGGCGAAGACGCGCAGGGTGTGCTTGCCCTCGGTCACGTTGCGCAACTCGAACGGCTCGTCGAGATTGTAGTAAGCCTCGTAAGGCTGGTTGTCGAGGATAACGTGGATGTGGTTGCCCATGTTCGTCTGCGGGTCTTTGCCGGGCTTGTAGCCTTTGAGTTCTCCGGCGAGCGCGAGTTTGACGTTGACGGTCGAACCCGTGACGGTCGCGCCGTCGCGCGGCTCGACGAAGCGCAGGACGGGCGCGGCCTCGTCCTGCTCGCCGCGCGCCGTCATCTGATCTTTGATCTTCTGCGGGCGTTCCGCGACGGTCAGATTCAGCGGCGAGGGCGAAGAGGCCGGGGGCGTGACCGCGGTCGTCGCGGTCGTGTTGGCGTTCGTGTTGTCGGCGGCCGTGCAGCCGGACGTGGCGACGAGGGCGATTGCCGCGAGGACGCAAAGCGCGTAGGGCATAAAGAGACGTGCGTGAAGTTTCATGGACGTGCCTCCTGAGTTGTTCGAGTGATTGCGGGGAGAGTATAGGAAGAAGCAGGGGTAAAGGGGAAGGGGTAAAGGATGAAGAAGGGTAAGGGGGAAAGGGGAAAGGGTCGAAGAAGGCGGCGCACGACGAGCGCGCCTCTCTTCTTTTTCCTTTCCCCCTTCCCCCTTACCCTTTTCCCCTTCCAGAGCTACGCCGTGGCGGGGCGCGAAGAGGCGTCTATGTTGAGCCGCTGTTCGACGGCCTCCCAATCAATGTTCGAGAAGAAGGCTTCGATATACTTGGGGCGTTCGGCGGGCATGTAGTCGAGGAGGAAGGCGTGCTCCCAGACGTCCATCACGAGCACGGGCGTGAAGCCGGAGACGTTGCCCGTCTCGTGCAGCGTGATCCAATGGTTCGAGAGCCGCCCGTTAGCGGGGTTCTGGTAGCACATCGCCCAGCCGACGCCGCGCATCTTGCCGATGCCGACGAAATCGGCCTTCCACGTCTCGTAGCTGCCGAAACTCTCGGCGGCCACGCGCGCGAAGCCGGACTCTTTAGCGGGGTCGCCCGTGCCCTGCCGCTTCATGTTGCCGAAGTAGTACTCGTGCAAGACCATGCCGTTGTACTCGAAGCCGAGCCGCCGGGTCAGTTCCGAATAGGCGGGCATCTCGTCCTGATCAACTTTGCCGTCTTCGAGAAACTTCGAGATGCGTTCCGTCAGGTTGTTCGTCTCCTTGACGTAGCCCTCGTAGAGTTTGAAATGCAACTCCAATGTCTTATCGGAGATGCCGTTTAAGCCGCTCAGGTCGAACTGCTTGGGCTTGTAGGAATTGTTCGCGTCCATACTATTCGCTCCTCACTTCCGTCTGAATGATTGCGTTGATTCTACGCCCGCCAGTCTATACCCGCCAGCGCGCGCGTGTGTGACGAATGAGTGAAGAGGGTGCTGAGAAACAGTGACAAGTGACAAGTGACGAGTGACAAGTGACGAGTGACAAGTGACGAGTGACAAGTTAATAAGACAGTGACGAGTGACGGGTGACGG
>JAUZFQ010000058.1 GCA_030838445.1 Pyrinomonadaceae bacterium | reverse complement strand
CCGTAGACTTCGACTGGCTCATAGACCTCCTCGGTCGCCTCCTCCCCTAGACGCCCCGCGCCTAAGGCACGGGTGACGACACGGGCGTGAGGAATTCGCTTTGAAGCAAGACAAAAACCTATGAGACGAAAACTAGCTGTGCGGGCGGTCTCTTTGATCGTCATCATCTTTCTGCCGGTTGCGCTGTTCGGCTTGATGGCGTCGGTCAACGAGTACCGGGATCAAGGCATCGGCGGCGCGGTTGATTGCAACGGCCCGCTGACCGTCATGATCTTCATCCTCCCTTCCCTCGTAGTCTACGCCGCCGGGGCAATCTTCTACGCCGTGCTTCTCAAGGGCGCGAGGCAAAGCGTGTTGGCGTCGGTGCTGCTGGTTTTATGCGCGTTGATGTTGTTCGCCTCCGGCCGGAAAGCATGGGCGGCCTACAGCGAGAAGAGCAGGCCGGAGCACCGTGAGACTTGCGGGGAAGGCTGGTAGGTTAAGACAGAGGCGTCGTTAGTTTAAAATGGCGACAGTTTAAAATGGCGACTTGAGGAAAGGAGCGTTTGAGATGAAAGTGAGAAACAATTTCGTCGCGGCGTGGGTGTTCCTGTTCCTGTTCGTCGTGCCAATTTCGCTGTCGGCTCAATCCGCGCCGGACGTGTCGGTGTCGGACGCGCGCTTTACCTACAACGTGAATCAAGGCGTTGACCCGCTCGACCCCGCCCACGGCAAGCGCGCCAGCCCTTCGACGATTGTCACGAGTTCGCCCGTGCAGCAAGTGTCCGCGCTGTTTCGCAACGCGGGCGCGAAGACGATCAAGAGCGTGTCTTGGGAGTACGTGGTCTTCAAAGACGCGGGCGAGCGGGAGATCGTGGAAGTCTATTCGGTGAACAGCGACCGGACGATTCTTCCCGGCGAGTCGGTGCGTTTGAAGAAGGAGGGCTACCACCTGAAAAACTCGCCGCACGTGACGGCGCGCGTGACGCGCATCAAGTATGCGGACGGGACGGAGTGGCGGGGCGAGAGGACGAAAAGATAATCACGCGCCGCCGTGCGTTGAGCCACACATGCCCGTCCGCACATTCGCGCGGCGGTCGTTAGTCGCTGCGAATCAGATCACAGTCAACTCGACAAAATAAGAGAGGGGCGACCGCGTGGTCGCCCCTCTCTTGCGTTCAAACCGACAGGCGAAACTTTAGAGGCCGCGGTATTGAAGCGAGAGCGCTTCCATGCGCGCGGACTGGCCGCCGGTGAAGCGATACATGCATGGGTCGTCTGTGTAGTCCATGAAGTTTTCGATGGGGTCAGTGCCGGTCTTGGGACAGGTGTCGCGCCCCGCGGGGCAGTTGAAGGCGGGTGAGCGTTCGGAGGGCGTGTCGGCGACGAAGTCGTTGTAGATAGCCGCGCAGCCGCCCTGAAACGTGTGGAAGAGGCCGAGCCAGTGGCCGACTTCGTGCGTGCCCGTGTCGCCTTCGTTGTAGGGCACTTCCGTGCCGCCGGGCAAACTCGAATAGAGACAGACCACGCCGTCCATCGCCGGGTCGCCCGCGTACCAGAAGGGGAAGGTCGCCCAGCCGAGCAGGAAGCCGCCCGCGTTGTTGGTGTAGAAATTGAGCGTGTCCGCGCCGCCCGTGTGGAGGGCGGTCTTCATCTCGCGCTCGGCGGCCGTGTCCGGCCCGGCGTTGAACCACGCGAGGTTCGTCGTGCGCGTCACGCCGATGAGGGCGAAGCGGAAGGGCGTGTTGGCCGCGCCCGTGCCGGTCGCCCCGGCGTAGGCGGCGTTGAGCACGTCAATCTGCGCGCGCAGCATCTTGTCGGAGACGTCGCCGTTCGAGACGCCCGCACCTTTGTTGATGACGTGGAAGTAGACCGGGATCGTCACCGCGCCCGACTTCCTGATCTGGCCGGGACTGCGCTTGTTGTTGAAATCGTTGAGCGCGCTTTCATAGACGGAGGCGGTCGTCTCGTCCAGGTCGCGCGTGGCGCAACGGTCGCGCTGCGAGCGCGTCTCGCCTTTGGCAGTCTTCTGCGCGTCGAGAGACTTGACGGTCGGGACGGCGGCCTTGTCGCCCGTCGGGCGTGCGCTCTCGGCGTGGGCGCGTTTGAAGAGGGAGGGGGTGGCGACCGTGAGGAGCAACGCCATGCAGAGAAGCGAGAGGGATACGAACAGCTTTCTTGTCATCGAAAAATTCCTCCGAACTGTCGGCTTAAAGTTGGGGACGAGGGAAAGAACCTGAACGGTAGTCGAGCCGTCGAGCCGCTTCCCTAAAAATGAGAGGGCACGACTTTAGACGCGCCCGCGCGGACGTGTCAAGGCGCGCCTTCGGGCGTCGCGGGCGGCGCAGCAGGGCGCGCAGAGACGCCACGGCGTCGCTGCTTACGGGAAGCGGCGACGCCGTGGCGGTCGTGTTGGTTAGTCCGAGGTTTACGGCTGGCCGAAGCGCAGCCGGTATTCGACGGAGTTGACGAACCCGTTGACCATCGTGCGGAAGTCGCCGGGGTTCGCGTTGAGGTAAGCGAGCCAGTTGTTGAAGCCGCCCGCGTCCGGGTCGCGCCGCAGGTAGCCGAAGTACTGCGAGAGCACGAAGGCGCGGTTGAAGGACGACGCCGCGAACGCCTCGCCCTCCACGATTTCGCGCAGCACTTGCGTGCGGGTCTTGCGTCCCGCGTCGAGATCGGCGCGGAGTTGGAAGCGGGTGGGAATCGGCACGCCGCTGGTCTCGATAAGCCTGTCCACGTAATCCGCGTTCGAGAGCGCGTCGTAGACCCCTGTGAACTCTCCGCGCTCCGTGAACTCTTCGGCGAAGAGGCCGCGCGCGGCGATTGACTCGGCGGCGGTCGCGCCGTTCAGGCGGTACGTGTCGCGCATGAACTCGCGGTAGGTGGGCAGCCGCCCGAAGGCCGCCAGGTAGAAGCGAATGGCGTAGAAGCCCTTCGTCTGGTACTCGGGCGACAGGAAGAAGGCGGACGAGACGGCCACGCGGTCGCACGTCCGGTCGCCCGCCGTGCAGTTGGAGAGCACTCTCAGCCACGCTGCGAGGCCGTCGGCGTCGGGCGCGCGGTTGAGGAAGTCTAGGTAGTGCTGCGTGACGAAGAACGTCGGGTCGTCAATCGGGTTGGTCGGCGACGCCGCCGTGTCGTTGTCCAAGATGGTGATCGTGGTGACGGGCAGGTTGTTGAAGGTCGCGCCCACGGGATTGCGGAACGTGAGCGTGAACGTCTCGTTCTCTTCGACGAAGCGGTCGTCGGTGATGAAGATGTCAACCGTCGAAGACCCCTGCCCCTGCGCGAAGCGGAGCACGCCCGCGGCGGTCGTGTAGTCGCGCCGCTCCGTGGCCGTGCCGTCGTTGGTGTCGAAGTCAATGAGGATAGCGGCTTCGCCGGAGAGGTCGCCGCCGCGCGTGAGGAAGACCCTTATCCTGCCCGCGCCCTCCTGCACCGTGAGGTTCTGCGGCGCGCTCAGGAACGTCGAGTCGGCGACGACGAGGCCGCGGATCAACTCCCCGCTGCCGAAGTCGCCGATGAGCGTGGCCGCGCCCGTGTTGAGATCGATCTGGTAGAGCCGCGAGACGGTGTCGGCCGGCGAGGTCAGAGCGGCGAAGGCCGTCTGGCTGTTGTTGGCGATGTCGAAGCCGACGAGCCGCCCCGTGTCAACGCCGAGCGTGCCGACGGTGTTGAGCCGCCCGGCGTTCTCCGGGTTTTGCGTGACGAGCGCGTCGAGGTCGTAGTCGATGTCGTACATCGTGCCGACGCCGACGCTGATGCGGACGGCCGCCACGCCGGAGATGCGCGGCGTGCGTCCGGTGTTCGGGTCGGGCGCGGGCGCGTAGGCGAGCGGTGTGTCAGGTTCAATGGCCGCCGTGGTCAGGTCGCCGTCCATGACGACGCCGGTTTCGCTGTTGATGCGCATGTTCTGCCCGGTGTCGCTGACGACGCGCAGGCCGTTCGGGCCGAAGGCCATGCCGAACTCGCTCCCGCTCAGCGGGACGGCGAAGACGTGGCTGCCGATCTGCGTCGCCACGCCCGTCGCGGGGTCAACGCGGTAGAGACGGCTGGTGCTGCCGAGACCTAAGAGATTGTTGATGCTGGACACATTCTCGATGGCGAGCAGCGACTCGCCGGATTGCAGGCCGGTGACGGCGACCGAACTGGTGATCTTGTCGGGCGCGGACGTGTTGAAGCGCAGCAGACGATTGCCGGTCGTCAAAGCGACGGCGTTCGAGTGCGGCGAGACGGTTGACGGGTCGGGCGCGGCGTTGATCTGGCCGCGAATTTCGCCGTTCGGGAAGTTCTGCGTGTGAACGTTGAAGTACATTAGCCCCGCTTTCAGGTTACGCACCTGCAAACTCGTCAGCGTGATCTGGAAGTCGCTGAAAGAGCCGTTCGGCAGCGGGAAGATGACGGGGGCGTTCGCGCCCGGCACAGCGAAGCCGTGGATGTGCGCCATCGTCTGCGCGCTCGACAGGCCGGAGAAGGTGAGCGAGACGCGCGCCGTCGTCTCGTCGGCGCTGAGCGTGATCGTGCCGATGCCGCGCGCGGTCGAGTTGGTCGGCGGCACTTCCTGCGCGCCGTCGAGCACGGCCGTGAAGACGCGCGCGGGAGAGTCGGGCGGCACGGCGAGCGGCTGAATGGACGGGTTGAAGTCCGTCGCGTCCACGTTCGAGGTCAGGCGGCGCAGCGCGGCGGTCGGGGCGCTGCCGGAGTAGATTTCAAAGTTGCCGTCGCGGCTGCTGGCAAAGACGATGCGCTGGTTGTCGGCGGTGCGCGCCGGGTCTACTTCGAGCGCGGAGTTGTTGGTGATGTTGATCTGGTTCGCGCCGTCGTCGTCCATCACGAAGATTTCGTCGTTGCCGGTGCGGTCGCTCTGGAAAGTGATCTTGCCGCGCGACCAAGAGGGATGCGTGTCGTCGTCCTGCGCGTTGGTGAGCCGCAGCGGGTCGTTGCCGAAGGGGTTCGAGACGTAAATCTCGTAGTTGCCGTCGCGGTTCGAGGCGAAGGCGAGCTTCGTGCCGTCGGGCGAATAGGCCGGGTCAATGTCGTCGGCCGGGTTGTCGGAGACGGTGCGCCCCGGCGAAAGCGGCAGGTCATAGCCGAACTGGGTCGTCGAGGGAATGATCGTCGTGTAGATTTCGTCGTTGCCGGTTTCGTCGCTGACGAAGGCGATGTTCAGACCCGAAGGATGCCAGACGGGGCTGCGCTCGTTGGCTTTGTTGTTGATGAGACGCAGGGCGTTGCGGCCGTCGGCGTCCATGATCCAGATGTCGTTCGTCCCGGCGCGGTTGCTGACGAAGGCGATGCGCGTGCCGTCGGGCGACCACGCGGGCTGCACGTCCTCGGCCGGGTCGTTGGTCAGACGAAGCTGGCCGCTGCCGTCCGGGTTCATCACGTAAATTTCAAAGTTGCCGTCGCGGTCGCTGGCGAAAGCGATCTTGCCGCGCGGTTCGGGCGTGTGGTTGGCGGGTTGGGCGTCGCCGCCCTTGTCCGCGCGATTGGTCGCCGACTGCTGGGGCGACTTCGGGGCGGGCGTGTTGCCCTGCTGTTGCTGCGGCGTGCCCGGTTGACTGTTCGAGCGAGTCTTGGCGACGGCGGCGACGGCGGCGCGCTTATCGGCGCGGCGTGCTGCTCTGCTCGAAGAGTAACCGGGCAAGGTGCTCGCACTCATCAAGACCGCGAGCGCGATTGCAAGGGGCGTCACTAGACGCCGCGCGCTTCGTGTTGACTTGTTCATAGACCTTGCTCCTTCGGTGTGTCTGTCTACTCTCTTTTCGTTCGTGCAGCACGAGCGTTAGTTGCGCGTCCGGTCGTCAATCGTCGTCTTCGGGAACGGCTGGATGGAAGGCGCGAAGAAGGGGAACTCGTTGCGGAAGGCGGCGTCGTTAGAGTTGACGTTATCGCCCGTCGTGATCGCACCGTTGGTGACGATGGCGAGGATCGTGTCAATCACGTCGTCGGAGAGGCGACGGCCGTTCGGGAAGCCGCTGCCCGCGTTCACGCCGCTGCCCGCGCCCGTGTTCTCCTTGCTCGTATCGAGACGCAGGAAGTCGCCTTTGAGCACGGCGACCCCGGCCAGCAGGTTGATGTTCTCCTGACTCGTGCCGAGGGCTTGCAGCGTGCCGATGATGCTCGCGGCGAAGCGCAGGTTCGCGTCGTCGATGGTGTTGGCGGCGTTGTACTCGTTCTTGCGCGCGAAGGGAATGAGCGCGACGTTGACGGCGGGCGTGGCGATGCGATCCACGTTGGCGTAGCGGCCGACGCCGGACACCTCGCCCTGCTTCGTGATGATGCGCGGCGAGCGTCGCTGCGTCGTGGCGCTCAGGCCGACGACGTTGCCCGCCGTGCCGCGCAACTGCGTGGCCGGGATAAGGAGCGCGATGGCCTTAATGTTGTAACCGGCGAAAGTGTCGCGGCCGCGTTGGAGCGCGGTCGGGTCGGGCGCGCCGCCGAGCACCGAGCCGACGAAGCGGTTGAAGCCGGGGATGTCGAAGAAGAACGGATCGTCCACCACGCCCGCGAAGAACCTGACGCCAGACGCATCGGTGATCGTCGGCGTCGGCGACGTGTCGGAGGTGGCCGAGGGGGCGGTGGTCGGAGCGTTGAAGGTCGTGCCGTTCGGCAGGGTGACGGTCGCCGTCTGCGGGCTGCTCGTCGAAGTGCGTTGCGAGAAGGTCACGTCAATGAAGCGGTCGGGCTTGGCGTCGCCCGTGTTCTCCAACTCGAAACGGTAACGGACGTTGTGGTCGAAGCCGCCCGCGTTCTGCGCCTCGCCGGGGACGATGAAGCCCTGCACGGTCATGGCAACGACGACGTTCGCGTTGTTGTTCGGGTCGAGGAAGAAGTAGGCGTCGGCCAGGTCGGCTCCCTGATCGTTGGCGACGAGGGGCGCGTCGAAGTGGTCGGCCGCGTCCGTTTGCGGCGCGGGCGTCAGCCAGATCGCACAACCGAGCGTGAGCGCGAGTGCGGCGAGGGCAAACTTCTTAGGGCGAGAGCTTCTCATGTAAATTCTCCTTTGCGTGTGACGGGTTTGAAGGCCGAACGGCCGATCTCTCGGCATGCGCGCGACGCACGCGCGGTGGCGGCGGCGCACATCGTTGCGCCGCTTTAAGAGTTAGACGAGCCGTCGGCTGAAATTCTCGCGGCGTAAGACGAAGACGGACGCGAGCCGTGCGCGTGTAAAAGTTGGTCGGCCATGAAGGGAAGACTTGTGCGCGCCTGCCTGCCACGCTGTCCGGGCGTGCAGCCTGATCTGCTTCGACGTGTTGTTCAAAATTTGACGCTGCGGTTAGATACGCGGCCGCTTTGCGCTTCGGATGCTGCTCTGTGTGCGGGGCTAGGTTATAGCACGAACCGTGGGTTGGCTAGGTTTTTTAGCGCGCCGGATGTGGAAATTTTGTTTCGCCGGTTTCGTGCGAGTCACGCGCGGAATCCGCCGTGCGCGGCGGCGTATCTCAGGCGCGACGCTCAACCACACGCTGCGCGCAGGTGCGGCCGACCGCGCCACGCGTGTGATCTTTTCTTATTTTGTAAGTTAGTTTCTTATTTCGTAAGTTAGTATGACACTCCGCGCGGCCGACCTTCGAGCCAACATGCACTTGAGAAACAGATCATTATTGTCAGCGTCTCTGTCAGCGACGCTCCTGCTCGTCGCGCTCGTCGCGTGCGGGTGCGGCGGCTGGATCAGGCCGCGTAGTTCGACGGCGAACGCGCCCGCCGCGTCGTCGTCGCCCGCGCTTCCGCCCGCCGCGCCGCTCCCCGCCGACGAACAGGCGTTCACGGAAGCCGTTCGCTTCCTCGAAGCGCGCGTTCGCAGCGACCCCGCAGACTTCATCGCTTACAACCTTTTGCACGGCCACTATCTGCGCAAGGCGCAGGAGACGGGCGACATGCAATACCTCGAACTCGCCACGCGCGCCGCACGCGCCTCGCTCGCTGCCGCGCCCGCCGAACTCAACCCCGGCGGCCTCGCTGCCCTCGCACAGACCGAATACGCGTCGCACGATTTCGTCGCCGCGCGCGACCACGCGCTCCGACTCAGGGAACTCCAACCTGACAAAACTCTCCCGCATCAACTGCTCGGCGAGACGCTCGTCGAACTCGGCGACTACGAAGGCGCGGACGAGGCTTTCCGTCAGTCGCAACGTCTCGACGGCGGACTCAGCTTTGCGACCGAGACGCGCCTCGCGCGCGTTGACCTGTTGCGCGGGCGCGCCGAACGTGCGCGCGAGCGTTACACGAACGCGCTGGCGCTCGCGCTCGACGCAAGCCAGCCGTCGCGCGAGGCGGTCGCGTGGTGTCGCTGGCAACTCGGCGAGGTCGCCTACGGTCGCGGCGATTACGAGACGGCCGAGCGACACTACCGCGAGTCGCTGACGACCTACCCGAACTACTACCGCGCGGCGGGCGCGCTCGGCCGCGTGCGCGCGGCGCGGGGCGATGCGGCGGGCGCGATTGAGCAGTACGAGCGTGCGGTCAAACGTCTGCCCGACCCGTCGTTCGTCGCCGCGCTCGGCGATCTCTACAAGCTGACGGGCAGGGAGCGCGAGGCCGCCGCGCAGTATGCGCTCGTCGAGCAGATCGCGCGCCTCGGCGCGTCAGGCGGCGCGCTCTACAATCGTCAACTCGCGCTCTTTTACGCCGACCACGATCTGCGCGCGGCGGAGGCTTACGCGCTGGCCGCGAAGGAGTATGAAGTGCGCCGCGACATCTACGGCGCGGACGCGCTCGCGTGGACGGCCTTGAAGGCGGGCAAGCTCGACGAAGCGCGCGCGGCGATCAAAGAGGCGCTGCGCTTGCAGACCGAAGACGCGCGCCTCTTCTATCACGCAGGGATGATCGCGCGTGCCTCCGGCGACGCGGCCGAGGCGCGCTGGTTTCTCGAACGCGCCCTCGCGCTCAACCCGCAGTTCGATCCCTTGCAGGCGAGCATTGCGCGCGCAGCCCTGACGAAGTAGTCTCAGGCGGCGGCCGACTGAAAGGCACAAAGAAGTAGACGCATGAAGGACGTGTTTTGAAAGTCTCTTCAAGTTATTTTGCGGCAGTCGAAGTTATTTTGCGTTAGTTGAAGTTGCCGTCTTGATGTTATGAAGCACCCCCGCCAGATTCGCCGACGCACCACGACGGGACGCGCGCTCGTCCTCGCGTCGCTGCTCGCCCTCTCGCTCGGCCTGCCCGCCGCCGCGCACCCGCTCGGCAACTTTACGGTCAATCATTTCACCCGACTCGAAGTCGGCGCGTCGCGCCTGCGCCTGCGCTACGTGATAGACATGGCCGAGATCGCCGCCTTGCAGGAGTTGCAAACGGTAGACGCCGACGGCGACGGCCGACACTCGACGGCCGAACTCGACGCCTACGCTGCGCGCACGGCCAACGCACACCTCGGCGGGCTGCGCCTCTCCGTGGACGGCGTGCCCGTTTCACTCGGCCTGACGGGGCAACGCATCATCCTGCCGCCCGGTCAGAGCGGACTGCCGACGCTGCGTCTGGAATGCGACTACGCGGGCGAGTTGCCCGTCGCCGCTGCTACTACACAAACGGACGGCGCGCGGCGCGTGAGTTTCGCCGATACGAATTACGAGGGGCGCATCGGCTGGCGCGAGATCGTCGTCGCACCTGCGGCGTCCGGCATCTCCATCTTCGACAGCACGGCGTTCGGCACGAGCCTCTCGGACGAACTCCGCTCTTACCCCGCAGGCATGCTCTCCGCCCCGCTCAATGAACGCGCCGCCGAACTCTCTTTCACGACGGGCACGCCGCCCGCCCCTGCTGCGTCGTCGCGGCCGCTCGTCGCGCGCGACGGCGCGAAGGTCGAACCCGCCGCGCGCGACCGTCTGGCGGAACTTATCAGCGTCTCTGATTTAACGCCCGGCGTCGTGCTCGCGGGTCTGTTGCTCGCCTTCATCCTCGGCGGCTTTCACGCGCTGTCACCGGGGCACGGCAAGACCATCGTCGCGGCCTACCTCGTCGGCTCGCGCGGCACGGCGAAGCACGCCGCCTTCCTCGGCCTGACCGTGACCGCGACGCACACGGCGGGCGTCTTCGCGCTCGGCCTCGTCACGCTCTTCGCCGCGCAGTACGTCGTGCCCGAAAGGCTCTACCCGATCCTGAGTTTCGTCTCCGGCGCAATCGTCGTCGCCATCGGTTTGAGCCTGCTCGTGCGACGCGTCGGTGCGGCCTACGGCTACGTCGCACACGGCCACGACGAACGCCCCGCGCACGCAGACGACCAACACGCACACGACGCCGCGCGCAGTTCACACGCACACGACGCACACGAACAACCTCACGCACACGACGGGGCGGGCGAACATTCCGAACCACGCGGCGACGTTAATTCACACGACCATTCACACGTTCATTCGCACGACCAATCACACAGCCATTCGCACGACGGCGCGCAGTCACACGACGGCGCACATTCGCACGGCAACGGCCGCGCGCACACGCACCTGCCGCCGGGCGCGGACGGCGAGCCGGTGACGTGGCGGCGTCTGCTCGCGCTCGGCATCTCCGGCGGGCTGCTGCCCTGCCCTTCTGCTCTGGTGGTGTTGCTCTCGGCGATTCACCTGCGGCGGGTCGGCTACGGGTTGCTACTCGTAGTCGCGTTCAGCGCGGGGCTGGCGGGAGTGTTGACGGGCATCGGCCTGCTGTTCGTCTACGCGCGCCGCTGGATGGAACGCCCGCTCGCCTCGACGGGCATGGCCTTACGCGTGCTGCCCGCCCTGAGCGCGTTTGTCATCACCTGCGCGGGGCTGTTGATCTGCTATCAGGCCGTGGGCGAAGCGGGCTACAGCGTGGGCGCGCTCGGCGGCCAACTCTTCGCGCAGGCGCGCGCGCTGTTCTCGCACGACGAACCTTCGTTCGCGCGCCTCAGCGCGTTCGCAGTGCTCGGCCTCGGCCTCGTCTTCGGCCTCAAGCACGCCACGGAAGTTGACCACGTTGTCGCCGTCTCGAACATCGTCAGCGAGCAGCGGAAACTGTGGCGCGCCGCGCTCGTCGGCGGGCTGTGGGGCGTGGGGCACACGGCCTCGCTCGTCATCGTCGGGGCGGTGGTGCTCGTCCTGCGCGTCGCCATCTCGGAGCGCGTCGCGAGCGGGTTGGAGTTTTGCGTGGCGTTGATGATCATCGGCCTCGGCGTCGCGACCTTCGCGCGTTCGTTGCGCGCGCGGCGACGCGTGCCCGTCCACCTACACCAGCACCGGCACGACGGGCTGGAACACGCGCACATCCACTTTCACGAAACGGAGACGGAACACGCGAACGCGACGGCGGCAGTCGTCGCCCCCCACTCGCACGCCGTCACGCGCATCGGCATCAAGCCGTTCGTAGTCGGCGCGGTACACGGCCTCGCCGGTTCGGCCGCCCTGACGTTGCTCGTGCTCGCGCAAATCCCCTCGCCCGTCGTCGGGCTGCTCTACCTCTTGGTCTTCGGCGTCGGCTCGATTGCGGGGATGCTCTTGATGTCGGGACTCGTCGGTCTGCCCTTCGTCCTTAGCGCGCGCAAACTCTCCGGCCTTCACTACGGCTTGCAGACCGCCGCCGGTGCTCTGAGCATCTGCTTCGGCCTCTGGTACGCCTACGAGACGCAGGTCGCCGCGTGGCTCTTCGGCATGCTCTTCCTCAAGGCGTGAGACTCCCCGCCCGCCGATTTCACTTTAAATTTTCCCTGAAACAGTTTGAGTTTCGTGTTTTGCCCGCACTCACGGGCGTGAGGCAGTTAACGCCGGAAGGTCAGGACGCGAAGAGATTCGGGAGAAGCCTCACTAATTGCCGGAGGGCGTGCGGCGGCGGCGGCGACTGGCCGCGCCGAGGGCGACGAGGCCGGAGCCGAGAAGCGCGACGGTGGCGGGTTCGGGGACGGGCGCGTGATAACTGACGTTGTCGATCCCCTCGTTGTTCGGACTCGCGAAGAAGCGGAACGAGGCGATGTTGTTCATCGTGCTGGTGAAGGTCACGAACTGGTCAGTCAGGCCGAAGGTGTAGAAGAGGAGCGTCCCGTTGTCGCTGTACATGTACACCTCCCAGGCGGACATCTGCCCCGGCTGTGTGCCGACCACGTTGAGCGAGACGAAATCGGTGCACCGCAGGCAGGAGGGGGGAGGCGGGCAGAGGAAGCAGGTCTGGAGGCCACTGAACTCCACCTTCAAGCTGTTGACCGAGGGGTCGCCGACGGCCGGGCCGACGCCGAAGGCCGCGTGCGGCTGGCTGGTGGCCTGGGCGAGCGGGGCGACGTAAAAGTCGCCTCTCATCGGAATGCCGATGCCGGAACGGTTCGCATCATTCCGTATGCTGGTGATCCTCGGCGAGTTGGTGCTGTGACGCCCGACGGATAAATCGTCGAACGTGATCGTGACCAGATACACCCCGTCGGCGCGGGCGGACGAGGCACAGGCGCAGAAGATGAACGCGAGCAAGAAGAGGGTGCAAGACAGTAGACGAGGCGACATGGAAGACTCCTTTTAAAACGGCAACCAAGTTTCGGTGAGGCCACAGCATACTATCGTTACGCTTTCAGCGACAAGGTTTTCCCGCCCCGCCGCGACTTGCGACGAACGCCTTCGACGGCTCGAAAGCCTCCCCCGAAATTAACGCCTGCGCGTCTCAACACCTTGCGCGGCGGTCGGCGCGGCGACGACGGGGCGCAGGTGTTCTGTAAACAGTTTAAGGATGCGCTTGTACTCGTCCGCCCAACTCGTGTCGCGCTCGAAGGCGTGGTCTTCGACGGGGTAGGCGGCGAGTTCCCAGTTCTCTTTCCTGAGTTCGATGAGACGCTGGGCGAGGCGCACGGAGTCTTGATAGTGGACGTTCACGTCAACCATGCCGTGGCAGATGAGGAGCGCGCCGCGCAAGCCCTCTGCGAAGTAGATCGGCGAACTGCGCTTGTAGGCTTCGAGGTCTGACTGCGGCAGGTTGAGGATGTTCGCGGTGTACGGGTGGTTGTAGTGCGCCCAGTCGGTGACGGGGCGCAGCGCCGCGCCCGCCGCGAACACGTCGGGCGTGGTGAACATCGCCATCAGCGTGATGAAGCCGCCGTAACTGCCGCCGTAGATGCCGATGCGCTTCGGGTCAATGCCGTGCTCGGCGATGAGGTAGCGCGCGGCGTCAACGTGGTCGGTCAAATCCTTGCCGCCCATGTGGCGATAGATGCCCGTGCGCCAGTCGCGCCCGTAACCGGCCGAGCCGCGATAGTCTATGTCGAGCACGGTGTAGCCGCGCTCCATCAACAGGTGATGAAACATGTACTCGCGGTAATAACTGCTCCACCAGCGATGTACGTTCTGCAAATAGCCCGCGCCGTGGACGAACAGGACGGCCGCGCCGTTCGGCCGCGCGGGTTTGTAGAGACGCGCCTGCACCGTCTGGCCGTCGCGCGCACGGACGGCGACGATGGGCGGCTCGATCCATTTGTGCGTGAAGAACTCAGGCAGGGGCGAGGTCGTCACCTGTTTCGCCTCGGACATCGGCGCGCTCGCGGCGAGGTAGAGTTCCGGCGGCTTGTTGCTGTATGAACGGACGACGGCGAGCATCGAAGCGTCGGGCGAAACGTCCGCGGCGTTGTTGCCGGGGAGCGCGGTGAGGCGCGTGCGCGCGCCGCCCGCCGTGGGCATCGAGTAGAGGTGTCGCTCGGCGAAACTCACTTCGCTTGAGGTGAAATAGAACTTCGTCTTGTCTTCGGAGAGGCGCACGTCGGAGACTTCAAACGCGCCGCGCGTCAACTGCGCCGGAGACGCGCCCGCGTCAATCGCCATCGTGTAGAGGTGCGCGAAGCCGTCCTGCTCCGACTCGAAATAGACGCGGCGGTTGTCCGCGAGCCAGCCGAGCGTGAACGCGCCGGGGCCGTTCGCCCAAGCGTCGTCGTGCAGCGCGACGAGCGTGCGCGTCTTGCCCGTCGCCGGGTCGAGCAAAAGCACCCAACGATCTTTATTGTCGGCCGAACGCGCGAGCAAAGCCGCGTGCGTGCCGTCCTCCGACCATTGCAACTGGAAAAGCTGCACGTCGCGTTCGCGCGCCTGCGTGTTCGTCTGCGCCGTCGTCTCGGTCTGCGTGCGCGGCGGTTGACCCTGCTGAGTCGTCTGCTGTTGCTGCGTCTGTGCATGTGTCCCGGTTTGCGTCTGTTGCGTCTGTTGTCCTTCGCGCGCCTGATCTTGTTGTGTCTGCGTCTGTGCTTGCGTCTGCGGCGACGTGCCGCGCTCGCGCTCGGCCTGTTCGGTGGCGTTTTGTTCGGTGCGCGTGCGGACGACTGGCGCGGCCTCCGCGGCGCGTTGTAGCCCGTGCTCCACGTTCTTCGCGTCGCCCGTCTCGACCGAGATGACACTCATGCGCGTGCGCCCCTGAGCGTCGCCCACCTTCGTGCGCCCCGGAATGTCTTCCGTGTAGGCCGACTCCGTGACGTAGTTCGGCACAATCGTCTGCTTGGCCGACGCCGCAGGCTCCGAGATGACGGCGACGACGAAACGGCCGTCCGGCGAGAGCGTGAGGTTCGAGACGTTCTGCCCCGTCGGGACGTTGAAAGGTTTGCGCCGCTCGCGCGCCTTGCGCTTGGCCTCCTGCTCCTCGCGCCGCTCCGCACGCTCGCGCACGGCGTCGAGCAACACGCGCTCCTCGCGCTTCAACGCTTCCTGACTCTCCGTGCCCCTTCCCTGCTGCCCGCCGCCACCGCCGATGCGGATGTCTGTCAACTGTTCGAGCAGCCCGCCGTCGAGCGAGAGCACGTAGAGGTTGTTCTGCCGCGTGAAATAGACGCGCTTCTGGTCGCGCGTGAAGCGCGGGTTCGTCTCGGCCTCAGTGGTGCGCGTCAGGGCCTTGCGCGTGCCCCGCGCGTGCTCGTAGAGATAGACGTCGCCCTCGTCTGCGAAAACCGTCCAACGCTTGTCCTTCGACAATTCGCCAGACGACGGCGGCGCGTTCTTCGCCTCGTCCTCCGAGAGCTTCCGCAAGTTCGTGCCGTCGCGGTTGACGACGTAAGTGTCCATCTCCTTCAGGCGCGCGTCGGTCGCCTGCTTCCAACGGAAATAGACGCGCGCGCCGTCCTGCGACCAGCGCACGTCGCCCGGCTCATAGCCCACGAGCGCCGCCCCGCGCATGATGCTGTCAATCGTCAACTCGAACTGCTTCGCCGCCCCGGACGGCGACGGAGTTGTTTGCGCGTTGACGTGTGATTGGAGGAGCAGGAAGGCGCACGCGAGCGCGGCCAGCGCGCGGCGGTTAAAGCTATTTTTCATATCCCGTTTTCAAGTGCTTACAGTTTGATCGGCTCGACCGTCACGTTCAAATCCGGCGTCACCGTGACAAGGTGATTGTCGGGAACGTCGAGCCAGTCGTCCCCGTCGTCCGTCAGCCGCTCGCTCGCGACGATGACGGCCGCGGCTTGCTCTTGCGACTTGACCGTGTGCATGTCGCACACGCCGCCGGGCAGACACTCGAAACGCCTGCCCCTTGAGATGTGCAGAGAGTTCCCGGCCATCCCTTCGGCCGAGCAGTAGCGCGAGATGACGATTGATTCACCATCCGTCACCGCGAAGTTGTAATGCGAAGGTTCGACCACGCCCGCCGCCGTCGTTAACTCGTTCAAGCGCGCGATGGTTTCGACGACGGCGGCGCGCATGTCGCCCGCGCCCGCCTCGCCGAACGGCACGCGCAGTGAGTTGAGAAAGAGCGCGAAGGCGTGCTCCGAGTCGGTCGTGCCCATCACCATGCTGTAAAACTCGTCCTTCAAACTCTCGCGCAACTGCCGCTTGATGTGCTCGAACCCGGCGACCCCGCCGTTGTGCATCCACATGAAGCGGTCGTAGGCGAACGGGTGGACGTTCGACTCCATCACGGCCATCCCCGGCGACGCCGCGCGCACGTGCGCGAACAGGCACGAGGCGCGCACCTTCACGGCGAGGTTCTGCAAGTTGCGGTTCGACCACGCGGGCATCACCGTGCGCTGCACGCACGGCGTCGGGTCAACGTCGGGCGCGTACCAGCCGACGCCGAAGCCGTCGCCGTTCAAAGGCTCGGCGCGTTCGCGCGCCTTGTAGCTCTGCATGATCAGCGAGTTCACGGGGCGGTATAATAAATCCGCCAGCAACAGCGGCGCGCCCGCGTAAGCGAGAAAGCGGCACATAAGTTTCAGCCCGGTGGAGTCAGGAAATGAACGAACGGCGAGATGATACAACAGAACCCGGCGAACGCGACGACGCGCCGCCCGAACGCGCGCCGCATAGTTACTACTACGACGACGGCACGGGCTACGAGGTTTACGATCCTTCGGAAGATGAGGATGAGACGGACGCGGGCGACGCGGAAGAAGCGGACGGCGACGACACGAAACCCCGGCGCGCGTAAAGTCGTCTTTAACTAAAGCCGTCCTCAACGCGCTGCGCCGGAGTTCATGTTATTTAACGTCTATCATGTGACAATCAAAGAAGTGTCATAGCGGCTGCGCGCCCGCGCGCCCGCACGCGCTACCCTGTGCGGATGACAGTTAACTTTCACCCGCCGACCGGGAGCAAACGAATTATGCCACCGAGCCTTCGCCGTCTGTGTACACTCGTCGTCATTAGCTTTTGTGCGCTTGCCGGTCTTCCCACGACGGCGGCGCGCGCCGGACAAAACCCGGAGGCCGCCGCCATCGTCAGGACGACGCCCGCCGAGACGCTGCGCACGGCGCAGACCATCTTCATCCGCACCAAGTCGGCCTACTTCAAACCCGCCGCGCTCGAACAAGCCTTGCTCGACCGCAGCGAGGTTCAATACTGGGGCTTGGTGATCTCGCGCGACGAGGCTGACGCCGATCTAGTCATCGAGGTTGACCGCAAACTGTTCACCAACATCTTCGTCTACAGCGTGCTCGACCCGCGCGCGAACCGCGTGCTCATCAGCGGTAAGATCGGCTCGCTCGGCGGCACGGTCGAAGGGCAAATTGCCAGCGGCTTCGTCAAACGCTTGCGTCCATTCCGCGCCCTCAACTCGCCCGTTCAAACCAAATAACCGCCGCAACCGCCGGGCGTCCTTTAAGACTCTTTCTCTTTCTTCGGCCGCATGTTCGAGGCGAGCACGCGCTTGCGCAGACGGATCGTCTGCGGCGTCACTTCCACGAGTTCGTCGTCGGCGATGAATTCCAGAGCCTGTTCGAGCGAGAGTTCTTTGACGGGCACGAGGCGCATCGCTTCGTCGGCGGAGGCCGCGCGCATGTTCGTCAGTTTCTTCTCCTTGATGACGTTCACGTCGAGGTCAACCGAGCGCGCGTTCTCGCCTATGATCATGCCCTCGTAAACCTTCTGGCCGGGGCGCGCGAACATCGTCCCGCGCTCCTGCAAGTTGAAGAGCGCGAACGTCGTCGTCTCGCCTATGCGGTCGGAGACGAGCGACCCCGTCGCGCGCCCGCGCATCGCGCCCTGCCACTCGCCCCAACGCAGGAACAGAGTGTTGAGCAAGCCCGTGCCCTTCGTCTCCGTCAGAAACTCGTTGCGGAAACCGATCATCCCGCGCGAAGGCGTCTCGAATTCCAGCCGCACGCGCCCCGTGCCGTGGTTGATCATCTTCGTCATCTGCCCCTTGCGCCGCCCCATCGCTTCCGTCACGACGCCGATGAACTCCTCCGGGCAGTCCACCACGACGAGTTCAATCGGCTCGAACGTCTTGCCGTCGCGCTGCTGCGTGATGACCTGCGGCTTCGACACCTGTAACTCGTAATTTTCGCGCCGCATCATCTCGATCAGGATCGCGAGTTGCAACTCGCCGCGACCCGACACTTTGAATTGATCCGGCGTCTCCGTCTCCTCCACGCGGATCGCGACGTTACTCAAAAGTTCGCGGTCGAGCCGCTCGCGCAGTTGGCGTGAGGTGACGTACTTCCCTTCGCGCCCCGCGAACGGCGAGTTGTTGACGCTGAAGATCATCGAGATCGTCGGCTCGTCCACCGCGATCACCGGCAGCGCCTTCGGGTTGTCCGCGCTCGAAATCGTCTCGCCGATCTCGATGCCCTCCATCCCGGCGAGCGCGACGATGTCGCCGACGCCCGCGCGCTCGACCGGCTCGCGCTTCAACCCCTCGAAGGCGTAGAGCTTCGAGACGCGCGTCTTCTGGATCGAGCCGTCGCGCTTGATGATGGCGACGATCTCGTTCTGCGCGATCTCGCCGGAGAAGATGCGCCCGATGGCGAGGCGGCCGACGTACTCGTTGTAATCGAGATTGGCGACGAGCAGTTGCAGCGAGTCGTCGCGCAGGGCACGCGGCGCGGGGATCGTCTCGATGATCTGATTGAAGAGCGGGCGCAGATCGCTCGACTCGTCGGTCAGGTTCTTCTTCGCCACGCCGTCGCGCGAGACTGCGTAGAGGATCGGAAACTCGATCTGCGCGTCCGTCGCGTCGAGGTCGAGGAACAGTTCGTAAATTTCGTCCACCACTTCCGCCGGGCGCGCGTCCTGCCGGTCAATCTTGTTAACGACGGCGATGACCGGCAGACGAAGTTCCAGCGCCTTGCGCAAGACGAAGCGCGTCTGCGGCAGACAGCCCTCGGCCGCGTCCACGAGCAGCATCACGCCGTCCACCATCTTCAAGACGCGTTCGACCTCGCCGCCGAAGTCGGCGTGCCCCGGCGTATCGAGGATGTTGATCTTCACGTCGCCGTAACGGACGGCCGTGTTCTTCGCCATGATCGTGATGCCGCGCTCGCGCTCCAAGTCCATCGAGTCCATCACGCGGTCGATGATGTGTTCGTTCTCGCGATACGTGCCGGCCTGTTTGAGCATCGCGTCAACGAGCGTCGTCTTGCCATGATCGACGTGCGCGATGATGGCGATGTTGCGTATATCTTTTCGTTCTTCTGTCATAACTCCCCTATAGATCAAAACGGCGCTTTTCCGCGCGCCACATCAAACCGCATATCATAACACGACGCGCCCGATTATCCTTGCGCGCAGGGAGACATAACTGTTGTCTGAACGACGGAGAGATTGATTGAAACGGTCGTGGATGGAGGGCGAGTCGAGCGCGTTGCGAGGTCTCGTTTCTACGACTTGAACGCGCCCGTCTGGCGCAACGCTTCGTAGAGGACGATGGCGACGGAGGTGGCGAGATTGAGGCTGCGCACACGCGGGTTGAGCATCGGGATCGTGACGCAGTTCGGGGCGTTGGCGCGGAGCAACTCTTCCGGCAAACCGCGCGTTTCCCGGCCAAAAATCAAACAATCGCCCTCTACGTAACGCCAGTCAGTGTAGCTGCGGCGGGCTTTCGTCGTGAGGTAGACGAAGCGCGAGGCGGGGAGCGCGACGCGCAACGCGTCGAGGTCTCGGTGGCGCGACAGTTGCACCTCAGGCCAGTAGTCCAGCCCCGCGCGTCGCACCGCGCGATCATCCAGACGAAACCCGGCCACGCCGACGATGTGCAGGGGCGTCCGCGTCGCCGCGCACAGGCGCGCGATGTTGCCGGTGTTGGGCGGTATCTCCGGCTCGACGAGCGCGACGTTAATCATAACGAGAGAGGTGAGAGGTCAGAGGTTAGAGATCAGTAGAAGATAGTTTTTGTTTTAACTGACCTCGGCTCTCTATCAGAAAAGAATTGGGACGGCGTGCTGTAATAGCGTTCGCCGTCCCTTTGAATGGTCTCGGTCGGAGACCGAATGTTTCGTGTGCGCTTGAGAAGGTTGTTGAGTTACTCGCGTTGACCTGACTACTACCGCTTCTTCGAACCGGCTTTCTTCTTCGCGCCGCCTTTTGCGCCGCCCTTCGATGCGCCCTTGGAACCGCCCTTTGCACCGCCTTTGGAGCCGCCCTTGGACGCGCCCTTTGAACCACCCTTTTTGGAACCAGCTTTCTTAGTTGCCATAAGTCTTCGTTGCTCCTTTTTGTCTTGGTTGGTTGCGACCACAAGATACTGTGTCAATTTTCATCTTGTGGCCTAGTCTAAACAGCGCACAACATGTTGGACTTATAAACATAAAGCGATCACTTGTCAATAATTTAATTCTTAATCGTTACTTTTTTTCGCGCGCGTTGATCGATCTCTCGCGCGCGAAGGCGGGCGGCTGACGCGAAGAGTGCGCGTTGATGATCATCAACGCGCACTCTTCGGAGTTGGAAATGTGTTTAGCGATAGACCGGCGTGAAGACCCAGAGGTCGTGTCGCGCGATGCCGTAGTAAGTGATCACGGAGGGACAACGGCTGCGGCTGGCGACGCCGATGAAGGGCGTGGCGGTTTCGTTCGGCGAGGTGTCGAGATCGCAACGCGCGTCCTCGTCGTCCTGCCTGCCGCTCTTGTCGTTGTCGAGTCCGATGATCGCGCCGCCATTGATCGCGCCCGCCTGCTCGAACACTTTATAGCGCGCGCTCGTGACGGGCGGGATGCCGCCGTTGTACTTCAACACGCTCTGTTTGAAATCGAGGAAGGCGCGGTCGTCGGGGCGAATGAGTTTCCACTCGCCGTCGTTGTTGAGCGGGTCGCGCGCGGCCTCTTTGCGTAGAATCTGAATCTTCTTGAACGCGCCGGGGAACGGCTCGACGCCTTCGAGCAGTTCGTTCATGCTCTTCGGCGGGGTGCCCTTCGCGAGTTGATAGAGGGCGATGGCTTCGACGACTTCCTCGCCGCGCGCGATGGCCTCGCGTTCGAGGTTGCGCACGGACTGCTGGCGCAGGCGCGGCGCGGCGGCGGTGAGCGCGAGCGCGAGGATCGTCATCACGGCGAGCAGTGCGACAAGCGTGTAGCCGCGCTCGGACGCACGCGCCGCCGCCACGCCGCAACGCCGTTGCGCCGTCGTCGCCGCTGCAACAGCAGCAGAGTCGCGCCTGTCGTGATTAGTATTGAGGTTCATCGTCGTCGCCGTCATCGTCGGGCGGTTTGGGCGGTTGGAAGCGCGGCGAAGGGCTGCCCGGATTGTTGTTCGAGCCGCCGGGGCGGTTTTCGACGTAAGGCAGCGTGTGCTTGATCTGCAACTGCGCGTCGGTGAACTCGACGGCGCGCGTGGAGATGCTCGTCACTTTGAAGCGGCCGCCAACCATGTCGCCGCGCTGCACGGTGAGCAGTTCGTTGCTCTGGTTCTTCAGGATCGCCTTGTCGCTGTAACGCTGGCTGCCGAGGATGCCGACGTAGGTGAACGGCGGCGTCGGCGGCGCGGCGACGTTGAGCGCGGTCTGGTTGGAGTAGAGCGAATTGTCGGGCGTGCGGACGACGATCTGGCGCGCGCCGGGTGCGCTGATGAGCAGGGCGGGCACAGTGGTCGAGAGTTGCTGCGCGCTCGCGAAGGTGGTCGGGAGTTCCTGCCCGTCAACGTAGACACGCGACTGCGGCGTGAACTTGTCGCCGGAGACCTGGAGGGCGAAGTCGCCGGTGCGCGCCATGACGTTCGAGGGCGAGATGCCGCTAAGCATCATGGGCGGCGTCGGCTCAGGCGTCGGGGGCGGCGTCGCGACCTCGGCGACGCTCGGCGCAGGCTTCACCGGCGCGACGTAGAAGGCGAAGATGTTGCGCCCGGCGTCGGGCACGCTGTAGCTGACGGGCGTGTAGACGACTTCGCGCGGCACTTGCAGCGACGGATCGCCGACCTGAGAGTCTCCGCCCGCGCCGTTCGCCGTCGTCGCCGTTGTGCCGTTGGCCGTCGTAGTAGCGTTCCGGTTGTTGCTGTTCGTGGCGCGGCGCGGCGGCGGGTCTTCGCCCCCGAAGAACATGCGGCCGATGAGGATGAGCGCGAGCGCGCCGAACGCGATGGCCGCGATCAACTTGTTGCGTTCCGCAGGAGTTTTGCCTTCAAGGATTGCCATAAAAATTTCTCGGCTCGACCGTCACTGAGATGTCGAGGCGGGCGCGGCGGTTGTGCCGCCGGAGAGCGTCGCGCCGCTGCGACGAAAGTGCGCGGACATGTCGAGGCGGAGGCTGACGAGCGCGGCGCGCGCGCTGTCGCCCGTGTCCGAGACGCCTTCGAGTTGGATGCCGTTGATGACGATGAAGCGGCGGCTCTGCTCGATGTCGCGGATGAAGCGGCGCAGGTTGCCGTAACCCCCTTCGATGGTCAGGCTGATGTCAATGGCCGGGAAGACGCTCTCGCGCTTCAAGGCGTTCTGCGCGCGCGCGGCCGCCTGTTGCGCGGCGGTCTGTCCAGCCGCGACTTCGTCGAGGTGGCTGAAGGAGAACTGCGCGCGCGCGAGGTTGTGCCGCCGCGTCTTCTCGTTCAACTCGCCGATCACCGCCGTGGTGGTTTGCGCGTCGCGCGAGGCCAGCGCGGTCGTCTCAAACTCGCTGAGGCTCGTGACGATCTTGTCCACGCTCGCCTGCGTCGTCTCGTTGCGCTCGACGCCCTCGCTCGACGCGCGCAACTTCGCCTGCAGCTGCGCGCGCTCAATCTCTAAAGCCGCGAGGCGCGAACGTTCCGGCACGAGCAGAAAGAAGTAGGCGCTGGCGGCGAGCGTCAGGAACAACGCGGCGGCCGTGAGAGCGACGATCTCCGGGACGCGAATCGTGCCGGTGGGTCGCGCGCCGCCGCCGCGACGCTGCGACGGCGCGAAGCGCGCGCGCAGTTGCGCGGGCACGACGCTGCGACGGCTGCGTTTCGGCTCCGCCCCGTCGGCGGTGGTCGGGCGTCGGTCTGCCATTACTGCGCCCCCCCTTGTCCCGTGTTTCTCGACGCGCCGGAAGTCATGCTGTCATCACCGGTGCGCGACGCGCTCTCGACGGCGTTCGTCACCGTCGCGGAACGCGCGCCCGGCGTGTAGCGCACGCGCAGGGTTGATTCGATGCCCTTGTCGCTCTTGTTTTCCGTCAGCAGGTCTGCGGAGAAGATGCGCCCTTGCGCCATCGTGCCGAGCATGCCCGTGATGTCCGTGGTGCTGCGCGCGACGACGGCGAGTTCCAACTCCGCGCCGCCGCTGTGCGCCACGTCGCGCACGGCGATGCGCGACACGCGCACGCCCTGCGGCAGCGACCCTTCGAGGTCTGCGAAGAGGCGCGACCACGAGAAGTTGCGCCGGTCAATGATGCCGTGCGCGGCTTCGAGCGTGCGCAGTTGATCGGGCGAGAGCGACTGCGTGACGGCCGTCGCTTTCGCACGCAGAGACGCCTCTTCGGTGCGCAGGCCGCGCACGTCGCGCTCGACCACACTCACGCGGTCGCGCGTCTGCCTGAACTGGCTGACGGTAAAGATTAACGCCACGACCGAGACGCAGGCGACGATGGCCGCCACCGTCCACGGCAGCGTGCGATTGCGAAAGGGGTCGGAAGCGAGGTTGAGATTTTCAATCACTACTTTTAACGTCTCTCACACAAGCGAAATCAACAAGCGAGGGTCGTGCGTCTTCACTCGAAATCGGGTACGGAAAGCATAACGCGCGGGGCGCGGCGGCGCAACGCGTCAACGCCGCCCGCCGCACCGCACGATTTACACGCCCACGCGGCCGCCCGGTTGCAAAATTATAAGAACAGACGGGGCGGGGCGAATCGCCGCCCGTTGTCTTTAAGGAAAACAACAAGCGGCGACTCGCCCCGCCCCGACATTGCGACGATTTAACGTCCGTTATTGCCGGGTTGCGCCGGTCGCCTGACTGACGACGCGCGAGTTGGTGACCTTGCCGGCGGCGTCGAGCGTGAGTTCGATGACCGCGCCCGAAGTGTCGCGCACCTGCCGCAGGATTTGCCCGCCCGCGCCGGTCGTCTCACGCAGCGTCGAGAGGTTCAGGACGTTCCCGACCGTGCGCTGGTTGACGACCGTGCCCGCCGTGTCGAGCGTGCGTTCGAGGATGTTGCCCGAACGGTCAACCGTGCGCTGCAACGTCTGGCCGAGCGTGTTGACGGTGGAGTTGAGCAGGCCGCCCGGCTGCGTCACATTGTTGAGCGTCTGCCCGACCGTGCCGACCGTGCGATCCACGACGCCGCCCGGTTGCAACGCGGTGTTCGCCACGCCGCCCACCGTGCCGACCGTGTTGTCCACGCTCTGCAAGAGGCGTTCGAGAATCTGCGGGTTGCGATCAATGGTCGTCAGCGTGCGGTCGATGATGGCGGCCACGTTGTCGAGCCGCACCTTGAGGAGCAACTCGGCGCGCACGCCCTTGATCGTCAGTTTCACTTTATCGATCCCGGCGTCCGCCCCGGCGGTCAACTGCAAGAGATTGGCGAGTCGCGCGTCGAGCGAGACACGCGCGCGCAAGTTTTCCACTTCCAGAGTGATCTCTTCGACCGAGAGGTTGGGCACGTCGAGCAGCACGTCCGGGTCGCCCGACGCGGCCGACTGGCGGCGACGCTCGCTCGCGGCCTGTTGCCGCTGCTGGTCTTCCTGCGAGAGCGGGCGCACGGTCGGGACGGGCGAAGGCGTCGCGCGCGGCTGCGGCTGTTGCGCCGTGGACGTGCGCGCGAAGATCGAGGCGTTGTCCGTGCCGCGCGCGGTCGTGTTGGTGTCCGTGGTCGGGGTCGGCGTCTGTGCGTGAGCGGCGCAGGCGACGCAGGCGATGATGATCGCGACTCCGAGAGACGAGAGCTTGTTCATGGGCTGTTCTCCTCAGAAAAAGTTTGATGAATACGAACGTCAGCTTTCAGGCGAAAGGTCGGGATAAGACTCCGTCCATCTCACTACAGGTTTGGGAGAGCGAAAAACTTCAAGGCACTTCCGGCTGCGTCACCGCCGCCGCGGGGCGACGCGCGTCGAGCACGCGCCGCAGGGCGTCGAGCGAACCGCGAAAGCGCACGCGGCCTTGCACGTTGCGCAACAGCACGTCAATCTCGCTCGCACCGACGGCGACGCCGATGCGCAGGGACAACCCGTGCGCGCTCGCCTCGCCCGTTTCAATCGAGGTCGAGGCGAAGAAGTCGCGTTCGGTGATGCGCCGCTCCGCGATGTTCAGTTCAAAATTTTCGTCAACGTTCGCCTGCGTGTTCGTCGCGGGCGCAGCCGGCGCGACGCGGCGCGCGCGGCTGTCCGGCGCGTCGCCCTGCGGCTGTTGTGCGACGGCGACAAATGAGAGCACACAGACGACGAACGCGGCCGAGACGATCCGGCGCATGACTCGACCCATCACGGCCTCCCCCGTCGCGGCTGCGCGCCGCCGATGTTAGGGCGGCTGTTACTACCGCCCGCCCGACTCCCCTGCGACGAGGACGACGACGCGGGCGAAGGAGTCGTCTTGTCAGGTTGCGCCGCGTCCGTCGTTGACGGTGCGTTGGCGACGGGGGGTTGGGCGTTCGGGTTTGAGTTTGCGGGCGGCGCGGCGTCATCGCTCGCGGGGATTTCGCCGAGGGCTTCGGCGACGATGCGTTCGATGTCTGCGAAGACGCTCGTGATCTTGAGCCGGATGCCGAGGTCGCGATAGGTGACGCCGGGCTGCACCTGCGGCGGGAGGTTCGTGCGCTCCGCCTCCCACACAGTATCGCGGCGCGGCCGCCCCGGAAACTCGACCTTCGGCGTCGGCACGACTTCAAAGCGCAACTCGCGCGCCGTGACGTTCGCCGTGATCGAGAGATCGGGATTGTCCGTCGCTGTCGTCGCGTTGGTCGGCGAGGGAGTCGGCGACGCGGCGGCGGGCGTTGCGTCCGGTCGCGCGGCCGGCGGCGTCTGTGCGGCGACGGGTGTGGCTACGGCGCAGACGATGCAGATCAGGATGGCGACGCAGTTGGCGGCGCGCGCGAGAAGTGTTGTTAGCTTCGACACGCTCATGCTCCTCACTGAAGCGTGCGACCCAAGAGATCGCAGACGTTCCATTCTACTACTGCTGTTGGGGGGCAGGGGAAGTTAGGGGGTTGCCGGAATGGCGGCATCATAACAGAGCGTTCTAACAGTCGCCAACTTTTATCACTCGCCGCCGTTATCACTCGCCGTGTGGTCGTAGCTCATTCGCCGCGCGGCGGCGGGGCGGGTCGCGGGCGCAGTCCGCGCGGCGCGACCTCGCCGCCCGGCGCTGAGCAGAACGCGCTGACGCGATTCCGGCCGGACTGCTTGGCGTGGTAGAGCGCGGTGTCGGCCAGTTCGATCAGTTCGATGGGGTCGCGCGCGTCGTCCGGGTAGGCGGCGACGCCGATGCTGATCGTGATGCGGAGCGTGCGGTTCTCTTCCGGCGACGCCGCCGCGCCGTGGCGCGTGGCCGAGAAGGCGTGCTCCTCGATGGCCGCGCGGACGCGCTCGGCGGCGACGAGTGCTTGCGAGCAGTCGGCGTCGAGCAGGAACGCGGCGAACTCTTCGCCGCCGAAGCGCGCGGCCACATCACCCGCGCGCAGGGCGCGCGTGATGAGGCCGCCAATCTCTTCGAGCGTCTGGCTACCGACGAGATGGCCGCAGGTGTCGTTGACGCGCTTGAAGTGATCCAAGTCCATCATCAGCACGCAGAACGGCCGACCCTCGCTCTCGGCGCGGGCGGCCTCGCGGCGCAGTTCGGAGAAGAAAGACTTGCTCGTCAACAGTCCGGTCAACTCGTCGTGCGCGATCAGGCGATAGAGTTGACGTTGAAACTCGCGGTCGAAATCGTCGAGCAGGTCGAAGCGGATGAGGTGCTCGCCGATGTTGAGTTTGTCGCCGTGCTGTAGGAAGGCGTCGCCCGTGACGGGCTGACCGTTGAGAAGCGTGCCGTTGGTCGAGCCGAGATCGGTGAGACGGTAGCGCGGCAGAGCGTCCATCTCCGCGTCGTGTTCGATGCGGATACGTGCGTGCAGGCGCGAGGCGCGCGCGTCGTTGACGCGCACGTCGGCTTCGAGCGCGCGGCCGAGGATCACCTCGTCGCGTTCGAGCGGGATGGGCGCGGCCAGTTGCTCGCCGCGCATGAAGACGAGCGCGGGGCGGCGTTCGTGCGACGTGGGCGCGTCGGCGGGCAGCGTGATTTCTAAATCTTCTCGTTCCATAACTCGCGTTGGGCGACGCGGAGAGGATGCGGGATGGAAAGAAAAAGATCAACACCAACCTGCGCCCTCGCGGTTTTGCCGCCGCGCGCAAACGCGAACGCGCGCCTGCTTGTCGCCGCCCGCGCGGGAACATATAATTCGGGGCAGATTTAATCGTTCATCAAAACGCGCGACCGGCGGCCTCATTTTCGGGAGACCTCGCGAAACATCCTGCCGGTCGGCCGGGGAGTAAGAAGTTTTGGAAGAAGCAACTCAGACCAGCACCACCTGCCAGTGGGACACGACCCAACTTTCGGTCGAACGCGTGTCGGTGGCGAAGTTGCCGACCGAGTACGGCGAGTTCAAGATCGCTGGCTACCGCGCGCGCGAATCGGGCGAGGAGTTCGTCGCCATCTTCAAGGGCGAGATCGAACGCGAGACGCCGACGCTCGCGCGCATCCATTCGCAATGCCTGACGGGCGACGTGTTCGGGTCGGTCAAGTGCGACTGCGGGCCGCAATTGCATCAGGCCATGCAGATGATCGAGGCCGAGGGGCGCGGCGCAATCGTCTACCAGATGCAAGAGGGTCGGGGTATCGGCATCATCAACAAGATTCGCGCCTACGCCTTGCAGGACGACGGCGCGGACACCGTCGAAGCCAACGAGCAGTTGGGGCTGGCCGTTGACCTGCGCGAGTACCGACAGTGCGCCGAGATACTTTTTGATCTGGGGTTGTGCCACGTCCGCATCATCTCGAACAACCCGCTGAAGCTGCGCGCGATGGAAGAGGCGGGCTTGCAGGTCGTCGAGCGCGTGGCGATTGAAGTGCCGCACACGGAGGCCGCGATGCACTACATGCGCACGAAGAAAGAGAAGCTCGGACACCTGCTGGATAAGATCAAGTGAGACGTTAGATCGAGCGAGTTTGTTAGAAGTGGCCGGGGCGAAAATCAAGTTTTGCCCCGGCCTTTTCCGTCCGGCCGCCGCGCGTGCGAAGTCCAAAATTCTGAATTTTCAATTACTTTTTTGGATTCACACGCAAGCATGCGCGCGCGTTCCTCTACAACTTTCCGCATTAGCCCGACGCCGCGGCGGTGCGCCCCAGTGGAACGCTCGTTGCGTGCGTATTTTCGACTGAGTATTCCTGCAAGCGAGCCGTTCGTGCCGCCGCGTTAACCGAGACATCTGCCGGGCGTCACGGCCTGCTCCTTAGACGTTCTTCAAACATCACGAAAAGTCGTCGGGATTTCACCACGCGCGCCGGGGTCTGGTCACAAGCACATGCCCGCCCCGCAACGCACGCGACGATCCGTTGATCGTCGCCGGTGAAGCTCATTAACCTTCCTCAGACGGCAGCACGCGGCCTTCAAGCTCATCCGCGCCGCGCGCCCCGGCTGAAAAATTCGGAGGCCAGTTCAATATGCGTAACTCTACCCGAAGCCGTACCGCTTTCACGGTCTACGGAGTTCTCTTCTCGCTCCTGCTGGCAGGCAGCGTCTTCGCACAGGGCGGCCGGTCTACCGTGCGCGGCACGGTCAAAGATCAGCAGGGCAACGTGGTGGCGGGCGCGACCGTCACGCTCGTCAACGAAGGCAAGAACTTCTCTCGCACGCAAACCACCAACGAAGAAGGCAGCTACACCTTCACCGCCGTTCAGCCCGACACTTACCGGGTTGACGTTGAATCGGGCGGCTTTAAAAAAGTCTCGGTCTCCAACGTCGCCGCGCTCGTTGACACGCCCGTTGACGTAGACGTGCAACTCGAAGCCGGTCTCGGCACTGAGACCGTGACGGTGACCGCATCCACCGACGCCCCGCTCAACACCTCCGACGCCACGCTCGGCACGGCCTTCGGGTCGCAGCGCATCTCCGAGTTGCCCTTGAACGCGCGCAACGTCGTCGGCCTGCTCTCCTTGCAAACCGGCGTCACGCCGGGCGGCTACGTCAGCGGCGCGCGCGCCGACCAGACCAACATCACGCTCGACGGCATCGACAACAACGAACAGCAGCGCGGCCTCGACGTGGTGACCGACGAAGCCTTCGCCGGTGTGCTGCGCGTGACGCCCGACTCGCTGCAAGAGTTTCGCGTCACGACGACGAACGCCAACGCCGATCAGGGTCGCTCCTCCGGCGCGCAGGTGTCGCTCGTCACCAAGTCGGGCACGAACAACTTCCACGGCTCGCTCTACGAGTTTCACCGCAACACGGTGACGACCGCCAACGACTTCTTCAACAACGCCGCCGGTCGTTACACGGCCAACGACTTCGCCGTGCAGACCGGCGCGGCGCGTGCCGGCGACCCGCGCGCCCCGCGCCCGCAACTGCTGCGCAACGTGTTCGGCGGCTCGCTCGGCGGCCCGATCAAAAAAGACCGCGCCTTCTTCTTCTTCACCTACGAGGGCTTCCGCGAGGCTTCGGAAACCCCGGTCGAGCGCGAAGTCCCGCTGCCGTCGCTCGGTCAAGGCATCGTGCGCTATCGCACCGAGAGTGGCGCGAGCGACCCGACGTGTCCCGCGGGCACGCCCGCCGGAGTGCGCTGCCTGACGAGCGCGCAGATCGGTGGTTTCTACAACGCCGTCAACGGCGTCGATCCGGGGCGCAACCCCGTCGCGCTCGCCGCGCTCGCCGACGCCGCGCGCCGCTACCCGGCCAACACCGCCACCTTCGGCGACGGCCTCAACACCGGCGGCTTCCGCTTCAACGCCAAGACGCCCTCGAACCTCGATCTCTACATCGCCAAGTTCGACTTCAACCTGACCGACCGCCAGACGCTCTTCGCGCGCGGCACTTATCAGGACGATCTCATCACGCAGGCGTCTGCCTTCCCCGACACGCTCTCGCCGCAGTTCTGGAATCACCCGAAGGGCTTCTCCGCCGGTCACACGTGGACGGCCACCAACAACATCGTCAACCGCTTCAGCTACGGCCTGACGCGCGCCTCGTTCACAGACGGCGGCGACCTAACGCAGAACGACATCTTCTTCCGCTTCGTCTACTCGCCGACGCTCGCCACGCGCACGCTCAGCCGCACCACGCCCGTCCACAACTTCGTCGACGACTTCTCGTGGATCAAGGGTTCGCACTCGATGCAGTACGGCGGCAACGTGCGTCTCATCCGCAACAACCGCAACTCGTTCGGCAACTCCTACGACCGCGCCATCGTCAACCCGTCGTTCTTCGACTTCTCCGGCGCGTCGCTCTACCTCGACACGAACGACACCTTCGACCCGATCTTCCCCGACGTGAGCGCCGACTTCGAGACCGACTTCCGCGACGCGCTCGCCGCCGTCATCGGCCGCTTCTCGCAGTACGAGGCGAACCTCAACTACGGCAAGAACGGGCAACTGCTCGCGCCCGGCACGGGCATCGAGCGCACCTTCGCCACGCAGGAGTACGAACTCTACGCGCAGGACTCTTGGCGCGTGCGCCCCAACCTGACGCTCTCCTACGGCCTGCGTTGGAGCACGTCCACGCCCGTCTACGAGACGAACGGGATTCAGGTCGCGCCCACGCAGAGCCTCGGCGAGTATTTCGAGCGTCGCGTCGCGGGCGCGAACGCCGGTCGCCCCGTCAACGATCCGATCACGGTTGATCTGGCGGGCAAGGCCAACGGCCGCAAAGGCTACTACGATCAGGACTGGAACAACTTCGCCCCCTCGGTGGCCTTCGCGTGGTCGCCCGACTTCGGCGACAACTTCATGGGTCGCCTGCTCGGGCGCGGCGGCAAGTCGGTCATCCGCGGCGGCTTCCGCATGGTCTATGACCGCATCGGCAGCCAGTTGGCCGTCACCTTCGATTTGAACTCGTCGCTCGGCTTCAAGTCCACGCAGGGCATCTCGGCCAACACCTTCGACGTGAGCAACAATATGGGGCCGCTGCTCACGGGCTTCAACCAGAACGTGCGCACGCTGCCCGGCCTGACCGTCACGCCGACGGTCTCGTTCCCGCTCATCACCCCGTCGGACGAACAGCAGCGCATCGAGTCGTCGCTCGACGACACGCTGACGACGCCCTACAACTACAGCGTCAACCTCTCCTACGGCCGCGAGATCGGGCGCGGTCTGTCGTTCGAGGCGAGCTACGTCGGCCGCTTCGCCCGCGACCTGCTGGCGACGCGCGACATCATGCACCTCAACAACCTCAAAGACCCGACCTCGGGTCAGACGTGGTATGAGGCCATCAACCTCTTGACCGATGCCCGCTACCGCGGCGTGCCCGTCAGCCAGATGGGGACGATCCCGTTCTTCGAGAACGTGCTGCCCGGTCTGCGCACCGCCACGCAAACCGCCACGCAACGCGCCTACCGCCGCGTGGCCTTCCCCAGCCTCGGCGGGCAGGGCATCACCGACTACACCTTCCTGCAACTGCTCTGGGACGACGGCCTCTCGCCGCTCGGCGACAACCTCTTCTTCCACCCGCAGTATGCGGCCTTCTCGGCCTTCGGCACTATCGCCAAGTCGAACTACAACTCCGGCCAGTTCAGCATCCGCCAACGCTTCAAACGCGACGTGGCGTTCGACTTCAACTACACGCTCTCGCACTCGCTCGACAACGCGTCGGGTCTGCAAAGCGCGGGCACTTACGGCGCGGCGTTCATCGTCAACCCGCTCGACATCGATCAGAACTACGCCAACTCCGACTTCGACATCCGTCACATCGTCAACGCCAACTGGCTCGTCGGCCTGCCCATCGGGCGCGGCCGCGCCTTCCTCGGCGACATCGGCGGCGTGGCGGAGACGATCCTCGGCGGCTGGCAGATGACCGGCATCGCGCGTTGGAACTCCGGCCTCCCCGTCGGCGAACCTTTCGAGGCGGATCGATGGGCGACGAACTGGAACGTGCAGTCGAACATGGTGCGCGTCGCGGCCGTGCGCGAGTCGCCCGTGCGCGGGCCTGAGCCGAATTTGTTCAGCGACCCGACGGCGGCCTTCCGCGGTTTCCGCGAGCCGCGCGCGGGCGAAGTGGGCGACCGCAACGTCCTGCGCTATCCCGGCTACGTCACGGTTGACATCGGCCTCACCAAGAACTTCAAGATGCCCTGGGAAGGCCACGCCCTCCAGTTCCGCACGGAGGTCTTCAACCTGACCAACACGCAACGCCTGACCTCGGCCATCGGCTTCGGCCTGCCGGTTGATCCGTTCCTGCCGACAGACCCGTTCTCGGCCGACCCGGCGGATCGCCAGCCGCAACGACCGAGTTCGGACTTCGGCAAGTTGACGGCCACGCAGACGCCGCTCAACGAGAACAAGGCCGGGCGCGTCATTCAGTTCGCCCTGCGTTACACCTTCTAACCACGCGCGTTTCTCGCAGACGCGTTTCGCCTGTGGGCTGGTGGCTTCGGCTGCCAGCCCACTTTTTTTCGGTCGCAACCTTCTGGGAAATCCTCTCCGGCATTTACCATTTAGCGTTTACCCTTTACCATTCTTCGACAATGAGCGAACGCATCTACCGCGACCCCGTACACAACATCATCCGGCTGCGCACCGACACACGCGAGGGGCAACTGCTCGTGCGCCTCGTTGACGCGCCGGAGTTTCAACGCCTGCGCCGCATCAAGCAACTCGGCCTCGCGCTCTACACTTATCAGGGAGCGGAACATTCGCGCTTCACGCACTCGCTCGGCGTGCTCCACCTCATCACGCGCGTGCTGGATCGACTCGGCGAGAACCATCCGATCAGCGAGGAGGATCGCGCTGCGGCGCGCGCGGCCGCGCTCCTGCACGACGTAGGGCACGGCTCGTTCTCGCACGTCATGGAGCACGTCCTCGGCTTCCACCACGAAGATTGGACGGTGCGCGCCGTGCTCGCCGAAGAGACCGAGATCAATCAGGTGCTCCGCGACTATTCGCCCGAACTCCCGCGCCGCGTCGCCGACATCATCGAGGGCACATTCCAGCCCGCCTTCCTCGCCCAACTCGTCTCTTCGCAGTTGGACGTGGATCGCATGGACTACCTCCTGCGCGACTCGCTGATGACGGGCGCGAAGTACGGCATCTACGATCTCGAATGGATCATCAACGCGCTCGCCGTGGACGTGGAGAACGACCGCATCTACGTCGCCGCGCGCGGCCTTTACGCCGTCGAGGAATATCTACAGGCGCGTTATTACATGTTCCGGCAGGTCTATTTTCACCGCACGCTGCGCTCGGCCGAGGCGGTCTTGCGCTCGATCCTCCGTCGCGCTCTCGAACTCGTCGCGGCGGGCGAAGAGGTGTGGTGCGCGCCCGGCACGGCCTTCGAGAAAGTCCTCCGACGCCAGACGCTCTCGCTCGAAGACCACCTTGAGATGGACGACTCCGACGTGCTCTTTCACCTCAAGCAGTGGCGGCGCGCGAAGGACACGATCTTGAACGACCTCAGCCACCGCTTCGTCGGCCGCCGGCTCTTCAAGGCGATTGATCTCGACATGCCGGCGGGCGAGCGAGCGCAGTTTCTCGCCGAGGCGCGGGCGTGCGTGGCGCGCGCCGGTTTCGAGCCGCGCTTCTACTTCATCGAAGACCACGCGGGCGACGTGCCCTACTACAACTACTACACGGCCGAGGGCGCGGAACCCAAAGCGCGCATCTACGTCGAGGACGGCTACGCGCGCCCCTCGATCCGCGAGATCAGCGAAGTGAGCGGCGCGGTACGCGGCCTGCGCCGCTACCAACTCGACCGCGTCTGCTTCCCGCCCGAAGTGAAGGAAGAAATCTACGCCCTCTACCACGCGGCCTCGCCCCCTTCGACCCGCGCCGCGGGCGACAACAACGGCGACTAGGACGAGACCGTCCAACCCAAAAGCACTAGGCCACAAAGTTACTCCTACGAGTTTTCTTTGTGGCCTAGTTTTCTTTGTGGCTTCGTGCTTTTGGGTTGAGCTTATGCTGCGGTCGCTACTTGATCGCTTTGATGTTCGCCGGTTTGGCGAAGAGCGTGTCGGGGACGGGGGTGTTGAACTCAACCGAATCATAGTTGATGCGGCTCGACTGCGCGCCCGCGCGGTAGTGATCAATGACGAAGGGCACGGTCAGCCCGTTGATGGTTTTATAACTGGCGAAGCGATCCTCTTCGTCCACCTCTTCGCCTTCCGCGTTCTTGCGCTTGAAAAAAGTTTTGGCGGGCAAAAAGTCCTTCGCGCCGATCTCGTAATCCACCCAAAAGCCGTCCGGGTACGTCACCCGCACGGCCTCGTTGCGTTTGGCGAGACCGGCCTCGCGGCGGCCGAGATAGGTGAGCCGCGCGCCGTCCTTGCGCCACCAGCCGCGCAACAAATTGTCCGTGCTCGTCCGCATGGCGAGACGAAAGTCGGCCACCTGCTCCGGCTTCAAATCCACGATGGAACGCGTCGAACTCTCGAACAGCCAGCCGCCCTCGCCTGCGTTGGTCTGGATGGTGCGCCCGCGGCCGCCGCGAAACTCCGTGCGCTCGCGGTCGGGGAAGACGAGGTAGTCAACGAACGAGAGCGGCGGCAGCGAGACGCCCTTGTCGAACTGCGAGAAGTAGCCGCGCCCGATGATCGTCTTGACGCCGAGGTACGCGCCGCCGCCCTGCGCCTCGATTGCGCGCCGCACGATCTGCTCGGCCTTCTCGTCGTTGGCCGCCTGCGCCGTCGCCGTTTGCACGTCAACTTTCGGCGGCGAGTTCGCGGGCGTCGCCTGCGCGAAACCCGTCGCGCCCGCCGCGCACAGCAGAATGAGCGACAACGCGAACCGCGCCGTTTTGTGAAATAAAGTTGTGTTCATAAAACTGCAAGTGAAAGAGGGTTTCAGCTCATCTATAAATGCTAGAAAGCTGAAACCCTCCGGTTCAAAACGGGCGTTCGGGATTGCCCGCGGTTAACTCCATCGCGGCCTAGTTGACGCTCGGAGCGTCGAGCGCCTTGATCGTGATCTCGCCGTCTTCGTAGTCCACGACGAACTGCGACGCGCCTTTCCACATCGCCGTGAGCGGCAGCTTCACCTTCTCGTCAATGTGCCGCTTGAGGAAGCGCGCGCCGTAGGCCGGGCTGAAGCCCTTCTCCGTCAGGCTGTCAATGGCGCGTTCCGTCACCTGCACGGTCTTGGCCTGCCGCTCCATCTGGCGGCGCAGCTTGTCGAGATAGATGACGGCGATCTGCCGCACCTCGTCCATCGTCAGCGGCGAGAAGACGACGATCTCGTCAATGCGGTTGCGAAACTCCGGCGAGAAGCGTTGCTCCGCCGCCTTCATCACTTCGCCCTTCACCGCGCGCACGTCGCCGAGCGTCTTCGTGCCGAAGCCGAGCGGCTTCTCGTACTTCTTGAAACTCTCCGAGCCGAGATTCGAGGTCATGATAACGATAGCGTCCGAGAGATAAACTTTCTTCCCACGCCCGTCCGTCAGCCAGCCCTCGTCGAACCCTTGCAGGAAGAGGTTCATCAACGTCGGCGAAGCCTTCTCAACTTCGTCGAGCAAGAGCACCGTGTAGGGGTTCTCGCGCAAGCGCTCCGTAAGTATCCCGCCGCGCTCCGAGCCGACGATGCCGCGCGGCATGCCGATCAGTTTCTCGATGCCGACCGTGCCGTCGCCGTACTCCGACATGTCGATGCGCACCATCTTCTCTTCGTCGCCGAACATGAACTCGGCCACGGCCTTCGCCAGTTCCGTCTTGCCGACGCCCGTCGGGCCGAGGAACAACAACACGCCGTCCGGTTTGTAGTGCGACTCCTTGAGCGGCCCTTTGTTCAGACGCAGGCGTTGGGCGACGGACTGCACCGCCTCCTTCTGCCCGATGACGCGGTTCGCCAGTTCCAACTCCATCTGCTGGAAGCGGTCGGTCGTGTCGCGCGAGATCATGTCGCGCGGGATGTGCGACTCCTGCGAGATGACTTCGATGATGTGCTCCGGCCTGACGACCAAAGCCTCCGGCTCGTTGATCTCGACTTTGACGGAAGCCGTGTCGAGCCAGCCGATGGCCTTGTCGGGCAGGTGCAAATTGCGGATGTACTTCGGAGCCATCTCCAGAGCCATGTTGATGGCGTCGTCCGAGATCGTCACCGAGTAGTTGCGTTCGAGTCGCGGGCGCAAGCCCAACAGAATCTCGCGCGTCTCCGAGATCGTCGGCTCGTCAACCTTGACCATGCGGAAGCGACGCGCCAGCGCCTCGTCCTCGCCGATATACTCTTTGTACTCGGTGATGGTCGTCGCGCCGATGATGCGCAGGTCGCCGCGCGCGAGTGACGCCTTGAACATGTTGGCCGCGTCACTTGATGTGCCGAGCGCCGCGCCCGCGCCGATGATGGTGTGCGCCTCGTCAATGAAGAGGATCAGTTCGGGGCGTTCCTTCACTTCGTCGATGATGCCCTTGATGCGCTCCTCGAACATGCCGCGCAGCATCGTGCCCGCGACGAGTCCGCCCATCTGCAACTGCACGACGTGCGCGTTGCGTAGGCGCGCCGGAACTTTCTCCGGTTCGAGTTCGATGAGCCGCGCCAAGCCCTCGACGACGGCGGTCTTGCCGACGCCGGGTTCGCCCACGAGCATCGGCGAATTCGCGCGCTCGCGGTGGCATAGGATTTCCACCATCTGCTGAATCTCGCGCTCGCGGCCGATGGTCGGCGGAATCTTGTCCATCCGCGCCAAGCGGTTCATCGACGTGCCGAAGTGTTTCAGGTAGGGCGGCAGTTCAAACTTCTTGCGATACTGCTCCTCGTCCTGTTCGCGCATGCGGACGCGCGCGCGAACGTTTTCCGTCAACGCTTCCGAATCCGCGCCGAGCGTGCGGAGCATGCCGCTCAGGATGCCGCCGTCCTGCGCCAGCGCCATGAAGAGGTCGGTGGATTCGATGGTCTTGCGACCCTGCGCGCGCGAACGCTCCATCGCGCGCTTGAAGAGATCAATCGTCTCCGGCGCGATGCGCAAGCCCTTGCCGACGTGCTGGAAACGGTTGTTGTCCAGCCGTCGCTCGATCTGCATTTTGATATGAAACGGGTCGAGCGAGAGGTCGCGCATGGCCGAGTTAAACAGTTCGGCCTCCTCCGAGATAAAAGCATGGAGAATGTGTTCGACCGCGATGTAATTTTGGTCACGACGCTTCGACTCCTGCATCGCGTACTCAAAAATGCGCTGGCCGCTCTCCGCGAAACGGTCTTTATATGTTCCGAGATCAACCATTGTATTCCTTCAATCTGCTGTTCGCGCCCCGTGGGGGTTGCGAGTTTGTTGATCGCCGTCTGCCGCCCGAATAATTTACGCTGCGGCGATCCATTCCGGTTCTGCGCGGAGAAAATGAAGGCCGCTTTCTCTCCGTCCGGCGGCTACTTTTAGATGCCACGCGCCCGCGTCCCGTTGTGTTTCGGGACGCTCTGAGCATAGCACACTTGAGACTGCAATTATTCGGCCATGAGAAGTGCGGCAGACGCCAAAAGTGAAAAGGCAAAAGTGGAGAAACTGTGTCGCCCCTCCCTTCTGCCTTCCACCAGTTTACTTTCGCCGCTTTTTAATAATCGCCGTAGTCTTCCCCGCCCCCCATCGGCGGCGCGGCCGACTTCTTCGGCTGCGGCGCGTCCGTGATGGCCGCACCCGTGGTCAACAGCAGCGCGGCCACCGACGAGGCGTTTTGCAACGCCGTCCGCACCACTTTCGTCGGGTCGATGATGCCCGAGGCGACGAGGTCTTCGTACTTGCCCGTCGCCGCGTTGTAGCCCTGTTTGCCTTTCGACTCTTCGACCTTGCCGATGACGATTGCCCCGTCAACGCCCGCGTTCTCCGCGATGCGCCGCACGGGTTCTTCGAGCGCGCGGCGAAGTATGCGGACGCCCGTCTGCTCGTCCTCGTCTTTGAGTTCCAACTTGTCGAGCGCACGCGCCGCGCGCAGCAGAGCGATGCCGCCGCCGGGGACGATGCCTTCTTGAGCAGCCGCGCGGGTTGCGTTGACGGCGTCGTCCACGCGCATCTTCTTCTCTTTCATCTCCGTCTCGGTCGAAGCGCCGACGCGGATCACCGCGACGCCCCCGGCGAGTTTCGCCAGCCGCTCCTGCAACTTCTCGCGGTCGTAGTCCGAAGTGCTGTCCTCAATCGAGCGCCGGATCGTGCCGACGCGACCCTGTATGTCTTTGGCCGCGCCCGCGCCTTCGACGATGGTCGTGTTGTCTTTGTCAACGATGACGCGCTTGGCCGTGCCGAGGTCTTCGGCCGAGACGTTCTCCAACTTGACGCCGATGTCTTCCGTGATGACGCGCCCGCCCGTCAGCGCCGCGATGTCTTCGAGGATGGCCTTGCGGCGGTCGCCGAAGGCCGGAGCTTTGACGGCGCACACTTTGATCGTGCCGCGCAGTTTGTTGACGACGAGCGTCGGCAGCGCGTCGCCCTCGATGTCTTCCGAGATGATGAGAAGCGGCCGACCCTGACTCGCCGCCTGCTCAAGGACGGGCAGCAGTTCGCGCATCGCCGCGATCTTCTTTTCGTGGATCAGAATGAGCGGGTCTTCCAACACCGCCTCCATGCGATCCGGGTTGGTGACGAAGTAAGGCGACAGGTAGCCACGGTCGAACTGCATGCCCTCGACGATGTCCAAGGCGGTTTCGAGCGTCCGCGATTCTTCGACCGTGACCACGCCGTCCTTGCCCACCTTATCCATCGCCTCGGAGATCAACTCGCCGATCTCGCGGTCGTTGTTCGCCGAGACGCTGGCGACGTCGGCGAGTTCGCCCTTGCCCTTGACCTTCTTCGACTGTCGCTCCAAATCCGCGACCGCCGCCTCGGTCGCGCGCTGGATGCCGCGCTGCAACGCCATCGGGTTCGCGCCCGCCGCCACGTTCTTGACGCCCTCGCGGAAGATGGCCTGCGCGAGCACGGTCGCCGTCGTCGTGCCGTCGCCCGCCGTGTCGTTCGTGCGGGTCGCCACCTCGCGTACCATCTGCGCGCCCATGTTCTCGTAGTTGTCTTTGAGGTCGATCTCTTTCGCCACCGTCACGCCGTCTTTGGTGATCACGGGCGAGCCGAATTTTTTGCCGAGCACGACGTTGCGACCCTTCGGCCCCAGCGTCACGCGCACCGCGTTCGCCAGCGTGTTCACGCCCTTCAACATCGCCGCCCGCGCCTCTTCGCTAAACTTCAAATCTTTTGCCGCCACTTAGTTTGTTCTCCTCGATAAGATTGTCAGTTGCCCGTTGTCCGTCGTCAGTTGTTTTGTCTCTCTTCGCAACTCGAAACTCTGATTGTCAGCCCGCCGCTAGTAAGCCACAAACAACGGACAACTGACGACGGACAACGAGCAAAAATTTACTCCGTCGCCGCCTGCCCTTCGGCCTTTGCGCGCCCGACCTGCACGCGCGCGGGGCGCAGCAGTTGGCCGCCCATGCGGTAGCCGCGAGAGTATTCGGCCGTGACCACGCCGTCGCGCTCCGGCTCGACCTCAACCACGTCAACCGCCTCGTGCAACTCCGGGTCGAACAATTGGCCGATGGCCGTGATCGCTTCGACGCCGCCGGACGCGAGCGCGCTCTCGAACCCGCTGAGCGTGCCGTGCAGGCCGCCGAGCAAGGCGTCGGGCGAGCCGCCGCCCTCAGCCGCTTCCATCGCGCGCCGCAAGTTCTCCATCACGGGCAGGAGCGCGCCGACGAAGGCGGCCTTCTCGCGCGTCGCGCGTTCGTCGGCCGTGCGCGCGAGCCGCTGCCTGATCTCGTCCGTCTCGCGCTTGAGTTCCGCGCGCACCTGTTCAAAGCGCGCCTGCACGTCGCGCGCCGACTGCTCTGCGGCGCGCGTGCGCGCTTCGAGTTCTTCCACATACTTCGGTTTCAAATTCGGCGCGTCGGTCGTGTCCTCCGCGCGCGCGCCTTCGCCCGACTCGTCGAGGACGACGCGCCGCCTGTCCGTCACACGGATGCCCTCGGCTGCCGTGGCGTCCGGCGCGTTCCCCGCGGCGCGCGCCTCTTCAGCCGCCATTCTTTCTGCCATACTTCTTCTCTTTTTCTCCCTGCGAAAAGATACCATATAAATTTTGGTGACAAGTGACGGGTGACAAGTGACAAGTTAGAACAAGTTTTCCGACTTGTCACTTGTCACCCGTCACCTGTCACTGAACCGATATTTTGACGCGCGCCGCTTTCTGCTCCGCGCGCTTGGGCAGGCGCAGACTGAGCACGCCGTCCTTGTAGTCGGCCGCGATGTTCTTCTGATCCACCGTCGGCGGCAGCGGCCCGAAGCGACTCAGGAAACGCCCGAACGGGCGACCCCGGCCGCCGTTGCCGCGCCGCGTCCCTGTCTCTTCCGGCGTGCGTTCGCCGCGCACCGTCAGGCGATTCTCGTCAATACTCACTTCGAGCGCGCCGCGCTCGATGCCCGGCAGATCAATCGCGATGACGAACTCCGTCGCGGTCTCGTAGATGTCCGAGACGGGCGTCCAGTCGGCGCGCTCAAGCTCCGCCTCGCGCTCCTCGTTCAAATGATCGTGCCGCCGCGCCGTGTCCTCGAACAGACGATTCATGCGCTCCTGCAACGTCACATAATCACGCCACTCGTCCCACTTATGTCCCACGGTAAAAACCTCCGATTTTTGAATTGCGGATTTCGGATTGCGGAATGCGGATTGAAAGACACGTGCTTTCTTTAATCCGCATTCCGCAAT
>JAUZFQ010000033.1 GCA_030838445.1 Pyrinomonadaceae bacterium | reverse complement strand
AAGGCATTACGTCGCGGCGTTATGAACTTCCCGCTGTCGGGAAATAGATTCCGGCGCGGGAAAATGGCATTTCCCGCGCCGGAATCGCTTTTCGTGGACGTAGATAGTTACGGCCGACATGTGCGCGCACGTCGGCCGTAACAGGAGCAGGCCATTTGGTAAGGGGAAAGGAGAACACCCTTTACCCCATGCCTGCAAGCTCGTGTGTGTCTTGTCTGTGAACTCGCGCGCGAGTCCTACTTGGTTTCGGAGAGGGCGGCGATGTAGCAGCCGTGCGCCGTCGCCGTGAGCGGGTCTTTCGCCATCCGCACGTCGGAGATTTCGATGGGGAACTCGCCGCCCGCGCGCAACATGCTCTCGAACTTCTGTAGGAAGCCCGCCGGTTTCGCCGTCCCGCCCGCGAGCACGATGGGCATCGGCCGGTCAATCTTCGGCAGTTGGCTCGACGCGCGGAACTCTGCGCGCAAACGCTCGATGAGCGTCTGCATCACGTCCTCGTAGTAGATGTGCAGCGCGCGTTCGAGATCGGTCTTCGGCTGGCGCGAGAGGTCTAGGCTCTCCTCTTTTTCAATGCGCACTTTGGTCGCGTTGCCTTCGCCCAAAACTTCCGTCACGTTGCGGTCGATGTAGTCGCCGCCCTTCGGGATGCTGAACGTGATCATCGGCATGGACATGAACGACACCGAGACGTTGCACATGCCGCCGCCGAAGCTGATGCCGATGCCCGTGAAATTTTCTTCCTGCAACTCGGAGAAGACCACCGCCTGTCCCTCGTTGATCGCGCGCGCGTTGTAGCCGAGCGTCTGTAGGAAGTTGCGCAGCATCGCTTCGTGATAGACGAGTTTGCCGTTGACGCCTTCGCCCTTACCCGGCACGCTGAAATAGAGCATCTCCTTGCCGCGACCGCGCGGAACGAGCCGCTGGATGATGAGTTGCATGATGTGGTTGCTCATCTCCTCTTGCGCGTTCAAGAGGCCGTCGCGCATCGGGCGGCGCGCGTCAACGTTGAGGAAGCTGGCGAAGAAGTTCGAGTCGTTGCCGTAGACGTAGAGGTTCTTGCAGTTGCGCTCGTAGACCATGTTCTTGTGCTTGAGCACGTTCTCGGCCATCTCGGAACTGGGGACGGCGACGAAAGCGTTCAACTGCGAGCGCGCGTCTCTCTGCGACGAGCCGTCGGCCATCACGATGCGGCTCGTGCCGATGTCGAGGCCGACCGCGCCGGTCTTCACGTTGGCCGCTTCGTTCTTCGAGCCTTCGGGCTTGTTCGACGTGACCTGATTTTTCTCTTCCAACATTGTCGTTTCTCCTTATTGGTGATCGGGGCGCGCTCGCATGCGGCGTGTCCCTTGTGGTTTCCGGCGCGAACGAGTCGCGTGCGGTCGGGCGCAGATTTAAAACAGCGTGTGGTGGTTTTAGCGACCCTCCGGTCGTTTAAGTTTGCCGCGCGTTCGGGCGCGACGCGGTCGGGGCGTTCGAGTCGTCCGTCCGACGACTCGTTTCAACTTCCGCGGGGTGCGAGGTGCGGAGTCTCAAAGTCAAATTCATCTCTTCCTGATAACGCTCGCGCATGCGGCGGCGCATCTCTTCGGGCGTCACGTTCGATTCTTCGGCGCGGCGGCGAAACTCTTCCTCGGCGAGCTTCACGCCCGCCCACACGTCGCCGCCGAGCTTCTCCATGATCTCCTCGTCGTAGGTGAAACCGAACTCGCTGACGCTGGCGGGCGCGACCTTGTACTTGTCCGACAGGCCGAACGCCTCAAAGGGGAAGTTGCGCGCCCAGTCGTGGTGGTAGCAGATGAGCATGTTCGAGGGGTTGACGGAGACGAGGCCGTGCGTCACGCAGTCGGCGTCGCTGATCTGGTAGCGGCTGCGCAAGACCTGCGTGAGCAGTCGCCCGGCGACGAGTTGCGCCTCGGTCAATTGCTCGTCGAGCGAGTCGGACTTGCTGTTCGTCTCGAAGCAGACGCCGAGAAAACTCTCGTTGAGGCCGACGTAGACGCCCGCCGTGTCAGACCAGACGGAGTTGCCCGCGTGATGCGCCGCGTCCGTGTCGCGCACGACGCGGTACACCTGCCCGAAACGATCAATCAAGTAGTTGTAAGACTTGTTCTTCCTGACGTATTCGAGCAGGCCGCGCGTGTGTCCTTCGATGGACGCGTTGTTGTCGGACGTGAAGGGCAGCATGTCGCTTTCGGAGGTGTGATAGACGATGCCGACCGGCTCGCGCCGCACCTCTTGCGCCGCGCCGCCCGTCTTGACCAGCCCGCCCTGTCCGCGCGGCAGGACGTAATAACCGCGCGTGTGATTCTCCGTCTCGTAGTCCGTCAGGATGCGCGCGCCGTTGCTGTAGCGTTCGTAGTTGCCCTGTTGCTCCACGAGCCAGACTTTCTCCGGGTGATAATCGGGCAGGTGCTTGACGCTCGACTCGGCGACGGCGGCGTTCTGATTGCCGGTGCTGTTGGCGAGGCGGCGTTCGGTCTGGCGACGCGACGCGAGGTAAGAGTTGACGCGGCGCGCAGACCAGACGGCCGTGTACCCGAAGCCCAGCAGCGCGACGACACACGTCGCCACCGCCGCGCCGTACAACAGGCGACGCATCTCGTAGCAGCGGAACAAGAGGCGCGTGGTGAAATTGGCCTTGCTGCGTTGCAACAAAGTGCGCCGCTCGCTCGACGCGGACGGGAGCAAGTTTTGCAACTCGCGGCAGATGTGGCGATGCAGCCAGAGGTCTAAGAGGCGGTCGTAAAAACCCGTGCTCTTGATGCGGTCGTAGAGGCCGAACTTTTTGATGAACGAGTGACTTTCGAGCGCGCGGTCGAGCTTCTCCTTGCAGGCGATCTGGTGCGCGAGCGTGTTGTTGAGGAAGCGCAGGCGTTGTTCGGGGCGGTCGAAGAAACGCGCGTATCGCTCGACCGTCTTCGAGTAGAAGAGCGTCGCCTCGGCGGTCGTCAACTGGCTGAGCGAAGGAATGTGGGGCTTGGTTGCGAACATCGTCGTGTGTGACCCTTCGCAGACTCGTCGCGGAAAAATTCGTTACTCTTGGTCGCGGAAAAATTCGTTACTCTTGAACGTCGGTCGTAATGAAACTCGACACGATGCCCTTGTCACGTAGTTGCTTGCCGTAGCGTTCCGCCTCGTCGCGGCTGACGAAGCGACCGCTCTGCACTCGATACCAGGTGCCGCGCTTCGGAATCTCCACCTCGACGCTGCGCGCCTCGAACCCGGCCGACTTCAAATTAGCGACCCGCGCCTCTGCCTCCGCCGCCGCGTTGTAAGAGCCGACCTGAATCGTGACCTTCCCATCTTTCGCCTCGCCCGCCGCGTTCGACGAAGATGCCGGCATCGCCCTTGCCTCTTCGACCGCGGGCTTCGCCTCGACCGGCGCGACGCTCGGCGCGGCGGCGGGAGGCGCGGTCTCTCTCGCCTCGGTCGCGATGAACGCGACGCCGGAGTCGTTCGGCGTTTGGGTGACCTGAGTGTTGACCGGAGACTGTGCGGTCGAGGTCTGGACGGTGACGCGATTGGCCGACTGATTAGTCGCGTGATTATTGGCAGCGGCGATCAGTGTGGTCGTGTCGCCCGCCTGTTCCGTCGGCTTGATGAGCCAGTTGCAGAACACGATGAAGGAGATGAAGCTGAGTCCCGCCAGCAACAGCCAGACGGGCGACACTCGCATCAGGCGCACGCCCATGCCATAAGCGTCCGCGGGCGGGCGGCTGACTTTGCCCGCGCCGCCTGATTTGGACGACTGTCCCACGGCCGCCGCTGCGGCCTGCCGATTACTACTCCCCATTTCATGTATGCGCGTTTCGACATCCTGCGGCGCGAGTTCCTGAGAGAGCGGCGCGAGTTCGTGAGAGAGTTCCTGCGGCGCGGCCTGCGCCGTTTCGACGACCGCCTCCGACATCAGATCCGGCGACGACGTGGAGAAGTCATCCACGGCGACGGGCGATGCCTCCATGACGTGCGACGACTCGACTTCGGGGAAGGCGTCAAAAGGGTTCTCGTGCGGCGTCTCCGGCGTGGATACTAACTCCGTCCCGTCCGCCGTCGCGTTGCCTTCGGCGTAAAGTTCGATCCCGTTGCTATCGCTCGTCGCCCCGGCGTGGACGGTCTGCGGCAGAAGGGCTTGAATCTCGCCGTCTACGACAACGGCGTCGAAGGTGGTCGCGCAACGGACGCAGGCAATGCGCGTCTTCGCGCCCGTGGGGGCGACATCAACCTGTCCCTTCAATTCGCACTTGGGGCAAACAATTCTCATAGACTCACTCCCGGTCATGATGTTCAGCTTCCACAAACATCAAACGGCTCTCGCCATCAACGGATCGAACTCGAAGCTGTCACGAATTTGGCAATTGACCTGCAAGCAAACGCAAGGGTTGACGACGGCTGTGGTCGCAATTGGGTGGGCGGTTGGCAAACACGCGGGCAGGCTTGTATCCGCGCGGGGAAGATAGTAAAACATCAACAATGTTAAAGCAAGTAAAAACTAAAAAAGCAAAGCTGTCGCTTAGTTTGAGTTAAATCGTCTAACATCAGTCGTTTAGCATGTAAACCGGATGTTTAATGAACCATGTCCACAGGATAAAAGACAAATTTTTTACCCTAGAGAAGGAAAAATCCGGTCAAGTTGGCGACTGTGTGAGGCTTTCTGACCGGGCAGTCTGACCGATTTGACGTAACTTTTGAGACTCGCTTTGAGCAAATTCGCGAGAAAGCAGGGATTTTGTGCGGGACGGCAGTTGGCATAAAGTTTGTACGCAAGGTGGCTGCCTTCCAGTTGGTCGGACAGGCGAGACCTTATTCAAATTCACTTCGATAGCACCCTCGTTTCCTGTCACATGATCGCTGCACACAAACAGAACTTACCTACATTTCTGAAATGGTTGGGCATCGCTTCGGGGGGCGGTGCGCTCCTCAT
>JAUZFQ010000028.1 GCA_030838445.1 Pyrinomonadaceae bacterium | reverse complement strand
CCTGAATCCGGCGCAGGTGCAACGCGTGCTCGCGGGCTTCGCGCCTTCGTCCGACGACCTCGTCTACGAGGGGAGCACCGTCGTCGAGGCGAACGCGGGGCAGATGAACCGCCTGACGGTCGAACCGGGCGGGCAGATCGAGTTCTCCGGCGCGCCGCAGCGGACGTTGGCCGACGTGGAACGCGAAGTCACACGCTACCTCGCGCGCCTGCACGAGATCGCCGGGGCGGAGAATTTCGTCTTCCTCGCCGTCGGCTTCGACCCGCTCCGCGCGCTAGACGAGCAACGCTGGTTTCCCAAGATGCGTTACGACGTGATGCGCCCCTATCTTGCGACGCGCGGCGCGCGCGCGTGGGACATGATGACGCGCACCTGCGCCGTGCAGACCAACCTTGACTACGGCACGGAAGACGACCTCGCCGCGAAGTTTCTCGTCGGCAACCGGCTCGCGCCCATCGCCACGGCCATCTTCGCCAACTCGCCTTTCGAGTCGGGTCGCCCCTCTGGTTACAAGTCAACGCGCGCCGCCGCGTGGCTCGCGACCGACGACGACCGCAGCGGAATCTCGCCGCCCGCGCTCCGTGAAAACAGTTTCTCGCCTGCCTCGTTCATCGCCTACGCGCTCGACGTGCCGATGCTTTTCGCGCAGCGCGGCGGGAGTTACACCGGCGCGCCGACGGGCATGAAGTTCGGCGACTTTCTCGCGCGCGGGTGCGACGCGCTCGCGCCCGTCTTCGGCGACTGGGCGGATCATCTCACCACCATCTTCACCGACGCGCGTCTCAAACAGCATCTCGAACTGCGTAGCGCCGACTGCGGCTCGCTCGCCCACGCGCTCGCCTTTCAAGCCTACTGGAAGGGCTTGCTCTACGACCCCGATACGCTCACGCAAGCCCTCCGCCTCGCGCCCGCACTCGACCGCGCGGGCGCGCTCGAACTGCGCGCGGCGGTCGCACGCGACGCGCTCTCGGCACGCGTCGCCGGAGTTGACGTGCTCGCGCTCGCGAAAGAATCAATCGCGCTCGCCGCCGAGGGCCTCAGCCGCGTCGCCCCCGAAGAGTTGCCTTACCTCGACGTGCTCCGTCAACAGACAATCGCGGACGAACTCTCGCCCGCCGACATCCTGCTCCGCAACTGGCACGGCTCATGGCACGCCTCAATGCCGCGCGTCTTCGAGCATCTCCGCATCGCCTGAACAAGCAGTTTGAGAATCCGATGTTAACCGAGCACTTAGACCAGTCTCTGTTTCTCGCGGCGCGCTTCGTGGAGAACTCCGCGCACGACGATGCGATAGTCGTCCTGCGCCCGCTCGTCGAATGCGAACTCGACGATTTTCATAAGACCATCGTGTGCATCAATCTGGGGATCATCTTCGGCTTGAAGGGGCAAGACTCTGACGCGCTGGCGTGGTACGACCGCGCGATTGGCTACGAGCGCACGCACGGGCGTTTCTTCGCGGCCGAACACAAGGCCGCCTTTCTGGCCGAGCGCGGCTGGAATGCCGAGAGCCTCGCGATGTACGAGCGCCTGCTCTCCGAGCCTTCGCTGACGGACGAAGACGGCGAACGCATCAGGCAAAACCTCTCGACCTTGAAACAACGCCTCGGTTGAAAAGTTCTATAGTTGAAAAGTTCTACTAGTGAAGCCCGCCCGTAACGAATGAGCGTGGAGCAACGACCGCAGGCGACACGGAAGAAGCGTAGGAGTCAACGAGTCATGGATTTGCGTCTCTCAGGCAAGGTGGCGGTCATCACGGGCGCGAGTCGCGGTATCGGCCGCGCCGTCGCCGAGACGCTGGCGGCCGAAGGGATGCGGCTCGCGCTCGTGGCGCGCTCCGGCGAACAACTCGACGCGCTGGCGAAGTCGCTGCCCGTCGAGACGCTCGTGCGCGTCGCAGACTTGCGTGAAGCGGGCGCACCCGCCGCCGTCATCGCCGCCACCGTCGAGCGGTTCGGGCAACTCGACGTGCTCGTCAACAACGCGGGCGCGACGCAGCGCGGCGACTTTCTCACGCTCGCGGACGACGCGTGGGCGGACGGCTTCGCGCTCAAGTTCTACGGCGCAATGCGCTCGGCGCGCGCCGCGTGGCCGCACCTCGTGGCGAGCGGCGGCTGCATCGTCAACGTCGTCGGCGTCGGCGGGCGCGCGGGCAGCGCGGAGTTCACCATCGGCGGCGCGGTCAACGCCGCGCTCCTCAACTTGACGAAGGCTCTGGCCGACCGTGGCGTGCGCGACGGCGTGCGCGTCAACGCCGTCAACCCCGGCGCGACGGCGACCGAACGATTGCAGACGCGCATCGCGCAGTTCGCCTCCGAGCACGGCGTCGAACGCGAAGAGGCGACGCGCCGCATGTCTCGTGCGCTCGGCACGGCGCGCTTCGGCGAACCGGCCGAGATCGCGCGCGCCGTGGCCTTTCTCGCCTCGCCGCAGGCCGCCTACTGTCAGGGCGCGCTCCTCGACGCCGACGGCGGCCAGACCCGCGCCCTCTAGCTCCACAGAAAGGAACGAGGAACGCAGCAACGATGAACTGATAGCAAGTTGCTTTTACTTCATCATTCAACGTTCGCAGTTCAACGTTTCCCTTTCACGCCCAACTGTAAATTGCTCCGGTAATCACGCGGCGAACATCTCGCGGTAGTGGCGATACCAGTCGCTCTGGAAAGTTTCGCGCGGGTCGAGGAGTCGTTTGCGGCAGAGGAAGTCGGGCAGTTGCGGGTAGCAGGCTTCGACCTGTTCGCGCGTCGCCCAGCGGTGATAGGTGAGGTAGTAGCTGCCGCCGCGTTCGACGGCGCGCGTGATGAGACGGCGGAAGTCCGCACGCGCTTTATTGATGCCCGCCGCGCTGTGCTCGACGTGCAGGTTGAAGACGACGCAGGCATAACTCTCTTTCGCCCACGCGAGAAAAGTCTCTTCGTCGCGCTCGATGAGACGCACCGTGCCGTAGATCAGTTCGACGGCGTGACGGCGGAAATCGCGGCGCACCGTTTCGAGAAAATCCGCGAGCGCGGCGCGCGGTACGTAAACTTCCGTGATCATCTCGGTGGCGCGCACCGTCGCCGCGAGCGCGCGGTCGAGTTGGCGATGATAGTCGTCGAGGTAGACGCTGAGTTGGTGCGTGTCCGACCAGTAGAGTTGGCCGGACGTTTGCATGTAGTGATCGGAATAGACCTCGAAGGCGCGGCGGCGGTTGACGTGCGCGAGGTGATAGAGCCTGCGCCAATCTTCGGCGCAGAGTTCCGCTTGACCTTCGGGCACGGGCGCATCGTCGGCGACGGGGCGGTAGCAGGAGAAGATTCCACGCCGCAAAAAATCCGGCGAAGTCTCGTCGGTGACGAATTGAAAATCGCCGTAGAGGAAGCCCGCCGCGATTCGTTCATCGAACGCGGCCGGGAGATCGCTCGTCGCAATAATCTCTGCGACGCGTTCCAACTTGCGCCGCGGCGCGAGACGCAAGCGGACGCTCGCGACGATGCCGAACAGGCCGTAGCCGCCAATGGCTAAACTGAACAACTCTCGATTCTCGCTCCGGCTGCACGTGCGCGCCTCGCCCTCCGCGTCAATTAACACGAACGACTCGACGTCGTTCACGAACGGTTTCAACGTCAAGCCGCGCCCGTGGATGTTGGCCGCGAGCGCGCCGCCGAGGCTCAAGTTGTCCGCGCCGGTCTGCTTCTGCACGAGGCCCGCTTGATCGCGCGGCGCGCGCCCGCGCTGCGCGGCGACCGTGAAGTTGACGAGTTGCGGCCACTCGATGCCCGCCTCGACTTCGATCTCAAGACGCGACGAATCGAACGAGAGCACTCGGTTCATGCGCCGCATGTCCACGAGCACACCATTCGTGGCGAACTGCTGCGCGCCCATCGCGTGCCTGCCGCCCGCCACCGACACCGCGCCGCCCGCGTCGCGCGCGCGCCGAACGAGCGCCTGCAACGCTGCCATCGAATCGGGCGCGACGACGCGGCCGACGCGCGTCTCGTTCAACTGCGAATGCACGTCGTTGACGACCACCACCTCATGCGACGACAGAGAATTGATCGTGCGCGCGAAACGACGCTCGCGCGTGTTTGTTGCTGCCGACGCGTTGCTTACTTCAAACGTGCCGACCGCGTCCGTCACGTTGCTTGCTTCGAGCGCGCTGCGCGTGGCCGCAGAGTTGGATGCGAGTAGCTCCGGCGGGTAACTTTTCAGATTCTTTGCGGCGCGCATCAGCTTCGTTCGCCCCATTCGTCGAAGTCTCCGGCGACGCAGACGTATTCGCCCGCGGCGAGCGTCAGGTGTGCGAGCGATTGGGGTTCGAGGTAGTGTTGGCGAAAAGTGTCGCCCGTCGCGATCTCGCGCAGGGTGAAACCGCGCTCTCGCAGATATGCCGGAAGCTCTGCGCGCCCGATGCCCCACTTGAAGACTTCGCGCCGCCAGCCGAGCCACGCGTCAACGGCGCGACTGCGAGTGAGAAAATTGACGCGCCCGTCGCGTTGCGGCTCCATGAACGTGAAGGCGAAGCGCATGAGGGGCGCACGGCGGGCGCAGTCGCGGATGGTTTGAAACAGCGCGTCCACCTCGCCGGGCGCGAGATACATCAGCAAACCCTCGGCGATGAAGAGCGTAGGCGTGTCCGCGCGGTAGCCCTCGAAATTGAGGAGCGTGGCGGCGAGTCGGCCGCGCGTGAGATCGACGGGGAGAAAGTGCAGGTTAGTCGGCGGTTGGGTGCGCGTAAAGTCGCGGCGCGCGTTGGCGAGCGAGCGAATTTTGCGTCGCTGTGTGGCCGGGTGATCCGTCTCGATGAACTGCACGGCGGGGAACTGTTCGCTGAGGCGCAGGGCGAGCGTGTCGTAGCCCGCGCCGAAGATGACGACCTGCCCGACGCCGTCGGCGATGGCCGCACGCGTCGTCTCTTCGAGATAGAGTTTGCGTAGCGCGTAGTGGAGTTGGATGCCGGGGAGCGTCACGCGTTCGAGCGCGGAGACGAAGGGGCGCGCCCCCTTGCGCCGGAGCGCAGCTTGCGCCCAACGCGCGGCGCGCGAGCGTGCGGCGACGAAGCACGCGCTGAGTTCGGCGGCTCGCGCGGGGATGAGACGACCGGCGCGCGGGTCGGCGGCGACAAAGAGCGTGCTGGTTGCGATGAGATATGCGGTGGCGCTCGGCGCGTCGGCTTTCATTGTGCCCTCCTCTGTGACGGGGCGGAGCATAGATTCAGCCGCCGTCGCGCGTTCGCGCGGGTGGGACACTTTCCGAATTGTCATAGGATGACAGCGCGCCGCCCTGCAAAAATAGAAATGAGAGCGCGCATAGAAAATGAGTGCGCGGCGAAGTCTCTCACTTCGTCGCGCACTCCTGTCAGGTGCGTGTGACTATCTCAGGTGTGTGACTAGCTGCGCCGCGCTGCGCTACTTCTTCTTGACGAGCGTGATACGGACGGGTTCGTTTAAGTTCTCGGCGGGCACGCTGATCTTCTGCGTCTCGTAGCCTTTGGCTTTGACGATCAACTTGAGGCTGCCCATGTGCAGCGGCGGCAGCACCGAGACGCCGCGCTCGTCCGACGAGTTCCAGGACTCGCAGAAGTAGCCGTCAGTGCGCTCGGATTCGAGTTTGAGGTAAGCGCCGCGCACGGGATTTCCGGCTTCGTCGAAGACGCGCGCGTCGAGGCGGCCGATGCCGTTCGCCTGCGTCGGCGCTTTGCCCATGTTGGGGATGTCGCTCTGGCTGGAAGACGTGGACGAGTCCTGCGCCGCGGCGACGCTGAAAGTGGCGACGATGATAAGGGTGGCGAGAAACAGTTTGCGCATCTCTGGTAAAATCTCCTGAACTCTGGTTGAAAATTTAATGAGGGTCGAGGGCGTCAAACGCGAGCAACAGCTTCCGGCGGGTGTTGTGGCCCCGGTCAATTCTCCCGGCCGCCTTCGATTATATGGATAACCGCGCGAATTGGAAAGAAGAAACTGCGCGCCGGTTTTAACGTTTAACTAAAACACGAGGTCAAAGAAGATGACGTTGCTCGATTTACTCATTTTGCTTTTGGTGGCGGGCGTGTGCGGCGCGCTCGGACAGGCGATCAGCGGTTTTTCGCGCGGCGGCTGTCTCGTCTCAATCGCGCTCGGCTTTATCGGCGCGATTCTGGGGATGTGGCTGGCGCGGCAGTTGGGGTTGCCGGAGATATTGATGCTGCCCGTCGGCGGCAGGAGTTTCCCGGTTGTCTGGTCAATCATCGGCTCGGCGCTGTTTGTCGCCGTCATCAGCCTGCTCACGCGCGGGCGGCGCGGGTGAACGAGTTCATCGCCGTTTAGTGATTGATTTGTAACCGGAGCGCGCTACAGTCTCCCCTCCCAAAACTCCGTGACAAAGGATTTCCGTTTTTTCGTATGACTTCCGCTCCGACTACACCCGTTGCGACGAAGACGACCTCTGCCGCCTCCGCGCCCGACCTCAAATATTTCCGCGAGCGTTACCCGCTGACGGTGGCGAACTTCGGCTCGCTCGGCGAACGCGAACAATACCTGCGGCGCATCTGGCTGACCGAGACGCGCTGGCGCGAAACCGTCGAGAGCCAGCAACGAACGGCGCGCGAGGCGGTCGTGCGCGGCGCGCCGCCCGCCGGACTCTCGGTCGAGGGCGAATTTGAGGTCATCTACGCGGGCGGCGTGTTGGGACTGCTCCATGCGGCCGTGCTGGCGTCGCGTTTCAAACGCCGCGTGATGGTCTTCGATGCGGGAACGGTCGGGCGCGAGCAGAGCGGCGGGGGCGGGCGCACCTGGAATTTGTGCGACGAGGAACTCGGCGAGTTGGAGCGCGCAGGGCTGTTGACGAAAGCGGAGATTGAGGGCGCGGTGCTCAACCGTTACCGTTCGGGCTTCGTCAAATTCCACGACGCGGCTTCGCGCGTGAAAACGCCGCCGCTCTGGATGGAGAACGTGCTCGACGTGTCGGTTGACGCCGACAAGTTGCTTGGGCTGGCCGCCGCGAAAATCCGCGCGCGCGCCGGGGAAGGCTCGGCCGTCTTCGAGCACTTGCGCTTCGTGCGCGCCTACGTGGAAGCGGATCGCGTCTGTGTGGAAATGGAAGACGTGCGCGGCGACAACGACCGCATGTGGAATAACCGCACGGGCGGCGACCGAACGGGCGGCGGGCGTCGTCGCCTGTTCGCGGCTCGGCTGTTCGTTGACGCGACGGGAGTGCATTCGCCCGTGGCGCGGCAGTTCGACGGGGGGCGCGCCTTCACGCACGTCGCGCCGTCGGTCGGCACGGTGGCGCGCGGGTTCGCGCGCGGCGAGGGCGCGGACAAAGTTGATTTCAGCGTCGGCGAAATTCTGGTGAGCACGGAGGACGCGCGCGACCACCGGCAACTGATCTGGGAGGGCTTCGCGGGCGCACCGGCGCGCGACGAGTATGCGACGCGTCTCTTCTTTTACGACGCGGTTGATTCGCCCGCCGACAAGTCTCTGCTCGCGCTCTTCGAGCACTACTTCGAGGGGCTGCCGCGCTACAAGCGCGCGGGCGCGCAGTGGCGCGTCGGGCGTCCGCTGTTCGGCTACGCGCCGGGCGTGACGCGGCGCGGCTGGCCGCAGACGCGACCGCGCGCGGCGGAAGACCGCGTGATGCTCGCGGGCGACGCGGCGGGCGTCGTCAGCCCGCTCGCGCTGTCCGGCGCGTGCGTACGCGGCCTGCGTCGGCTCACGCACCTGACCGACCTCGCCCTCGCCGCCGACCTGCTCGACGCGCGCGCCCTCTCCGAGATCAACGCGCCCGCGCCGCGCGTGCCGCAGATGTCCGGCCTCGCCGAGTTTTTGCGCCCCGCGCCGCAGGGTCAGCCCGCAAACGTCAACGAGACGTTGAACGCCGTGATGGCCGCCCTCCACGATCTGGACGTGCGCGTGCGCCGCGAACTCTTTCAGGATCGCATGTCGTTCAGCGCGCTCCGCAGCCTGCTCGGCCGCACGGCCAAACTCTACCCGCGCATCTTCCAGCGCGTGCGCGAACACCTCGGCGCGCGCGGCACGTTCTGGTGGGTCGCCAACATCGCCGAGACCGCCTTCAGCGAGCGGCGCGCGCGCGGCGCTTCCGGCGACGACACGGGCGGCGGCGAGCGTGCGCCCGCCGCGGAGTTCGCGCGCTACATCGCTCTCTACCGGAAAGACGGAGAGGCGGGCGCGCCCGACTAGGACGCGCCCGCCTCTTCTGTTGTCCCGCGCGTGCGGGGCGACTCACTTCATCACAGCCGCCCCGCCCCGCGCTCGCTCATGAGCGTGTGACCTTGATGGTGATCTTCGAGTTCTTTTTCAGGGTGATCGGCTCGCCATCGTCAATCTGAACTTCGACAAGGTTGACTGCGAGGTTCTTGAATTTTTTATCTTTCGATTCGACGCCCGCCTGTTCATACTTGCTGTCGCCCGGCTCTTCTTTGAAGTTGGGTGAGAGGGAAATGTCTACCGAGCCGCCGCCTTGAATGATGATCGGGCGGTCGCCTTCCTCGCCAAGGGGAGTTGGGTCACTCATGTTTGTGCTCCTTTACAGTTGAGGTCTGTTGAGGTTTGCGGTGTGAGGTGCGATAAAACTTGCGCATCACGCCGCCACGTTCGACGCGTCAGAACGGGGCGACGGGGGCGTGCGTGCGTTCATGGCGCGCGCTCCCCCGCGTCCCGTTGATTGTGGCGGCCTGCCGATGCCGGCTTAGCTGGGATTTGCAGTGCCGCCGCCCTGAATGATGATCGGGCGGTCGCCTTCGCTCGTCTCTAGGTCAGACGGATCGGCCAACCCGGCGTTGGAACCGGCTGACGACTCCTCTTCCGGCTCCTGCTCCTGCGGTAAGTTTTCGTTGCTGCTCATGTCCGTTTCCTTTCACGGTGAAATTAAGTTAAGTAACAAATCTACCGGGCGTTGGCGGATAGCTCGCCTAGATGCTTGCGGCCGACTTGCACGTCCGGCCTCGCCTGGTAAACGTTGAACACTTGTGTCCCCCATTTCTGCTGAAGTTCTTCCAGCAAGCTCGCCGCGCGGGTGGCGTAGCCGCGTGCCGTCGCCACATCTCCCGTCCGCCCCACGGCACGCGCCGCGACCAGCCACGCGCGCCATTCCGACACCTTTTGCCCGAAGCGCGCGAAACTGGTCTGCGCTTCCTGCGCGGCCGAGCGTGCGCCCGCCGCGTCGCCGCCTTCGAGCAGGGCTTCGGCGAGTGCGAGTTGGGCGTTAGAGATGAGCCACGGGTCGCCGATCTCTTGCGCGCCGGTCAAGGCTTCTCTGCACGTCGCGATCCCGGCGGCGCGCTCGCCGGACAACGCCCGCGCCCAACCCAACACGCGCCGCGCCTCGACGGAGGTCGTCTTGTTCTGCTCGCCCGCCGCCGCCAGAGCCTGCTCGCTCTTCGTCTTGGCCTCGGCGAGATTGCGCTGGCTGAGAGCCATGTTCGCCTGCGCCAGATAAATGAAGGCCAGCAACTCCTTGTTGCTGCCGCCCGGTTTTTCGGCGATGAGGAGCGCCTGCTCAAACATCGAACGCGCCTCGTCGTACCGGCCGAGCGGCCACAGCGCCTCGCCGCGACTGTACAAGCCGTAGCCGCTGTTCAGTTCGTTGTTCAGCGACTTGTCTATCTTGTAACTCTCTTCAAATTGTTGGAGCGCCTCAGCGTACTTGTCTTGCTGGAGCAGCATGTTGCCGATCTCGGAACGCGTGGCGGCCGCGAGCGAGAAGTCGGCCGCCTGTTCGGCGAGTCGTAGAACCTGCTCGAACGCGCTCAGAGCCTCTTCGTAGTTGCCCTTCTGACGCTTGCCGCGACCGAGGAGGGCGAGGGTCTGCGCCTCTTCTTTCCGGTAGCCGCCCGCCTGATAAAAGGCGAGCGCCTCCTGAACGTAGCGGATGCCTTCTTCGGTCTTGCCCTGCTGGATGCGCAAGCTGCCGATGTTACCGAGCGCCTTGGCCGCGTAGCGCGAAACTTTTCCGCGCCGCGCGTAGATAAGCCCCTGCTGCAAATATTTCTCGGCCTCGGCGTACTCGCCGTTGCCGAAGAAAGTGTTGCCGAGGTCTATGAGACTGAGCGCGACTAGGTTCTCCTTGCCTTCGGCGCGAGCGTGTTCGACCGCCTCGGTGGCGTAGTTCTGCGCGCCGACCGGATCGTTCTTATTCGTGGCGACCGCGCTCAACTGCAACAGCGTGTTGATGCGCTGCGACAGGTTGCCCCCGGCGCGCGCCATGTCGAGTGCCTGCTGCAACTGCGCGCGCGCCTCGTCGAGATTGCCGCGCGTGCGCGAGAGGTAGCCGCGGCGGTAGAGCACTTCGGTCTGGCCTTCGGTGCTGGCATACTTTTTGTAAAACTGTTCGGCCTTGTCGAAGGCGGAGATCGCCCCGGCCGGGTTCGACCCGCGCGTCGAGAGAATGCCGATACGCAGATAGGCCACCGCTTTCTCCGGGTCGCGGTTGGTCGCCTCGACGTAGCTGTCAAACGCCTGTTTGACCTGCTCCGTCTTCTCGTAGGCGCGGCCGAGATCAACGTAGGCGTCGGCGCTGTCGGGCAACTCGCGAGTGATCTGCTGGTAGGCGTTGACGGCGCGCGGGTAGTCGCGCGTGACGGTGGCGCGGATGGCTTCGAGGCGCAGGGCGTCCACCTGCGAGAGAGCTTCGCTTTCTTCGTCGTGCGAGGCAATGCGCAGCATTGATTGAGCCGCGCGGTCGTCGTCGTCGAGTTCGGTATACGCCTCGGCGAGACGCGCGTGCGCCAGCACGAACTTGTCGTCGAGGCTGGTGGCTTGTTCGAGCCGCGTGCTGGCCTGATAGTACGCGCCCTCGCGCAATGAATTCGTTCCCAAGTCGTAGGCGCTCTTCGCCGCTTCCGGCGGCTCGTGCGGCCGCGTGCGAAACAGCCAACTCGCGCCCCACACGACGGCGGCGAGTGCGACGACGCCGACGAGGACGGCGGCGATGGAGAGGCGCGGGCGGCGCAGGTTGTCCGAGAGCGTCGTCAGCGAAGTGGCGCGGTGGGCGTTGGTGCGGTACGAGCCGGACGAATAAGAGGTCATGCTCGGCGTGCGCGTGTCGTCCAACTCGGAGAAGTGGAAGCTGAGCGCACGCAAGTCCGCGATCATGTCCTCGGCCTTCTGGTAACGCTCTTCGGGTCGCTTGGCGAGGGCTTTGAGGGTGATGCGGTCGAGTTCGCCGGGCACGAGGCGGTTGAGTTCGGAGGGCGGCGGCGGCGTGACGTGAATCACCTGCGCCGCGATCTCGACGACCGTCGCGCCGGAGAAGGCCGGCCGCCCGGTGACGCTCTCGTAGAGCAGCGCGCCGAGCGAGAAGATATCGCTGCGCCCGTCAACGGGCGCGGCCTTCGCCTGTTCGGGCGAGAGGTAGAGCGGCGTGCCGAGCATCACGTCGCTGCGCGTCTTCACCCCGGCGAGCGTGACGGCGTTCTGATCGAGTTCGGCATCTTCGGTGATCAGTTTCGCCAGCCCGAAGTCGAGCACCTTCACCTCGCCGCGCTCGTTGATGATGACGTTCGAGGGCTTGATGTCGCGGTGGATGATGCCGTGGCGGTGCGCTTCCGAGAGCGCCTCGGCCACGTCGGCGATGATCTCGATGGCGCGCGCGATGGACAACTCCCCGGCGCGCATCAGGTCGCCCAGTTCGCGCCCGTTGACCAACTCCATGACGATGAAGGGGCGGCCGTCGGGCGTCTCGCCGTAGTCGAAGAGCGTGGCGATGCGGGCGTGGCTGAGCGCGGAGATGGAGCGGGCTTCGCGCAGGAAGCGCGCGTGGTGGTTGTGGCTGTCGGGCGCGGCGGAGGGAATTTTGATGGCGACGCGGCGGCCGAGCCGCGTGTCCTCCGCTTCGTAGACCACTCCCATCCCGCCCTCGCCGATCAGATCGAGAATACGGTAATGAGAAATGGTCTGCCCGATCATAGTATGCGGATTCCTTATAGCCCCGATAAGTGTGCTGCGGATGGCGTGATAAACAACGAGCCGCTTGCCCAATGCGGCGTTTGGAGTGACTCAGAAGAACTCGCCTTTTTCGTCTGCGCACATTCTGCGACAAAGCACCAAGCATTTCAAGAGCAAAATCATGCGGGGCTTGATGCACGCTGTCGAATACGACGCGTGCCGCGCGCAGGTTCGCGCCGGGGGCGCGGGCGCGCTTGTTTGCGGCCTCCCGCCGGGGAGTTTTCCGCGCCGCGTGCGCCCGCGAGCGTGCGCCAAACTTACCTCTTGCGCTCGGCGGCGATTGCGTTCATACTTTCGCCCGTTTGAAGTTCCTGCTCTCGCGCATCGTCGGTGATGCGCCTGCCCGCGACTGAAGTTAGGCGACGGCGTTCGGCTGGGGAGAGAGTGAGGTCGGGTTAGTCAATCTGTTAGAAGCCGCTCTCGTTATTGTCAGAGCAGCGGGCGTGTCGCCGCCGAGCCGGGAGACTTACCACAAGACCCTGCCCGTCGCTTGATCTAAAAGACGCCCGCGCTTCCTTCGACTTTTAAGGAAAAAAGATATGGGTACGAAACTTTACGTGGGGAACCTCTCCTTCCGCACCACGAGCGACGAACTGCGCGATCTGTTCTCGCAGGCGGGCGAAGTGGAATCGGCATCCGTTATCGAGGATCGCGAGACGGGACGTTCGCGCGGCTTCGGCTTCGTCGAGATGGCGACGTCGGAAGGCGCGGCGGCGGCCATCGAACAATTCAACGGCAAAGACCTCGGCGGCCGCAACCTGACGGTCAACGAAGCCCGCCCGAAAGCTGATCGCGGCGGTGGCGGCGGCCGTGGCGGCTACGGCGGCGGAGGCGGTGGTCGCGGCGGCTACGGTGGTGGCGGCGGCGGTGGCTACGGCGGCGGCGGAGGCGGTGGCGGCGGCGACCGCGAACCCCGCTGGTAACAAAGCAAGAGGTAAAAGGGGAAGGGGTAAGGGGGAAAGGTGAAGCAAGGCGCGGGCGCGTGCGGCGCGTTCTTTGCTCTTACCTTTCCCCCTTCCCTTTTCCCGCTCCTACTTCCTCGCCGCCGGAGTCAACTTCAGTTTCAGCCGCGCGCCGCCGCGCATGACTTCCACGTCATACTCCACCCCGGCGCGCATCTCGCCGAGCGCGTAGGTGTAATCGTAGACGTTGCGCACGTCGCGACCGGCCAGCCGCACGATCACGTCGCCCGCCATCAAACCGGCCTTCGCCGCCGGGGAGTCTTCGCGCACGGCGTCGAGTTTCAGCCCGTCGCTAGTCTCGGCATAATTCGGGATCGTGCCGAGGTAGACGCGGAAGCCGGTGGAACGCCCCGCCGCCGCGTCAGACTTCGCGAGCGTGTAAGTCGGTCGCGCGTCGCTCGCGTCCACGGCGCGCGCGATCTCTCTGACGAACGAGACGATGCGGAGTTCGCCTTCGTAGTTGATGCGGTCGGCGGTGTCCGAAGGCTTGTGGTAGTCATCGTGCGTGCCCGTCCAGAAAAAGAGCACGGGCGTTTGCTTGGCGTAGAACGAACTATGATCGCTTGGCCCGAAGCCGTCCTCATTCATGCTCAAGGCGAAACGTAGGGCCGGTGAGACGCTCGCGACCATCGCGCCGTTCGCGCCGGCGACGATGGGGTAGTTTCCCTTCTCAACTTCCTGCTGCGGCGCGGGCGCGCCCGTGGCCGTGGCGACGTTGAGGTGCACGCCGCTGTTGGCGCGCTCGATCCACTGCTTCCACTCGGCCGACGTGCCGACGCCGCCCACCATCAACTTGTCGCCCTTCATCCGCCCGATCATGTCGAGGTTGATCATCGCCACCGTCTGCGCGAGCGGCAACGACGGGTTTTGCACGTAATAACTCGAACCGAGCAAGCCCTCTTCCTCGCCACTGAACGCGATGAAGACCATCGTGCGGCGCACCGACTTGCGCTCCGCCGCGAACGTGCGCGCGAGTTCGAGCAAGCCCGCCACGCCCGAAGCGTTGTCGTCCGCGCCGTGATGAATCTCGCCCTCGCGCGATGCGAGGCTGCCCTGCCCGCCGCGCCCCAAATGGTCGTAGTGCGCGCCGATGACGATCACTTCCTGCTTCAACTTCGCGTCCGAGCCTTCGAGCACGCCGACGACGTTCGCCGCCGGAGCTTCGCGCCGCACGATCTCCGTGCTCAACGCGAATGCGATGTTCTTGAGCGGCGCGGAGAAGCTACGCCGCGCCGCCGAGTGCGCCGCGCCCGCTTGCGGCGACGACGCTGTCGATGCGCCCTCAACGCTGCTCCGCCCCGCTGTCGCCGGAGACGCGGCGGGAGCAATGGCCTGTTCCAGTTCCGCGAACGTCATCGCGGGTGTCGCCGCCGCTTCCAACGCGCGCCGCGCGGTCTGTCTTGAAATGACCACGACGGGAAGACCCGCGTCGCCCGAAGCGAGGCTCTCGTCAACGCGCAGGCGCGCGAGTTTGTCGTCCTTGAAATTCTCTTCGCGCGCGATGACGACGAGGGCGCGCGCGCCGTGGTCGCGCGCCGCCGCCGCTTTGAAACGGAGGTCTGCGAAGCGCGCGAAACTGCCGTGCGGGTTGTCGCCGTCGGGCGTGCCCGCGAAGGCGAGCGCGATGCGGCCGCGCACGTCCACGCCCGCGTAGTCGTCGTGTTGCAACTCCGCCGCCGTGATGCCGTAGCCGATGTAGGTGACGTGCGTGTTCTCTACGCGCCCGTTCGCGCTCCACGCGAGCGGCATCCAGTCCTCGCCCACGCGCAGGTCGAGCGCGGCCGTTGACGAAGCCCCTGCGGCGTGCGCCCGCGCCGCCTCCTCGCTCGCGCGCGGCGTGAACGTCATCGCGTTCGCCTTGCCGAGTTCGACGCCCGCGACGTATGGGAACGCTTGCAGGTAGGCGTTCGCGCGCTCCTTCGCGCCCGACGGCGCGGCGACGCCCCCGCCGAGGCCGTAGCGTTTAAATTCCCCCGCGATGTACTGCGCCGCCTCGGTCGCGCCCACCGTCCCCGTGCGCCGCCCGTCCAACTTGTCCGAGGCCAGATACTCGATGTGCGCGCGCAAACGCTCCACGCTCACCGCGCCCGCCCCCGCGCCGCCCTCCTGCTGCTGCTGCGCCAGTGCGCCCGCCGCCATCACGGCGACGAGCAACAGTGAAAGAATTTTACGTCTCATAGTTTTAAAACCTGTCAGTGGTCAGTTGTCAGTGGTCAGTTGTTTTGTGCCGCCCGATCTCGAATGCTTCATTTGTAGCTTGACGCCGGTCGAGCACAAGCAACGGACAACGGACAACGGACTACTGACGAATCTTTACTCCACCCAGTCCGCAATAAAAATGTTCGTGTCGCCGCGCGTCTTGGCGTTGCGGTTCGAGGCAAAGACCAAACGCTTGCCGTCGGGCGTGAACATCGGGAAGCCGTCGAAGGTCTCTTCGTAGGTGATGCGCTCAAGGTTCGTGCCGTCGGTGTTGACGGCGTAGAGGTCGAAGTTGCGCCGCTTGGGGTCGTTGACGTTCGAGGCGAAGATGATGCGTCGCGCGTCGGGGAAGAAGTAGGGCGCGAAACTGGCCGCGCCGAGTTTGGTCACCTGCCGCTTGTTCGTGCCGTCGGCGTTCATCACCCAGACCTCGAAGACGGTCGGCTCGATCAAATTCTCCGCGAGCTTCTGCTTGTAGCGCGCGACCTGTTCGGGCGTCTGCGGGTGGTAGGAGCGGTAGACGATCTGCTTGCTGTCGGCGGAGAAGAACGCGCCGCCGTCGTAGCCGAGTTCCGTCGTCAGACGACGGACGTTGCGCCCCGTCGTGTCCATCGTGTAGAGGTCGAGGTCGCCGTCGCGCATTGAGGTGAAGATGATCCGCTTGCCGTCGGGCGAGATGGTGGCCTCGGCGTCGTAGCCGGGCGTGTTGGTCAGAGCGCGCGCGTTCGAGCCGTCGGCGTCGGCGGTGAAGATGTCGTACGAAGGGTAGATCGCCCAGACGTAACCTTTCGAGAAATCGGGGTTGGGCGGGCAGTCGGGCGAGGCGAGGTGCGTCGAGGCGTAAAGGATGCGCTTCGGGTTCTTCGGGAAGATGTAGGAGCAGGTCGTGCGCCCCTTGCCCGTCGAGACCATGCGCACGTCCGAGCCGTCGGCGCGCATCGTGTAAATCTGATCGCAGCCGCGACCTTCGCGCTTCGACTGGAAGATGAGTTGTCGGCCGTCGCCGCTGAAATACGCCTCGGCGTTCTCGCCGCCGAACGTCAACTGCCGCACGTTACGCAGACGCTTCTCCGCGGCAAGCGTCACTTTATCTTCCGCTTGCGTCGTCGCGCTCAGTTTCACCGTCTGGGTGGTCGATGGCGTGGCGACGAACAGCGCGCAGGTTACTATCAAAATCAACACGGGAAATAGTCTCTTCATACTTTTACCGTCTAGCCGTTCTTGCGCTCGAACTCTTTCATAAATTCGACTAATGCTTCGACGCCTTCGCGCGGGAAGGCATTGTAGATGGAGGCGCGCAGGCCGCCGACGGAGCGGTGGCCTTTGAGGCCGTCGAGTTTGGCCTCAGTGGCTTCACGGACGAACTGCTTCTCCAAATCTTCCGACGGCAGGCGGAACGTGACGTTCAT
>JAUZFQ010000004.1 GCA_030838445.1 Pyrinomonadaceae bacterium | reverse complement strand
CAACCTATTAGTTTCAAATTTCAGATTTCCGAACGAAGAAGTTGTCGGTCTTGAAATCCGCAACCTGAAACTTGAAGCCGCCTGTATCTGGAGACACTCTTTCAATGAAGCATCTCAAACTCGCGTTGCTCCTCGCCGCCGTCGCCGCTTTCGCTCTCGCCTGCGCGAGCGCCAACAATACTCCGCAAACAGGCAACACGAACGCCGCCGCCACGACGAACGCTCCACCCGCAGCGCCGCCCGCCGCGCCCGCCGACGAACTCGCCGCGGCAAGCACCACCTACAACGCCGCCTGCGTCCGCTGCCACCGCGAGAACGGCGAAGGCGGCCTGACCGACATCGGCGACGGCGGCACGCTCAAAGTCCCCAGCTTCAAATCAGGCCACGGCCTCAACCACACCGACGCGCAGTTCGCACGCCAGATCGCCAAAGGCGGCGACGGCATGCCCGCCTTCGAGAAACGGCTCAACCCCGAACAGATCGGCGGCCTCGTCCGCTTCATCCGTCAAGAATTTCAAGCGGGCTTACTCAAAGACGGCGCACCCGCCCCCTCGCATTAATCGAAACGCACGCGCCTATGTTATCCTCCCGCGCGTCCACCAACGCGCACCCGTAGCTCAGTTGGATAGAGCGTTTGACTTCGAATCAAAAGGTCGTAGGTTCGAGCCCTACCGGGTGTACTCAATAACTAAGGGCACGAACTTTCGTGCCTTTGTAGTTTTATGAATGGCAAATTAAAACGAGCGCTGATCGTTTCGCTGTTGCTGTCGCTCGTGTGCGTCGGGACGAGCGAGGCGCAACGAAGGAGAAGGATGAAGGATAGGCCGAAGCGTGCGTCGGAGCGTGTCGTGACGCCCGGCGTGTGGGGCGGCGCTCATATCCGCCTCGACGTTGAAGAGAAGGGCGCGACGGTGCAATACGATTGCGCGCACGGCTCGATTGATGAGCAGCTTGCGCTCGACGCCGAGGGACGCTTCGACGCGCGCGGCACGTTTGTACACGAAGGCGGCGGCTCGATTCGCATCGGTATTAACCGTGTGCGCCAACCGGCGCGCTACGAGGGTCAGGTCAGCGGCGGGCGGCTTAGCCTGACGGTGACGCTGACGGAGACTTCGCAAGCCGTCGGAACTTACACGCTCACGCGCGGCAGCGAAGGGCGGGTTCGTAAATGTCGTTGAAGACTGCCGCAAGTGATCTCGCTTTAAGCGCTGTCAGCGTATGAACCGACCTCGCGCGACGGGTGCGCCTCGTAAATATAATTGACAGTCGTAAACCACACGGGTTAATCTCCGACGCACTCACCTCGTTAGGAGCTTTCCACGAGCGCGGGTTCGGCTCTTAGCTTCTTAGTTCACGAACTTAGTTCAACTGAACAAACTCTGTCACGATCAAGGCGTTCAAAACCATTTGAAGGCAAACGCCGCTCTCCACCTGTAATTCGTCCCTAAGTTCTTTTAAGTTAAAAAGAGAGAAGTCCACATGAAAAATTCCCCCTTTTCGCGCGGCGTCCACAGGCTCAGCCTGTCCATTCGCTATTCTTTGGCTCCGGCGCTCTGCGCCGCTTTGTTAGCCTCTACCATTTACCACCCCACGCTCGCACAGAAACGCACAGCCATCCGCGTCTCTCCCGGCGGCGAAGCGTCTTCAACAACTCTACCGCGCAATAAGGAACGAGAGAGAGAGAAGCGGCGCGGCGGGGAGCGGGAGCGCTACGGCCGCGGTCGCCTGAAAGCAACGCAGGACGCCTACTCCGTTTCGCAGACTCGTGACACCCAAGGCATCCCCTGGTCGGGCGATGTCGGCGTGACGAGAACGACCGACGACCTGATGCGCGATCAGTTGAAAGCGCCGCCCACACGTAATCCACGCCTGCTCATGCAGGAGCGCGAAATCGAGGGACGCAATGAGCGCCCACAAGACCCGGACGCGCAGCCCATCGCAAGCACGCCTTTTGACTTCGGAGCGAACGCGCGTAAGGGCACGCTCGCGAAAGGCAAGAAAGCCGTGGGCGTCATCCAGCCGCTCGCTCCGCAGGCCGTCGGCTTGAACTTCGACACCGTGACCGGCCCGACCGAAACCGGCGCGTTCCCTCCCGATACGATGGGCGCAGTCGGCCCCACGCAGTTCTTCGTCTTTCTCAACGGCCGCCTGCGCACTTTCAACAAGACGACCGGCGTGGCCGACGGCGTGATGAACGTTGACTCGGACGTGTTCTTCGCCCCCGTGATGACCCCGCCCGGCGCGGGCGAAGTGGTCTTCTCCACCGATCCGCAGGTGCGCTACGACCGCCTGTCGGGACGCTGGATTCTGGTCATCATAGACGCGATCCTCAACGGCACGACCGGCGCGACGACGAAGTCGAACCGCGTCCTCGTCGCCGTCTCCGACGCGGCCAGTTCAAACGCCATCACGGGGAGCACCGTCTGGACGTTCTACTTCTTCCAGCAGGACACGGTCGGCGGCATCCCCTCGACCGCCCAATTTCTCGACTACCCGTCGCTTGGCGTTGACGCCAACGCGCTCTACATCGGTGGCGACATGTTCAGCCTCGCGGGTTCTTTCCAGAACACCTCGGCTTTCGTCGTCCGCAAGAGTTCGGTCTTGAGCGGCGGCCCCATCGTCACGACCGCCTTCCGTAATCTCCTCGGCACGGACGGAATGCTCGACCCGCGCGGCGTGGACAACTACAACCCGTCGGCCACCGAAGGCTACTTCATCGGCGTCAGCGCCGCGGCATTCGGCCGACTCAACATGCGCCGCGTCAGCGACCCCGGCGGCACGCCCACTATCTCCGCAGACATCCCCATAACCACGCCCGGCACGACCACGTCGGCCATCAACGTCGACCATCTCGGCAATACCGGCGGCACGAACGGCAGGCTCGACGGACTCGACGACCGCCTCTACGCCGCGCACATCCGCAACGGCAGGCTGTGGACGGCGCACAGTTTCACGACGCTCAACACGGGCGTCGCTTCCACCAACGCCACCAACCGGCGCATGGCCGTTCGCTGGTATGAACTCATCGTCCCGCCCAACACCGGGACGCCGACTTTCAACCAGACGGGCACGATCTTCGATGCCGCCAACGTCACTCAAGCCGCCGCGCGGCAATACTGGCTGCCGTCCGTGATGGTGTCCGGTCAGGGGCACGCCGCCATCGGTTACAGCACCGCCGGAACTCCCGTCCGCGCCGACGCCGCGACCAACGGCCGTCTCGCCTCCGACACGCTCGGCACGACCGGCGCGGTCAACATCTACACCTCTACGGCCACGGCTTATAACCCGCCGGGCGACCCCGGCCCGCCGCGCCGCTGGGGCGATTACTCTTTCACGTCGCTCGACCCGCTTGACGACATGACGATGTGGACGATTCAGGAATACTGCAACGGCACGAACACCTACGGCACGCGCGTCGCCAGACTCGCCGCGCCGCCGCCCGCAACACCGACCGCCGCCGTGCCTCCGGCCGTCGCCGCCGGTTCGGCTTCCACCAACGTCGTCGTGACAGGCACGTCCGTGGCCGGTTCCGGCTTCTACGATCCGGGCGCAAATCTCGCCGCTCCGGCCTTGCCCTTCAATCACATCAACGCGACCGTGACCGGCGGCGTCACCGTCAACAGTGTGACCTACAACAGCCCGACGCAAGTGACGCTCAACATCTCGACCGTCGGAGCGACTGTCGGCACGAAGGACGTGACCATCATCAACCCCGATGGGCAGAACGCGACCGGCACGGCCGTCATCACCGTCACGCCCGCCCCCGCGCCGCCTGCTACCTCAGGGCAAGTCGTCATCAGCGAACTTCGCTTCCACGGCCTTGCCAGTGGGACGGACGAGTTCGTCGAGTTATACAACGCCACGAACAGCGCGCTCGACATCAGCGGCTTTACGCTCCAAGCCCTGAACGCCGCCGGCACACCGGCCACAGTGTTCACCGCGCCCGGCGCAATCGGCAGCAGCACGACGGTCATTCCCGCGCGCGGCCACTATCTCGCCACGGGCGCGGCCTACAGCCTCGGCGCGCTCACCGCTTCGAACGGAAGTTTGACCGCCGACATCCCTGACGGCTCAGGCGTCGGATTGTTCGCCGGGGCGGTTGCCTCCGTCGCCAATCGCATCGACTCGGCCGGTTTCGACAACCGCGACCCGCTCTTCTACGAGGGCACGCCTCTCACGCCGAGCGGCGCGGGCACGGGCGGTATCACCGTCAACGGCGAGTATAGTTTCGTGCGTCAACTCAGCAGCGGCACGCCGCAGGACTCCGGCAACAACGACGCCGATTTCCTCTTCGTCTCCATCACCAACGCCGTCTTCAGCACGCGCGTTTCGACGCTCGGCGCACCGGGGCCGGAAAATCTCGCCTCGCCCATCCAGCGCAACGCCACGATCAAGGCGTCGCTGATAGACCCGACGGCTGCCTCGACCGCTCCGCCCAACCGCATTCGTAGCGCGGCCGGGGCGAACCCGGTCAATGCTGCCTTCGGCACGCTCGACATCCGGCGCAAGTTCACCAACACGACGGGAGCGGCCATCAGCGCCTTACGCTTCCGCCTCGTGGACGTGACGACTCGCACCGGCACGACCCCGCCGCCCCCGGGCACGGCCGACTTGCGTCTGATCACTTCCGTTGACACAACCGCTAACGGCGGCTTGATCACCATCATCGGCTCAACCCTCGAAGCGCCGGTGCAACTGAACGGAGGCGGTCTTAACTCAAGCGTGACGGTCGCCCTCCCCGGCGGCACGCTCGCCAACGGAGCGAGCATCAACGTGCGCTTCCTGCTCGGCGTGATGCAGGACGGCCAGTTCCGCTTCCTCGTCAACGTGGAGGCTCTGCCCTAAACACGGCGTTCGCACAACTAAAAACGCTGACGACTAACATACGTGGGCGGCCAACCGATTAAATCACGGTTGGCCGCCCACGTCTCTTTACATCCTTCCATTCTTCATCAACGCACGCGCTCGCGACGCGTGTTCATGATTTCGTCCCACTGTTCAAGCTGCCCGTCACTGTCATGCGCGGCTCGTCACATTGTGCAAACCTTTCGCGGGCGGCGGCGTTCAAGGTGGCGGAACTCGAAGGCGTTCCTCCTTGAAGTCAGAACCCCGAACACATACACCCCAAGTGGGCTAGGAAAGGTTGATATGATGAAAAAGAGTTTGCACCGCGTCGCAATTTCCCTCGTACTCTGCATGCTGCTCGGCTCCGTCGCGCTTGCCGGCGGGAAGTCGAAGACCGTGACATTTAGTCAGGACATCAAAGTCGGTGACACGCTCGTCAAGAAGGGCGATTACGTAGTGTCCTTTGACGAGAAGACCAACGAGTTGACGATTCGCAAGAACCGGAAGGTCGTCGCGAAGGCCACGGGTCGTCTGGAAGAGTTGAAGGGCGCTTCACAGGTGAACTACCTGACCGCGAAGGACAAGGACAGCAATCTCATGTTGTCCGGCGTGCGGATGGGCGGCAGCCTGATCATCGTCGGCGGCGAGACGGCCGCCGGTGCGACTTCGGCCAGCCCGGCCACGCCCCAGCAGTAAGTGGCGTACACATACGCGGCACGCGCTCACGTCAATCGCTCCTGACGTGGGCGCGTGCTGCGCGTGTCCGGCATGCACTCCGGCCAACAGAAGTAGCGCGCGTCAGTCACAACGCGCGCTTCTCTTCGTCCCTCCCGTTCCAATTTCTCGAAGACACGCGCGCGGAATTTTGTGTCTGACGGGCGAAACGATTTTCGCCGCCTCGCGTATTACCGTGTGCAGTTCCCGCAGATTTAGATTCGACCCCCGCGAAAAGGAGAGTTTTACATGAAACGCAAGATCGCAGCAGGCGGCGTCGCCGCCGTGGCGCTCGTCGCTTTGAGTCTGGTCGTCGCCTCGGCGGCGGCGAAGGCCGACTTCAGCGGCAAGTGGGTGATGGACAAGGCGAAGACCGAAGGCGTCGCCGAAGGCGTCGAGTACACACTCAACATCAAGCAGACCGGCGACGTGATCGAGGTGGAGACGACGGTCAAAGGGCCGCAGGGCGAACGCTCCGTCAAAGACAAATTCGTCGCCGACGGCAAGGAAGTTGACTTCACGCCGCCCATCCCGCAGCCGGACGTGACCGGCAAAGGCAAGCGCACGACGAAGTGGACGGCCGACGGCATGGGGCTGGACGTGAGCGAGGCCGCCACGGTTGAAGGGCCGCAAGGCTCCGTCGAATTTTCGGCCACGCGCAAGTGGACGCTCTCGGCGGACAGCAAAACCCTCACGATGGAGATGGCTTTCAGCGGCGAGCAGGGCGTGCAGAAAACGAAGCGCGTCTTCGTGAAGCAGTAACCGCCGCTTCACGAAATAGTAAACACCGCCACGCGTCCGACGTGAGCAAGAAGAAAGCCCCGTGCTGTCACAGCGCGGGGCTTTCCTGATCGCTAAAGTAAGGCGGGTGTTCTTTCAACTCTCGCACAGCGTCCGCACGCGCACGCGATGCCCTTTGATGTCGCCCTCCCAGAGCGTCGTCCGGCCGCACTCGTGGCGCAGGTACTTCCACAGCGCGCCGCGCTCGTACTCGTCCAGATCGGCGGGGATGAGATCGAAGACGGCGCGCGAGGCGATGACGATGAGTTTTCGCTTCGGGCGCGAGATGGCGACCGTCAGGCGTCGCGGTTCGAGCAGGAAGCCGCTCTCGGCGCGCGCAAACTCGCGGTCGGAGACGGTGGCCGACAAAATGATCAGTTCGCGCTCGCCGCCCTGAAAGCGTTCCACCGTGTCAATCGAACTCGCCAGATGCGGCAGGCGCGCGCGCAACAGCGACTTCTGCGCCCGGTGCGGAACGACGACGCCGAGGCCGCCCTCGCCGCCGCACCCAAGTTTCTCGCACGCCACTTCGGCCAACGCTTCGACCAGCGCGGCCTCGAACTCGTTCGACTGTTGCGAACCGCTCTCGTCGTGCTCGATGACGACGAGCGAGTGTTCGGGCGAGAAGGCCGCGCCGAGCCAGCCGTCGAGCGCGTCGTCCGAAGCCATCCGCACGCGGTTGTCCGAACGAAAGTTGATGCCGTCCTCGGCGTAGACGTGGCGTTGGAGGAACGACGCGATCTCCGTGGGGATGCGGAACGATTGATCGAGCGCTTCGCCCGCGAAGCCGAGCGCGCGCAGCGTCTCGAAGATGGAGAGGTGCGGTTGGGCGTGTTTGAGATCGCGGCGGCTCTCCCTGTCCCACGCGTGCGCGAGGATGGGCGGCATCTGGCGGTGGTCGCCGATGGCGATGAACTGGCCGTCGCCGCGCAGGAAGGCCGCCGCCGTCAGAGCTTCCGCGATGCCCATCTGCGAAGCCTCGTCCACGATGACGAGATCGAACAACTCCTGCGTCCAGTCAATCGCCTTCCCCTTCGACGCACCCTTCTTCACCAGATTGTAAATCCCGCCCGGCGTGCCGCCGACTACAAGCAGCGGCTCGCCGAGCAACGTCGCCCACTGCTCGCCCGCGCTCTGTTCGTCGCCCCCTCCGGCGAACAGACGCTCGACGCCATCAGCTAATACCTCGCCCGCGTCGTTGCAAATCTTCGCTACGCGCAGGCGTGCGAGCGGCGCGAGTCGCGCATCGCCCGCGCCCGCCCGCGCGAGTTGACGCGCACCGCGCGCGACGCTGGCGAGCGCAATCGAACTGGCCGCGTGCGTCTTGGCCGCGACGGCGACGCGGAACGGCCGCGCCGGGGTCGAGAGCGCGAGCGCACGCGCGAGCACGGCGAAGCCGAGCGTGTGACTCTTGCCCGTTCCCGGCGGCCCCTGCAAGACGAGCACGCGCTCCTGCAAGTAGCCGCCGACCACGCGCGACTGCGCCCCGGTTAACCCGTGCGGGGCTTGCGCGCGCGACGCCAGCGCGGCGATCTCCGACGCGTCGCGCTGCCGCTTCGGCCGCACGCCGCGCGCGCGCTTCCCTTCCGACGCGTCCGCGAGCCAGTGGTAGAGATGGTTCGACGCGGCGTGACGGCAAGCGTCGAGAAACTTATCGGCGTTGAGATCGTCGGCCATCTCGTCAATCGTGCAGACCGCGCCCGCCTCCGGTTTGAACGCCCAGTGACGATAACGAAAATCCGAGTTCTTGAAATTCATCGAGAGCAGGCGCAGGGAGACGCGCGCGTCTCCCAACTCTTCGACGACCGCGAGACGCCCGCGCACGAGTTTGCGCGCGGTCAAGGCTTTGCCCTCCTCGTCTGCGAGCGGGTTCAAGACCACCCAGTCGCCTTCGCGGAAACGGAGCGCGGCCATGTCCGCGACGTTCAACGTCGCGCCGTCAGTTTTGGAGAAGCTGAACCCGGCGCGGTCTTCGCCGCCGTCCGTCCGTTCGTAAGCGTCGCAACGGACGACGAGCGTGCGCCCACCCGCCGCGCGCTGTTCGGGCGGGAGCGAGAGGTGCAGCAGCAACTCCTGCATCTTCGCGTGGTGTTCGAGGTAGAGGAAATCTTCGAGCGCGCGGTGGAGCGGGACGGCCGTCGCGTCGAGTTCCGTCTGGTCGAGACGCGCGAGCGAGAGCGGTTCTTTCTCGACCTGTCTGTTCTTGTACTGGAAACTCTCTTCGATGAAACGCAGCGCGCGGCAGCGTTCGACGGCGAGCGCGCACACGTCTTCCAACGTCGTGCCCAGAAAGCCGCGCACCTGCGCGCGCGCCTCGTTCGCCATCTCCGGCGACTCGCCGAGCAACCCCCAAGCGGCGTAGGCGTATTCGAGCGGAATCTCCGTGCCGAAGCGCGCGGCGGATTCGACCCACGCGACACGACCCGTCTTTTCGTCCGGCGCGGCGACGACGAACGCGCCCGTCCGCGCGTCGCGCGTGAAGGCGCGCGTGTTGTCGAAGACGCGCGCGCGGAAAGTCTTGAGAAACTCGCGTTCGCCGTCGCGCCACTTGAAGCCCATCTCGCGCGCGACTTCATACAAGTTCTGGCAGACCGCGCCGAGGTTCAGACGCTCGCCCACTTCTTCACTGAGGAAAGAGATCATGCCCTGCGTCAGCGCGGGCGTGGAGGTCAGCAGATCGTAGAAAGCCGGGATCGCGCAGACGGCCGCGAAGTGGCGCGCGAGCGCGTCGAGTAGTGAACGCTGCCCGCGCCGGTCGTAGAGGTAGACGTGGACGGGCGCGGCAGGTGAATCGGCCACGCGCGCAATCGCCGGGAGCAAACGCGCGACCCACTGGATGAGCAGAGCGCGCTCGCTCTCCAAGTCGGGCTTGGTCTGCGTGTGCTCGACGATCTCGATTGAACCCGCAGGCCCCGCGACGACCCCGGCCAGCAGGTAAACTTTATCCTCAAGATGATCGCGCTCGGCGTCAACGTAAACTTTGATCAGGTTCGAATACTGCCGCTCGTCCGGCAGCGACCCCCAATCCGCGCCGAGCAGGTAACGCTTCGCCTCGACGTTCCGGTCGAATCTTCTGAGCGCGGCGCGCGCGCGTTGCGCGAGGACGGGCAGGCGACTGCCGAGCGGCCAACGCGCACTGATCCGCTCCACATCACCCTCCCTTCCGGGCGCGGGCAGCATCGCGCCCGTGCCGTAATCCATCAAGCGCGAAAGTTCGCGCGCCGTCCTCACGCCGACGCTGTGGAGCGCGCCCTTCTCCGTCGCCGTCAGCGCGGGGACGAGCGAGAGGTCTTCGCGTTCGGCCGTGTCAATGAAGCAGACCGCGTTGTAAGGGCAGCCGTCGCAATGCGCGCCGAGATGGTAGGAAGCGTCCGCGAAACTGCGAGCCGTGGCGCGCGCGACATCCGAATCGGCGGCCGCGACGAGTTGCTCGATCTCATCGAGATACAATGAGAGGTCGAACCGCTCGATCTGATCGGGCGCGAGTTCCGAGTCGCGCGCGGCAATCGCGCCTTTGAACGAGGCGGGCTTGAGTCCGGCTTCGCCGAGCGTGTCGCCGAGCAGCCGCGCGTAGAAGGCAACTTGCAGGCGATAGCCCACCGTCTCGCGCCGGCTCGCCTTGATGTCAATGACGGTCACGTCAACCGTGTCGCTCTCAACTCCGGTGCGCCGCTCGATCTCGACGAGGTCGGGGTAGCCTTCGCAACTGCAACCGCCAATGCGCCCTTCGAGCCGCGCCTGATAGTAGTAGGTGCGCCGCCCCGCCGCCTGCGACTTCAAAGCGGAAACGAAGGCCGCCGCCGAGGTGTTCTGCAAATTACGCACGTCGGCGCGCGCACCGAGTTCCGACACCTGCTCGCGTTCAAACTGCTGTCCCGATTCGGACAGCAGCGGCGAGAGGTTTTCAAAGCCCACGCGATAACGCGCCGCGACCTGCTTCGCTTCCGAGGGAAAGAGCGCGAGCCGCAAATAGCGTTCGCAACGGTTGCGCGAGACGTACTGCGCGAGCCGGTGCGCGCCGAGCGTGCGCTCGGTGAAAATGTTTTCGTTGGCTGCGGGAGCGTCAGACATGCGAGGGAGTCGGGGACTGAATTTCTTGAAGTCGAGGGCTGAATTTCTTTCGGTGAGTTGCTTACGTTGAAAACTGCGTCACGTCTCGCCGCGCCCCGGACGATGCGCGAGGCTTATGAAACGAGACGCGCGACTACTGATGACGCACGAGACTACGGACGACGCGCGAGTTTATTTCTTCGGGCGCACCACGGTGAGCGTCGGCGTCTCCGTCCGCTCGACGGCGGCGAGAATCAGTTCGCACAAGTTCGCGTCCGTCCCGGCGTCGCTTGACAGAAACTTTTCGAGTTGATCTTTGACCGGGCTGTAGCTGACCTTGCGTTCAAAGAGCGCGGCGAACGCATCAGGCTCAAGTCGGCTTTCGAGCGCGCCCACCTTCTCCGGGTCGCACTTCAAATTCGTCTTGAAGCTGCATTTCACCGCGCCGTCTTCGCCGCGCAGAGTCACCGCGCCCGCCACGCGCTCACGTGCCGCGGCCGCCGCCTTGAGTTGTTCCTTGATCTCGTCCAGACGATCCTTGATGCGCTTCTCTTCGGCGTGCAGCCCGATGTATTCCGAGACGAGCGTTTCCAACTCCGCGTCGTCCGGCGCGTTGCCCGCCGCAACTTGCGCCAACGCTTCCGCGTCGCAGTCGGAACAGTGCACGGCGTCGTGACGCATGAGCGCCTCATCCTGCGGGATCAGGCCGCGGCAGCGCGCGCAGGCGACGTAATAACTCTTCGCGCAATTCGCGCACAGCGTCTCACCACGCCGCGACGCGACCGTCTCCGTCGCTGCCTCCAAACATTCGACGCACACCTGCTGCTGCGGCTGTGGCGGCTGTGCCTGCGCCGCCGCAAAATGCTCTGACGCCTGCGGGTGGATTTTATCTTTGGCTTCCAAAACGTTTGTCTCCGGGATCAATACGAGAAGGTACGCGAAGCTGCGACGAGTCGCGCGCGTGCGCGGGGAGTGCGCGCCCAAGGCTCGCGAGACTGTAGCAAAAGCCTCTGGCCTTGTCGAGACGGCTACTCGCCGCCGCGTCGCGCGTGCCGACGCCTTCCGCGCCGGGCAAGTTCACGCCCTGATTTCGGGCGATCATTGATACAGACAAAAAAAGTGTTGACAATATCCTCTGTCGAGTTTATATATGTCTGGCGCGCGGGAAAGTGAAATGTGCGCGCGGGAAAGAATGAGAACTTCGATGTCAACGAAACGGACACATACGAACAGCACAGACGCCAGAGGCCGCGGGGCTTCGCGACGGACGTGCGCCGGACTGTTTAGCGTCGTCAAAGGCGGCGCGGCGGCGGTCTTGTGTCCGGGTGCGTTAGCGACCTATCTGCCCGGCGGCGAACTCATGCGCGAAGGCGCGAATTCCACGATCAACCTCTGGAATTCTGATCGTCGGAGCAATCTAATTTAAAAAGCGGGAGCGGCCTCCCGCTCCCAACTCTCGAAAATAGCTTTAAGAGAATTGAAGGAGCGGGCCGGCTTCCCTGTGAAGCCAAAAAGGCCCGCTCTTTTTGTTGTTTGATAACCGAATTGATTTTTGTACGGACGAGGGCAGTTGATGCCTTCAGTTTGGATGGTGCGGCCTCAGTGCTTTGCGAGAGTCCCGTAGGCCGCGCCGTCCTTAGGAGAAGTGTGCGCCGTAGTGTGTCTAGCGGAGCCGCTCATCTCTCTGCCCTCGTGTTTTTTACTATAGCAAATTTTCGGGCGTGCGTGGCTGAGCAGCAAAAGCACCTGACTGTAAATCAGGCGTCTACGGACTTCGTAGGTGCAAGTCCTACCGCACGCATCGCAACTTTAATTGAAGGAGCATGGTGTAACTGGCAACACGGCGGTCTCCAAAATCGCTGTTTTCGGTTCAAATCCGAATGCTCCTGTCAGCTTCGCGGAGGGTACGCCAAAACGGTCTGGCACCAGTCTTGAAAACTGGAGAGCCGAAAGCTCATGGGGGTTCGAGTCCTCTACTCTCCGTCAACTTTCTTAACTTCGGAGGCGTGCCGAAATTGGTAGCCGGAACTGTCTGCTACACAGTCGGGCGAAAGCGTCCCGTGCAGGTTCAACTCCTGCCGCCTCCGCCAATCGAATTGCGGAATGCGGATTTCGGATTGCGGATTGAAAAACACTAACTTGTTTTCTAATCCGCATTCCGCAATCCGAAATCCGCAATCCCTGAACCCGTAGCTCAGCGGAATGAGAGCACAAGTTTGCGGAACTTGAGGTCGCGCGTTCAAATCGCGCCGGGTTCTTTCTATCTATTCCGGGGTCGTCTAACCGGCAGTGACGCCTGACTTTGGATCAGGAGATGAGGGTTCGACTCCTTCCCCCGGAACTATTTATAAGCCGACGTAGCCCAATGGCAGAGGCGCTAGTTTTAGAAACTAGACAGTAAGAGTTCGACTCTCTTCGTCGGCATTTTTCGAGCGAGGGCAGTGCAAGCTGGAGTGGCGGAACAGGCAGACGCGCGGCGTTGAGTGCGCCGAGAGCACGAGTCTCAGTGTGGGTTCAAGTCCCACCTCCAGCATCGAAGTTTCGGGCGGGAGTGGCGTAAGAGGCAAACGCGTCAGTCTTAAAAACTGATCCTTCACAAGGCTGTGGGTTCGAGTCCCACCTTCCGCATCAGACGCGCGCGTGTAGCCCAAACGGCAGAGGCGGCAGTCTCAAAAACTGCATGTTGAAAGTTCGACTCTTTCCGCGCGCACCAAACTCTCTCACATGGGGATGTATGCAAACGGATTAAGCAACTTGATTTTCAATCAAGCGTGTGCGGGTTCGAGTCCCGCCATCCCTATCAGGTTTCGTGTTGGCTGTAGCTCAACGGCAGAGCGTCGCACTGTGGATGCGAAGACGACGAGTTCGATTCTCGCCAGCCGACCCACAACTTCTACGCGCGGCGCGTTGGGCGAGTCCGGTTCAAGCCGCCTGATTCTCGATCAGGAGAGCAACGGTTCAAATCCGTTACGCGCTACTACTTTTTTTGGAGCTGTGGCCGAGAGGTGAGGCACTCCGTTGTCAACGGAGCCGATGACGGTTCGAGTCCGTTCAGTTCCGCTCAACTTCACGCGCGCGCCGCGAGCTATACGGGTGCAGCAGTCGCCTCTTAAGCGACGGAGACGGGGTTCGAGACCCCGGCGGCGCATTGTTTTTCACGAGGCGGGTTTGCGAGCCGGACAAGCTCGGCCGCCGCGTCACGGGGTGTGGTGTAAAGTTTGCATCCAAGTCTTGGGAACT
>JAUZFQ010000213.1 GCA_030838445.1 Pyrinomonadaceae bacterium | reverse complement strand
CCGTCCAGATGATCTCCGGGATGGCCTCGGCGAGAAAACGGTAGTAGCGCTCGTTGGCCTCTGCGTTCGCGCGCTCTTCTTTAGCGACTTCAAAGAGACGCGCGTTGTCCATGGCGATGGCGGCCTGCGCGGCGAGTCCCTCGACGATCCCGGCGGCGCGCGCCGTGAAGATGCCCGCCTCTTCGTGGCCGAAGAACAGCCCGCCGAGCACCTCGCCCGAACGCGAGACGACGGGCACGGCCAGATAACTGACGACGGGCAGATGACCTTCCGGCATTCCGAAGTAAGGAGAGTTCTTGCCGTAGCGCGCATCGAGTCTTACGTCTTCGATGCGGAGCGTGCCTTCGCCGCGGAAGGTGGGGCCGAAGAGGTCTGTGGCGCGCGGCATGGGGAAGTGTGCGAACGTTTCGCGCGGCACGCCGGAGAGCGTGTAGAGCATGTAGGACGCGCCGTGTTCGTCCAGCACGTTGTAGAAGAATGAGCCGAAGTGCGCGCCCGTCAGTTCGGTCGCGGCGTCGGTGACGGCCTGCACGAGTTTGTGCAAGTCGAGTTCGCCCGCGAGCATCTGCCCGACGCGGTTGACCGTCTCGACCGCCTCGGTCTGTTCGCGCAGAGCCTTCTCCGCCGCCCTGTCCTCGGTCACGTCTTCGGCGATGCCGACGATGCGAAACAACGTGCCCTGCTCGTCGCGGACGGGGAAGGCACGGTCGCGAATCCAGCGCACCGTGCCGTCGCGCCGCACGATGCGATACTCCTCTTCGGTGCGCGACCCCGCGTGCTGCCGCCTCAGCGAAACCGACACGCGCTCGCGGTCGTCGGGGTGCAGGATGTTTAAAAAAGTGTCGTGGTCTTTGTAGAGGTTCTCGCGCGTGTCGCCCCAGATGATCTCGTAAGCCGGGTTCGCGTAGACGACTCTGGCCTCCTTGAGATCGTAGACCCAGAAGACCTGATCAATGTTGTCGGCCAACTGGCGGAAGCGTCGCTCGGAAACCGTCAGGTTGCTCTCGGCGCGATTGCCCCGCTCGATCACGAAGGCGATCAAGAGCGTGACCACGATGAAGACGCCCAGTTGGAGAAACGCCGTCGTTCCGAGGTTGAAGGAATTGGTCGGGGCGAAAAAGAAGTAAGCGCTGGCGACGACGGCGAGCGCGATGGCGAGCAGTCCCGCGCGCAGGCCGCCGTAGATCGTGCTGACGACGACCGCCGCGTAAAAGAAGGCGAGCCGCACCGGCTGGTTGAACGGCCACAACGCGAACGTGCTGAGCAGCGACGCGGCGACCGTTAAGACGGCGATGAGGTAACGCCCCCAACTGGAGCGAGTCAAATTCAGCATCTAGTTGTTCCGTCGGATGTCGGTGCGGGCAAGTTCTCGCGTGCGGGGCGCACGTCGCGCGGCGGGCGCAACTCTTCATGGGGGATGCTGGTGGGGGGGCGTGCTCGTGCCGATTCCCGGCGCAAAAACTCCTCCCGCCCTTCGCTCGCATGGGGGTTCGGCACACCGGCATCATACTAAATTTACGCGCCTGTGGGGAAGACGCGCCCCACGCCTTCGCGCCGCCGTGGTCGAATCTTCAACGCGAGTTCACGCAGGGCACGCCGTCGAGTTTGGGCGTCGCAAACTTTCGGGCGGCGGGTGAAAAGTAGTAAGCTATCGGCCACCTGAGTAGTCTTCTTAAAATCCGAATTTAGCGAAAGGTGCTCGAACTAAAATCATGGCACAGAATGTTCCCATCACGGTCGCGCACGGCGACGGCATCGGCCCCGAGATCATGGAGGCGACGCTCCACATTTTGAAGGAAGCGGGCGCGCGCATAGAGATTGAGACGATTGAGATCGGCGAGCAGGTTTATCTGCGCGGCGACACCGCAGGGATACCGGCGAGCGCGTGGGACTCTCTGCGCCGCACGAAAGTTTTTCTGAAAGCGCCGATCACGACGCCGCAGGGCGGCGGCTTCAAGAGCCTCAACGTGACGGTCAGGAAGACGCTCGGCCTCTACGCCAACGTGCGCCCGTGCGTCTCGTATCACCCGTTCGTTGACACGAAGCACCCGAAGATGGACGTGGTGATCGTCCGCGAGAACGAGGAAGACCTCTACGCGGGGATCGAGCACCGGCAGACGGCGCAGGTCTATCAATGTTTGAAACTCATCTCGCGACCGGGTTGCGAGAAGATAGTGCGTTACGCCTTCGAGTACGCGCGGCGCAACAACCGCAAGAAGGTGACGTGCTTCACGAAAGACAACATCATGAAGATGACCGACGGTCTCTTCCATAAAGTCTTCGACGAGATCGCAGCCGAGTACGCCGACCTCGAAAACGAGCACTGGATCGTGGACATCGGCGCGGCCAAACTCGCCGACACGCCCGAAGCCTTCGACGTCGTGGTCATGCCGAACCTCTACGGCGACATCCTCTCGGACGTGGCCGCGCAGATCGCAGGCTCGGTCGGACTCGCCGGGTCGGCCAACATCGGCACGTCGGGCGCGATGTTCGAGGCCATCCACGGCTCCGCGCCGCGACGCGCCGGACAGAATCTCGCCAACCCGTCCGGCCTTCTGCTCGGCGCGGTGATGATGCTCGTCCACATCAACCAGCCGGACGTGGCCGAGCGCGTCCACAACGCGTGGCTGCGCGCCGTGGAAGACGGCGTTCACACCTATGACATCTACGCAGAGGGCGTGAGCAAGCAGAAGGTCGGCACGCGCGAGTTCGCGGCGGCCGTGGTTGAGCGTCTGGGGCAGTCGCCGCAGACGTTGAAGGCCGTCAAGTACAACGAGGGCGGCGGCGACCAGACGAGCACGGCGGGCGCGGGCACGGGGGCGGTCGAGAAGAAGGAGTTGGTCGGCGTCGACGTGTTCGTGAACTGGGAGAGCGGCACGGCAGAACAGTTGGGCGAGACGTGCGACGGGTTGAGC
>JAUZFQ010000242.1 GCA_030838445.1 Pyrinomonadaceae bacterium | reverse complement strand
AACTCCGTGCGCCGCCAATCCTGCCCCGTGACGATCTTCCGGCAGGCGGGCGCGCCGCAGAGACATTCCATGCGGTAAGTGTCGTCGTCGGTCGTCGCCCAATCGTGCGTCAACTCTTCACCGGCCGCGATGTCGCGCATGGCGACGAAGACGATCTGCCCCCGCACGCCGATGTTCGGTTCGCACGAGTGGTTGCTGTAGATCATGCTTCCCTCTCGTTCGCTTTCCGCGAGCGGGCCGATGAAGAGGTCTTCGCCGATCTGTATCTCGGCCGGGCCGAGCACGGGTTCAACCTCGACGAGCGTGCGGCGGTCGAAGACGTGCCCGCCCTTCACCGCGACGACTTCATCCTTCGCGAACGCCCCGACCGCGAACAGCCCGCGCCCGTGTATGAGGCTCTCCCTGACGGTCGCTTTCGGCGAGATGTATGACAGGTTCATCGTGGCTTGAAAGTAAGTGGTACGACTTTTAATAAAGTGAGAGGAGCAACTTTTGATCAGTGCGGGGGCGAAACTCCCGCGCGCATCGTCAACCCGATTCAACTTCGCCTTGCTCGAATCGCGCCTCGACCGACGCGCCGCGGCGCGTCCCGTTTTCCAGAGTTAACTGCGGGTAAGACTTCAACTCGGCCAGCGTCGCGCTGAGTTCGAGCAGACGCTCGGCCTCAAGGATCAACTCCTCCGCACCTTCGATCTCGACGAACCGGCCGAACGGCAGTTCGTCTATCACGACTTCGACGCCCGCCACGAGCCACGTCTCCCTGCGCTTCTCGTAGACGGCGGCGGGCACGTAGCCGAGCGCGTCGAGGATGGCGGCGAGGGCTTCCGGGTCTGACACCACCGTCTCGTCCTCGCGCCGCCGCTTGATCCCTTCTGAACCGGGCATGCTCTCTTTGAAAGTGAAGACCGCGCGGCCGCCCCGCACGCGCCGCAGCCGCAGCACGCGCCCCCCGCGCTCAAGCCCCGGCCCCGCGTACAGAGTGTTCTCCTCAAACTCCTCGCCGTGCTCCTCCGCCCCACAGGCGCGCAGGCGCACGCGCAAACTCTCCGCCTCCGCTTCGCTCACGCGGTACTTCTTCTCGATCTCAGTAGCCATAAAAATTTGTCAATTGTCAGTTGTTCGTGGTCAGTTGTTTTCGTCCGGTCAAAGTCGAAACTCTTATCTTCGGTTAGTTGCACGCGAACCACAAACCACGGTCAACTGACTACTGACCACGGACAACTAACCACGGACAACTCCTAACTCTGCTTGAGCCAGCGCAGCACTTCGGGGAGGCTCGCGCTCTTGCCGTACATCAACATGCCGACGCGGTAGACGCGCGCCGCCAGCCAGACGAAGAAGACGACGCTCGCCATCCCGACGACGAGCGAGAGCGCGATCTGCCAGAAGGGCGGCGTCTCCGTCACGATCCTGACGAGCATCGTGATCGGCGAGAAGAACGGCGCGATGGAGACCCAGAACGAGAAGGACGAGTTCGGGTTGCGAATGACGGGGAACGCCAGATAGATGCTGACGACGGAGAGGAAGATGACGGGCATCGCCATCTGACTCGCCTCCTTCTCCGTCGTCACCATCGCGGCGACGATCAGATAGATCGTGGCGTACATCAAAAAGCCGAGCACGAAGAACACGAGGGCGTAGAGGACGAAAGAAAACGGCAGGCGCGGCAACGGCACGTCCATCCCGCGCGCCGACAGCATCCCGACGCCGTAGAGCGCGAACGCGCCGAACGCCACCGCCCACAGCGCGTACTGCGTGATCGCGACGAGCGCGACGCCCGCCAGTTTTCCGAGCATCAGGTGAAACGGTTTGACCGACGAGAACAACACCTCAGACACGCGCGTCGTCTTCTCTTCCACGACCGACGAGAGGATGACCTGCCCGTACATCAAAATCGCCATGTAGATGAAAAGACCGACGAACATCGCCAGCGCGAAGCCGCCGCCGCTGTCGCGCTCCAGCCCGCCCTCGCTGACCTTCGTCGTCTCCAACACGATATTTTTCGACAACTGGCGCACGCGATTTTGATCTATGTTCGCCTCGCGCAAACGCTGTTCGATGACGGCGCGGTTCAAACTGTGGCGCAGTTGCGAAGTGGTGATCGGGTCGCTCACGTTGCGCCCGTAGTATTCCGCGCGCCCCTCCTCCAGAATCTTTTCGGGCAGCACGAGGTAGACGCCCAACTCGCCTCTCCGCACGCGCGCGTTCAACTCGTTCTTGATCTCCTCGACCGGACGCCCGCCCGTCGCGACCTGCTCGACCTCGTACTGCGCGCTGAGCGACTGCACCGCCTGCTGCAACTGCGCCTCGCCCCCCGGCTTGACCACGGCGGGCTGTGCCGGCTCATTCTTCCGCCCGCCCTCACGGCGGTCGCCCTCTTCGTCGCGGCTCGTCAGGATCGACTCGCGCACGCCCTCGTACATCTTCCCCGTCAGGTCAACGACGGCGACCTTCGTCGCGCTGCTCGTCTGCATCGTGATGAGCAGGCCGGGCACGACCGTGAAGCCGATCATGATGAGCGGGCCGAGCACAGACGAGATGACGAAGCCCTTCGTGCGGAGGCGGCCGAGGTATTCGCGCCGGATGATGACCAGCAGTTTCTTCATGCGCTTTCACCCACCTTCTGCAAAAAGATGTCGTGCAAACTCGGCTCGACCTGCTCGAAACGCGTGACGCGCGCCCCGCCCTCCACGAGCCGCCGCAGCAACTCCTGCGCGTCCGCTTCTTCGGCCAGCACCACCTCCACGTAGTCGCCGTAAGACTTGACGCCCGCCACGAGCCGCGCGTCTTTCAACACCGCGTCGCCGCCCTCCGCGCGCAACGCGACGGCGCGACGGCCGAAACTGCTCTTCACTTCGCGCAGGCTGCCTTCGAGCACCTTGCGCGAGCGGTTGATCAAGCAGATGTCGTCGCAGAGTTCCTCGGCCTGCGACATCATGTGCGTGGAAAAGATGATGGTGCGATGTTCGGCCTTCAGTTCGAGTAGCACGTCTTTCATCAACTCGGCGTTGACGGGATCGAGGCCGGAGAAAACTTCGTCGAGGATGAGCAGGTCGGGTTCGTGCATCACGGTGGCGATGAACTGAATCTTCTGCTGCATGCCTTTGGAAAGTTCGTCGGTCTTGTGCGTCTTCCACTCGGAGAGTTTCAGGCGTTCGAGCCAGCGGTCGAGCCGCGTCTCGGCCTCGCGCGCCGTCAATCCCTTCAACTCGCCGAAGTAGCGCAACTGCTCGCCGACGCGCATCTTCTTGTAGAGGCCGCGCTCTTCCGGCAGGTAGCCGATGCGATCCTGCAATCGCTCGGACATCAGCTCGCCGAAGAGTTCGATGCGCCCCGAGTCGGGCGCGAGGATGTTGACGATCATGCGAATAGTCGTGGTCTTGCCCGCGCCGTTCGGCCCGATGAGGCCAAAAATCCGCCCCGCGCGAACTTCCAGACTCAGGTCATCAACCGCCACGAACTCGTCGAATTTTTTCGAGACGCTGCGGAGCGCGAGGGTCACACCGTTTTCGCTCAAGAGATTTCCTCCGCCCCCGGCGGTCGCCGTGAAGCCGTGGCGTGCGTGAGTCTTAAACTTTCCGACCGACGGCCGTTAATACGGGCGACGCGTGGCGAAAGTTCTAACGCCCGCCCGCGCCGCGGCTCGCTCTCGCGCCGCGCCCGCTCCGGTGCTATGATGCTTCGCGTCAACGTCCCTACACTTCAACACAGGCTGACGGCGATGCTCTCAAAAAACTTTCCCTTCCGGCGCGCGCTGCTTCTCTTCCTCGCCCTCTGCCTGTCGCGCGCCCCGCACGCCGGGGCGCAACAACAGACGCCCCCGGCCGACGCTCGCCCCGACACCGGCGACGAAGTCGTCCGCGTCAACACCGAACTCGTCCAGACGGATGTGATCGTCTTAGACAAGGGCGGCAAGTTTGTTGACGGCCTCAAGCTCGAAAACTTCGACCTGCGCGTCAACGGCAAGCCGCAGCCGATCTCCTTCTTCGAGCGCGTGACGGCCGGGAGCGTCAACGAAGACGCACAACTCGCGGCGGCACGCGGCGGTAGCGTCAGGCCAACGACGGTGGGCAACACTCCTGCGACCGCCGCGGCCAAGCCGCTCGACCGCGGTCGCCACGTGCTTTTCTTCGTGGACGATATACATCTCTCGGCGGGCAGCCTCGCGCGCACGCGTAGTCTCCTGCTCCGCTTCATTGACGAGCAGATGGGGCAGAACGATCAGGCCGTCATCACGACCGCCAGCAGTCAACTCGGCTTCCTCCAACAACTCACCGACGACCGGCGCGTGCTGCGAGCCGCCGCCTCTCGTCTCAAACCGCGCGAAGTCAACGTCCGCGATTTCCAACGCCCGGCGATGTCGGAGTTACAGGCGCTCGCCGTCGATCAAAACGATCCGAACGTGCTCAACTATTTCATCGAGGCCGTGCTCCGTGAGAACCCAGTCTTCGGCAACCAGCAGAGCGCGCGCTCGCAGGCCGAGACGCAGGTGCGGCAGCGCGCGACGCAACTCGTCCAGACGAGCACGTCGGCGGCGACGAACACGCTCTACAGTCTGCGCAACATGCTGCGCTCGCTCGCGCCTCTGCCCGGCCGCAAGATCGTCTATCTCATCTCCGACGGCTTCCCCGTCGAGATGCGGCGTTCGGACATGGGCGAAACGCTGCGGCGCGTGACGGACGCGGCGGCGCGCGCCGGAGTCGTCGTCTACACGCTCGACGCGCGCGGCCTGACGGCCGACGTGTCCGGCGTGCCCGATGCTTCGAGCGACGCCGCGCCCGATCCTTCGGGTCAACTCTTCGCGGGCGCGATCAACGAGACGACCGCACGGCAAGAGCCGCTGCGACTCATCGCCGAAGACACGGGCGGTCGCGCTCTGCTCAACACCAACGCCCTCACCGACGCCCTCGCCAGAGCGTTCAAAGAGACTTCCGTCTATTACCTGCTGGCATGGCGGCCGGAGAGTGGCGACGGGCGCAGCAGCAAGTTCCAGCGCATCGAAGTGAGCGTGCGTGATCGCGCGGACGTGAGCGTCCACGTGCAGCGCGGCTATTTCACGACGCCGCCCCCCGAACCCGCGCGCGGCAAGGAAGCCAAGCGCGAGAAGGACTCGAAAGAAAAGGACGCGAAAGAGAAGGACTCGACCGCCGCCGGTAAAGCGCAGAACAAGGAACTGATGGCCGCGCTGCATTCGCTCTACCCGAAAGCCGCGCTCCCGACCTCGCTCGCGCTCAACTACTTCAACCTCCCGCCGCGCGGCATGGTCTTAACCACTTCCATTCAAGTTGATCTCGGCGCGAGCGCGCCGCCGCCCGTCGCTGCTACTCCTGACGCCAAAGCGCAACCGGAGCAGGTCGAAGTAGTCGGCGCGCTCTACGACGAACGCGGCGAACTCAAGAACGCCTTCCAGCGCAGTCTGACCGTCACGCCGAACGCGGTCGCCCCACTGAGCGCGACGCCCGCCGCGTCCGACTCGAACAGCGTCATCGTGAGCACGCACCTGCCGATCACGCCGGGCATCTATCAGGTGCGCATCGCCGCACGCGACCCGCGCAGCGGGCGCACCGGCAGCGCGGCGCAGTGGATCGAAATCCCCGATATCGGCAAGGGCAAACTCGCCATGAGCAGCGTCTTTCTCGGCGAGCACACGAACAAGGAGATCGTGCCCGCGAAGGACGCGACGCCGCAAGAGGCCGCGCTGCCCGTCGTCATCACCGTGGATCGACGCCTCGCGCGCACCTCGCGCCTACGCTTCTTCACCTACATCTACAACGCGGCGCGTGCCTCCGACGGCAGCCCCGACATCGCCCTGCAAGTGCAGGTCTTCCGCGACGACCAACCCGTCATCACCTCGCCCCTGCGCAAACTCGGCACGGAAGGCACGACCGATTTCACGAGCCTCCCTTACGCGGCCGAACTCCCCCTCGCCAGTCTCGCCTCCGGCAGCTACGCCCTCCAGATCACGACCATTGATCGCGTCTCGAAGACGACCGTCATGCAACGCGCGAAATTTATGGTCGAGTGATAGCCCCGAGAGGGGCGATGAAGATAGTTCTGAGCGGGACGTGAAGATAGCCCCGGCGCGGGGCGACGAAATGCAGCCCGGCCGGGGCTATTAACCTATGGCGTATTTCAATCGAAAAACTTCTCTAAGCCTGCTTCGCCCACGCGACGACAGGCTCGACCCATTCTTTGAGCGGGCGGTAGATAAAGCCGTGCCCCAGTTTGAGGCCGAGTTTAACTTCTTCGCGCCGGCTCAACCCGTTGGAGCGCGCGAACAGTTTTTCACACGTCCCCGCGCCCGTGTCGCTCGCGTCGTAAATTGACAGCACGCGGCCGTGCAAATTCAACTCCGCGTTCTTCAAGGTCTGTTCGCCGCAACCGGCGATCAAGACGAAGTTGACCTCGCCCTGCTTGAGTAGCGACGACGTGTACATCGCGATGATCGAACCCTTCGACGCTCCCACCACCGTAATGTGACGCGGCGGCACGCCCGCCTTGAGCAACGCGTCAATCTGCGCGACCACCTTCGACGCGTATTGCTTGTTATCCGTGTCCTTCGCGCGCGCTTCGCTGATCACGTGGAAGCCCGCCCCTTTGAACGTCTCCACAATCTTCTCGTACTCGTAAACCCCGTGCAGTTCGCTGACGGGACGGACGCCCTTGTCCTCGACGATGCGCCCGTGCAGGTAAAAAAGATAACGCGCCCGCGCGTCAATCTTCTCCGGCACGTCTTTGGAGACGCGCGCCTGTTCGTCACTTGCCGGAAGCAACCCCGGCGACGCGGCGTGTATTTTAGCCCCGCCATTGTTGCCCGCCGCACACGCCAGCGAGAATAAGACGGCGACGCCGAACACCAGGTTTCGTAAGATTCGCCTTTGGCTTGTTGTCATAATTATTTCTCTCACACCCTCACGACTCAAGCACGATGCGCCGCGCCGAGACGATCTGCTCGAAGGCTTGCAACTCGTCGAGCGTCGCGTCGTCGAGCGGCGCGTCGGTTTCGATGACGGCCATCGCCTCGCCGCCGCGCTCCCGCCGTCCCAGATGAAAGCGGCTGACGTTGACGCCGTGCGCGCCGAGGATCGTGCCGACGCGGCCGATGACGCCCGGCACGTCGCGGTTGCGCGTGACGACCATGTGTCCCGACGGGATCGCCTCGATGCGGAAGCCGTTGATCTCCGTGATGCGCCCGCTGCTGCTGTCGCCGCTCGAACCGAAGAGCGCGCCGGAGACGCTCTGCTCGCCGCCGATGGTGACGACCCGCGTCGTGATTGCGGGCGACAACTCGTGCCCCGCGCCGCGCGTGTATGAAGTCGTCACCGTGATGCCGCGCTCCTCCGCGATGAGGAACGCGTTGACGACGTTGACGCGCGCGCTCATGTCGCGCAGCAGTCCCGCGAGGAACGCGCGCGTGACGGGCGCGGCCTCCATCTCCGCCAACTCGCCCGCGTACTCGATCTTCACCTCGCGCACCGCCTCGTCCAACAACTGCGCCTGAAACCTGCCCAGCCGTTCGGCGAGGACGAGGTAGGGCGAGAGCGTGTGCAACTCCTGCGCGCCGAGCGCGGGGGCGTTGACCGCGCCGCGCAGCGCGCCCGTCTGAAAGTAGTCGCGCATCTGCTCGGCGACCGTCACGGCCACGCCCTCCTGCGCCTCCTTCGTCGAAGCGCCGAGGTGCGGCGTCGTGATCACGCCCTCGAATTGCAGCAGCGGGTTCGTCTCCGGCGGCGGTTCTTCCTCGAACACGTCGAGCGCCGCGCCCGCCACGCGCCCCTCTTTCAACGCCTCGTAGAGAGCGCGTTCGTCCACGAGGCCGCCGCGCGCGCAGTTGATGATCCGAACGTGCGGCTGCATGCGTGCGAACTCGCGCGCGCCGATGATGCCGCGCGTCTCCGCCGTGAGCGGCGTGTGGACGGTGAGGAAGTCGGCGCGCGCGCACACCTCTTCGAGCGACGCGAGTTCCAACTCCATGTCGCGCGCCTGTTCGGGCGCGACGAACGGGTCGAACGCCAGCACCTTCATCTCGAACCCACGCGCACGGCTCGCCACCACGCGGCCGATGCGCCCCAGGCCGACCACGCCCAAAGTCTTACCGCGCAACTCGACGCCGACGAACTTCTTCCGCTCCCACTTGCCGCCCTGCAAACTCGCGTGCGCCTGCGGCACGCGGCGGGCGAGCGCGAGCAAGAGCGCGAGCGTGTGCTCGGCGGTCGTCATCGTGTTGCCGTCGGGCGCGTTCATCACGATGATGCCGCGCGAGGTCGCCGCCGGGACATCTATGTTGTCAACGCCGACCCCGGCGCGGCCGATGGCGCGCAGCCGCACGGCCTCGTCCATCACGGCGGCAGTCACTTTCGTCTCGCTGCGCACGACCAGCCCGTCGTAGTCGCGCACGATCTCGCGCAACTCGTCCGGCTTGAGTCCGGTGCGCTTCTCCACCGCAAAGCCCGCGGCGCGCAAAGGCTCAAGCCCGCTCTCGCTCACGTCGTCTGATACAAGAATTTTGATGTTGTCCATAAGGGAAGAATTTACCGGGAGATGATGAATGATGAAGCGAAGACTGTCCGTTGTCCGTTGTTCTTAGTCAGTAGTCAGTTGTCCGTGGTCAGTTGTTCAATTCTATCTTTAGTAAGTTGTGCGATAACCACATGCAACTGACAACTGACCACGGACAAAGAACAGTCTCTTACTCATCATCCATCATTCCATTTACATCGGGCCTCCGGAGTCTTTGCCGTCGGCAGTTCCGCCGCCGCTACTGGTGTCGGGCGTGCCGTCGGGCGACGGCGCGTTTGACGAATCGGACGACTCCGAAGCGCCGCCTTGCGACGCGGGCGTGTCGGTTTGAGATCCTTGCAGGTCGCTCAGAGTGTCGCTGCTGGTCGCGTCTTCCTGCCGCGCGGCGGTCTGCGCGCCCGTGTCGGCGGCGTCCGCGTTCGGGTTCGTTGGTTTGGCTTCGTCCATATTTTCTCCTTCTAAAAGAGCAGATAAATTGATGTCAACAGAGACAACACAGTCGCGGCGTAGACGCCTGCGAGCACGTCGTCGGCCATGATGCCGAGACCTGCTTCGAGCGATTCGAGGCGGCGGATCGGGTAGGGCTTCCAGATGTCAAACACGCGGAACAGGACGAACCCCACCACCAGCAACCACGCGGGGCTGTCCCACGGCAAAAATATAAATGTGATTAACTGCCCGGCCACCTCGTCCACCACGACGATGCCGGGGTCTTTGCGCCCGGTAATTTTCTCCGTCTGCGTCGCCGCCCAGATGCCGAGGTAGGTGACGGCGGCGGCGATAACGAGCAGCGCGGAAGTGCGCACAAGCGAAGCGCGTATAACTCCTGACGCCAGATTTTGAACCACGTCGCCGCGGCTCATGTCTACGAGCCACACAGGATCGCGCATTAACATGGAGTTCGCCAGCCCGTTGAACAGGACGTAAACGCCCACGCCGACGAGCGACCCCCAAGTGCCCGGCGCGAGCGGAATCAGGCCGACGCCGCACGTCGCCACCGCCAGCGCGACATAATCCTTGAAACCCCGCTCGCGCGGCGCACGGCCGATGAAGGCCGTCGTCACCACCGTCGGGTTCAGTTCGTCGCTCGATTCTTTAACAACCTTCATAAAAGTGACGAGTGACAAGTGACGAGTGACGAGCCAAGGAAGCCGTGAATCGTGAATCGTGAATCGTAAATAGAAGAAGACAAGTTTTCTCTATTTACGATTTACCATTTACGATTCACTGTTTTAACTTGTCACTCGTCACTTGTCACTTGTCACTGTTCAATAATGTGCCCGATCAGATCGTATTCGTGCGCGTCGGTGATGTGGACGTTGACGAAATCGCCGGGGGCGGGCGCGAAGCCTTCGGGCGCGTCGTTGATTAGTACAACTCCATCAATGTCCGGGGCTTGTGTTTCGAGCCGCCCCTGCCAGAGCAGGTCTGTCTCTTTCGCCGCGCCTTCAAAGAGGACGCGGCACGTTTCGCCGATGCGTGCGCGGTTGCGCTTGAGCGAGATGCGGCGTTGCTCTCGCATCAGGCGGTCGCGACGTTTGGCGGCGACTTTCGCGTCAACTTTGCCGGCCAAGTCGAAGGCGGGCGTGCCCTCTTCGTCCGAATAGGTGAAGACGCCGACGCGTTCAAACTCGACGTTGCGCACGAAGGTCAACAGTTCGTCGAAGTCTTCCTCGGTCTCGCCGGGGAAGCCCGTGATGAACGTGGTGCGCACGGCGATGCCGGGCACACGCCGCCGGACGCGCTCGATCAAACGTTCGAGACTGGCGCGCGTTCCCCCGCGGCGCATCAACTTCAGGACGTTCTGCGACGCGTGCTGCAAGGGCATGTCGAGATACTTGACGGCCTTCGGCTCGGACGCCATTACGTCGAGAAAGAGATCGCTGATGTGCGTCGGGTAGGTGTACATGACGCGCACCCACTCGATGCCGTCGAGGCGCGAGAGTTCGCGCAGCAGGTGCGCCAGCCCGTCGGGTTGTTCGAGGTCTTCGCCATAGCGCGACGAGTCTTGTGCGACGAGGATGAGTTCTTTGACGCCGCGCGCCGCTAGCGCCTGCGCCTCGCTCACCACCGAGCCGAAGCGGCGGCTGCGGAAATGGCCGCGCATCTGCGGGATGAAGCAGAAGGCGCACGGGCGGTCGCAGCCTTCGGCAATCTTGATGAACGCGCTGTAGCCGGGCGTGGCGAGCACGCGCGGCGTTGATTCGTCGTAGAGATAAGTCGCGCTCTGGTTGCCGAGCGTGACGACGGGCAGCGAGCGCGTGTTCACTTTGTCGTCGCAGACTTTTGTGATGTCGTTGATCTGGTTCGTCCCGATGAAGGCATCAACTTCGGGAATCTCCGCGCGCAGTTCGTCGCGGTAACGCTCGACGAGACAGCCCGCGACGACGAGGCGCTTGGCCTTGCCCGAAGTCTTCATGCGCGCCGCTTCGAGGATGGCGTCAATTGATTCTCGCTTCGCCGAATCAATAAAGCCGCAGGTGTTGACGACGAGCGTCTCGGCCTCCGCCTCGTCCGTCGTGATCTCATAACCGGCGGCCGCGAGTTGACCCATCATCACCTCGCTATCAACCAGATTCTTCGGACAGCCTAAACTGATAAAGCCTATTTTCTTCATTCAAGTGACAAGTGACGGGTGACAAGTGACGAGATAAATAAAACAGTGACGAGTGGCGAATGACGAATGACAAGTTAAAGCAGAAGCACTGTCTTTAAACTTGTCTTTCATCTCGCCACTTGTCACCTGTCACTCGTCACTGTTTTCCTGTCACTCCCTTTCCTTCTCCACGCGCCGCAGCCATTCTTCGATGCGGGCGGCTTCCGCAGTCGTGAGTTCGTGTGCGCCGAAGCGGACGCGGTTGTAAGAACGTGTCAGGAGCGTCGCTTCGGGCATGCCGGTGGTCGCCGCAAATTCGAGCGGCGTCTCGTCAAGCGCTCGCAGCATGCCGCGCGCTTCCAGAGCCTTGATCATGCGTTCGTAAAAGACGACGGACGAATAATTTTTCTTTCCGCGCCGACGAAATCTCAGCAGCCCGCCTAACTCCCAACGCCTAGCTCGCATGATCAACAGCGCGAGCAATCCGAGGAGCAGGCTCAGCCCGATTAACAGGGGAAGGTTGACGCGCGACGCGCCGCCGCCCATCCCGCCCGCGCCGATGGCAAACTGTTGCCACCAGACGGCGAACCCGGCGCGCAATTCGGCGAAAGTCTGCCCCGCCGTCTGCCGGTAGACGCCCAGATTGCTGCGGATGGATGTCGCGAGTGAACGCTGTTCCTGCTTATCATAAGCGACGACATATTGAATCCAAAGCAGTTCGAGGGCTTCGGCGTACTTGCCGAGTTGCCCCCGCAAGCCGCCCGCGTCGTGGTTGCCCGGCCGCCCGTCAACCGGCGTCGGGTCGAAAGTCACCCACGCGCCCGTCTCAGGGAAATAAACCTCGACCCAAGAGTGCGCGTCCGACTGCCTGACGGTGTACACGTCGGCCGCGTCGTTGTACTCGCCCAACTGGAAACCGTTGACGACGCGCGTCGCGACGCCCGCCGTGCGTAGCATCACGGCCATCGCCGTCGAGAAGTATTCGCAATGCCCTTCGCGGACACGGAACATGAAATCCGCCAGCGGGTCTTGCGCGCCGCCCGACTTCTGCTCCAACGTGTAGCGAAAGTTTTGCTGAAAATAAGATTCGATGACGCGCGCGGCGTCGTAACGATTACCGGCGCGCGCGCCGACGATCAGGCCGCGCGCGAGTTGGCGGATGCGGGGGTCTAGATCGTCCGGCACGCGCAGGTAACGCTCCATCTCGCGCGGGTAGGCCGCGAGGTCGGCGCGCAAACTCTCGGCGGGCGGCTCGGTCGTGTCCGAGTAGGCGCGGTAAGAGATGCGCTCCTGCGAATGATCGCGCGTCGTCAGGGCGTCCTCGTCGTCAATCCCGATGTAGGGCAGCGCGCCTTGAATGGCGACGGGGCGCGAGGCGATGAAGAGGACGGGCGTGTCTATCGGCTCGATGAAGAAAGTCTGCGTCGTCAGGTTCTCCAGCGATTGCGTCGTGCCGAACTGGAAGAGGTTGCGGTCGTTGCCGCGCCGGTACTCGGTCGCGCGGCTCGACCTGCGCCACGTGCGCCCGCCGAACTCGTCGAGCGCGACGCCCCGCCAGCGCAGCGTTTGATGCCGCCCGGCCAGAGGGTCTTCGACGCGCACGCGCATCACGACGCGCTGGCTCTGTTGCAGGCGGCCGATCTCGCCGAGCGTCACTTCGTCGGAAAAGCCGACGACGCCGTTGAGTCCACCGTCGGCGCGCGCGAGCGCGCTTCCGCTGAAACGGGGCATGATGAAAAAGATCGGCAACGCGAGCGCGAAGATGAGTGCGAGCAGCGAGAGCGCGACGAGCGGCAACCGGCGCGCCTCGCCCGCCGCCGCTGCGTGCGTCGCCTTTCTTCTCGACAGTCGGCTCAGCCAGCGCGCGCGGGGCGCGGAGAGCAGACGCGTCTCGTGAATTTTGATCGCGCGGCGCGCCTTCCTGATCTCGAAGCAGACCACCGTCGAGAGCGCGCAGAAGGTGTAGAGTGCGAGCGTCGCTACGAAGAGCGGGCTGACGCTCAAGCCCGCCGCGAGCAGGACTTCAAAAAAAGAGATGAGATAGAGGAACAGCCAGTCGCGGTCGGCCTTGACCTGCGCGAGTTTAACGGCGGAGAGGAACAGGATGAAGTGCGTGAGCGCGGCGACGCCCGCGCGCGCCGGTTCGCCCGCCCAGAGTACGGAGGACTGAAATTTCCAGTCGAGGTAGAGCAGCGGGAGCGACGAGACGACCGCGAACATTCCGGCGCGCTCGGACAACTGCCAGCGCGTCCCCTCAAACTTCCACGCCGCCATTAGCAGCAGCGCGAACGCCGCAACGAGCGTCGCGCCCATGCCGCCGGAGACGGCCAGCGCGAGCGTGCCGCTGGCGATCATCGCGTAGGAAGTGATGCGGAAGTAGGTGTCGAAAGTCACGTCGGTTCGGGTGCGGTGGGAGCGCGCTCTAGGAGTGCGACTTGTTCTTGACGATCTCGATCTCGAACAACTTCGGCCACATCTTGCCGGTGACGAACAGGCGCTTGCCCGCCTCGTCGTAGGCGATGCCGTTCAAAACGTCTTCCCCGCCCGTCCGGTCTTTGATGGCGAGCAAGCCCGTGAGATCGATCCAGCCGATAATTTTGCCCGTCTTCGGCTCGATGCGCGCGATGCGATCCGTCTGGTAGATGTTGGCGTAGATTTCGCCGTCTATGTATTCGAGTTCGTTCAACTGATCAATTGGCTCGCCGCGATCCTTGACGCTGATGGTGCGCGTCGTCCGGAGCGTCGAGGGATCTAGGAAGCGTATCTGATCGGTGCCGTCGCTCATGATCAGGGATGCGCCGTCGTGCGTCAGCCCCCAGCCTTCGCCCGTGTAGTCGAACTCGCCCTGCTTCTGAAAAGTCGCCGGGTCGTAGATGAAGCCCTTCTGCCCCTGCCACGTCAGTTGGAAGACCTTGTTGTGAAAGATCGTCATGCCCTCGGCGAAGTAAGTTCTGGGCACGGAGATTTGTTTGATGACTTTGCCGGTCTTTAGTTCTACCTTGCGCAAACTCGACGCGCCGTATTGCCCAGTGCTCTCCCAGAGTATGCCGTCGAGGAAGATCAGCCCTTGAGTGTAGGCGCGTGTGTCGTGCGGCCAGGAATTTTTAATCTTGTAGGAGTAGGTGGGAATCTCCTGCGGCGTCGCCGCCTCCGGGGTCTGCCCGTGGCTCGCAGGTTGAGTCACGGTCTGCTGCCCTGTGGTGTTAGTCGCAGCGGGCAACGTTTGTCGCCCCGTGTTGGCCGCGGTCGTCCCCATCCCCCCGCCGCATCCCGTGACGAGGAGGACGCAGGCGAGCAGCGAATTTCCGTATAGCTGTTTCTTCATCATCAAACACACCCCGATATTAAAGATGACGCATCGTCGCTGGAAGTTCCTTGGTTCGCCGGATATTTTCTCAGAGCGGCACAAATTAGAAAAGCCCGCTCAAGCTGTGACGCTTGAGCGGGCTTTCTGTAATTAATCCGGCGACTTCCTACTCTCCCACGCAGCTACCCGCGCAGTACCATCGGCTCCAAGAGGCTTAACTGCCGTGTTCGGGATGGGAACGGGTGTGACCCTCTCGACAAAATCACCGGAAAAC
>JAUZFQ010000208.1 GCA_030838445.1 Pyrinomonadaceae bacterium | reverse complement strand
GAACGGGTACAAAAAATGCGGAATGCGTATTAGAAGACGGTTGATCTTCTAATCCGCATTCCGCATTCCGAAATCCGCAATTCTTTACCGTGCTTGTCCGAAGCGCAGTTGATACTCCGGCGAGTTGGCGAAGCCTCTGACCATGGTGCGGAAGTCGGAGGGGTTGGCGTTCAGGTAAGTGAGCCAGTTGCGATAGCCTTCGGGTTCGGGGTCGCGGCGCAGGTAGCCGAAGTATTGCATGGCGACGAACGCGCCGTTGTACTCCTTCGCGTCAACCGACGGGTGTTCGACGAGCGCCGTGATCACCTCGGCGCGCGTTTTGGTGCGCGTGTTCAGATCATTCACCAGCGAGTTGCGCGTCACGCCGCTCGCGCCGCCGAGCGTGACGCCCGTCGCCTGTAACACCTTATCCACAAACTCGCCGTGCGTGAGCGTGTCAGGGTAGAGGGCTTTGAACTCCGGCCGCTCGACCCACGCGTTCGCGAAGGCGAGACGGCGGGCGAAGACTTCTTCGGACGTCTCGCCCGACACGCGGCTCATGTCGGGGATGATCTCGGAGTAGAGCGGCAGGCGGCCGAGCGTGACCTTGTAGAAGAGGTAGACGTGGTAGCCCTTGAGTTGAAACTCGATGGAGCGGAAGAAGGCCGACGAGACCGCGATGCGGTCGCAGGCGGGGTTGTTCTCGATGTCCGGGCAGCGTTGCAGGACGCCCGTCCACGCCTCGAAGCCCGCGTCTTCGGGTTCGCGCGAGAGGAAGTCTAAGTACTGCTGGCGGACGAAGAAGTCGCCGGAGAGAACCGGGTTCGGGACAACGGGGGGCGGGTCAACCCGGAAGTCGTTGTCGAAGATGCGCACGACGGCCGTCGAGCGCACGCCGAGCGCGCCGCCCGAAGGCTGGATGAGTTGGATGGGAAACTCCTCCGTGCCCTCTGCGTGCGCGTCGTCAATGATGGGAATGGTGACAATCTTTTGCGACTCCCCGGCGGCGAACTGAAGCGTGTCCACGGTCGTCGCGTAGTCGCAACGCGCGTAGGCCGCGCCGATCCCTTCGCCGTTGGCGGGCGCGGCGCAGGGGACGGCGGCCGGGTTGTCAACCGTCGAATATTCGACCGAGGCCGCGCCGCTCGTGTTGCCGTTGCGTATGACGATGACGACCACGCGCGCCCCGTTCTCGACGGTCTGAAAGACGGGCAACGCGAAGTTGAAGACGCTCTGCGGCGTGAGGAGCGGCTGGTAGCCGAGCGCGCGAAACTGCCCGGCGATCACGTCGTGGCCGGTGTCGTTCGGGTGGATGCCGTCGGCCGACATATAGCCGCGCGTGCCCGCGTCAATGTCGCCGCTGAAGCCGTTGAACGCCTGATAGACGCGCGCGGGTAGGATGCGGTTGTTGACGGAACTGAGGAAGATGAAGCGGTTGATCTCATCGAGGTAGGGCTTGACGACCGGGAGGACGCCGAAGAGTCGCTCCAGATTAACCGACGGGTTGTAGTTGTCCATCGTGCGGATGATGGTGTTCGAGGGGCTGCGCATTGAAAGTATCTGCGCGGTGATGGCGTTCCAGTTGGCTTTGAAACTGACGACCGTCGCCCTGATGCAGTCCTGATTGTCCGCGCCGCCGCACGTGCCGCTCTGGTAGCGTCTCAACGCATCCTGAAAATCGTTCGCGCCGATGTTCCAAGTGACGATCTGCGAATTGACGATCTGCGCGCGCAGGGTCTCGTCGGTGCGCAAGGCGTGGAGAAGGTCTGCACTCGTCGAGCCGGAGACGGCGCGGTTGTTGAGGTTGACGGTCGCGCCGGTGTCGGTCTGGATGTAGTTGCGGAAGCGCGGGACGTAGCCGCCCTGCGAGTCGTTGAGTCCGGCGGCGAGCGAGTCGCCGAGCGCGGTGTATTGCCAGACCTGCCCGGTCTGCGCGGCGGCCGGGCGCGCGGCGAAGAGCAGGGCGAAGAGTGAGAGTGAGAGGGTGAGAGTTTTAAATTTCATGGTCTTACTGGATACGACGTTATGTTGAGATAACTGCCTGTCGCGGCTGACCGGGTGCAAGGTCTGTGCCGCTCGCGCGACTGGCTAAAGGGCGCGAAAGTCGGGCGCGGCGACCTGGATGATGTCGCACGCGGCCGTCACTTGAAAGAAAATCGCGGCGGCGGCGGCGGTCGCACGCGCGCGGGCGCGGACGTTTTGTGTTTCGGGTTAAGCAGAGCGCGGCGCACGGCCGGGAAATCTGCGTCTGGGTTACGAGGTTACGGCGGATTGTGGCCGGTTGTCGCGGCGTGCGCGTCGGGGCGTTCGGACTCTCTCTCGCGGCGCGGCCTAAGAGTATTATCGCGCATCTCAGATGTCAAAAGCGCGGGTCGGGTTGTGCCGCGCGCGCCGCCCGTTTGCGGGTGTTTCTGACCCGCGCCCGGCTTTTGCCTTTTTTTCGCACACAGGGCATAATATCTGCCGTCCACTCCTTCTCTCGCGCATCAACGGTGATGCGCCCCGCGCTGTGGAGAGCCAAGCGGCGGCGTCTGGATAGTTCGAGAGCAGGCCGGTATTAACTTGCAGAAGCTGCTCGTCAGGGCATTCCGAACACGCGACTTCGCTGCTACCCGTTCACGAAGCCAAAACCGCATTCGAGCTTCTCTTCACACTCCCACGGGGGAGGGGATTTCAGTTATGTCAATGAAACTTTACGTCGGCAACCTCAACTTCAAAACCACCGGCGAAGACTTGCAGGAACTGTTCGGGCAGGTCGGGACGGTCGAGTCGGCTTCGGTCGTGATGGATCGGGATACGGGACGTTCGCGCGGCTTCGGCTTCGTCGAGATGTCCAGCAGCGAAGAGGGCGCGAAAGCCATCGAGCAGTTCAACGGCAAAGACTTCAACGGCCGCAATCTGAGCGTCAACGAAGCGCGCCCCCGTGAAGATCGCGGCGGCGGCGGTGGCGGTGGACGCGGCGGCTACGGCGGCGGCGGCGGCGGTGGCAACCGTGGCGGCGGTGGCGGTTATGGCGGCAATCGTGGTGGCGGTGGCGGTTATGGCGGCGGCGGTGGCGGCGGAGATCGCGAGCCGCGCTGGTAAGTGCCAGTCGGATTCAGTTTAGTCTACGTTCGAGAGTACATCGGAGCAGCGCCCCACGCGATGGAAGTTTACGGTCGCGAGGGGCGCTCTCGGTGTCAAGGTTTCGAGACCGGGGCGGCAGTGCGGGCAACATGCGGAAGAGACTGGCAGACAAACTCCTCCGCTAACTTCGGGTAAAGCGCAGACGGGCGTCTCCTCGCGGGCGCGGCGCGCTTGAGTTAACCAAAGGAGATTTTGCTTGGCTAAAGATGATCTGATTCCGGCCGAGGGTGTCGTCATTGATAAACTGCCCAACGCCTTCTTTCGCGTCCGGCTGGATAACAGCGAGCATGTCGTGCTGGCGCAAATCGGCGGCAAGATGCGCAAAAATTTTATCCGCATCCTCCCCGGCGACCGCGTGCAGGTCGAAATGTCACCCTACGATCTGTCCAAAGGCCGGATCACTTACAGGTATAAATAGGTGAATGGTCAATGGTAAATGGTGAATGGAGCAGGACAGGTTTTATCCATTCACCATTTACCATCCACCATTGACCAGCTTTCGGAGGTTTTGATGGAGAAGCAGACTTACGCCGTCGGCGACCGCGTGGAGAAGTGGTGCGAGGCGTGCGGCGAAGAGCGCGGCCACGTCGTCGCGACGGTGACGAAGCGCGGCTTGATCTCGCGCGTCACCTGCCCGAAGTGCGGCACGCGCAGTTCGTTCAAGAACAGCGCACAAGCGACGGGCACGCGCTCCGGCGCGCAGACGGGCACGCCCTACGATTGGACGCGCACCTACCGCGCCGGGCAGACCATGCTCCACCCGACCTACGGGCTGGGCGAGGTGATGGCTCTCGTCGAGCCGAAGAAAATAGACGTCCTTTTCTCTGATCGCATGCGTCGGCTCGTCCACGGGCGCGCCGAAACTTAAACGCGCGGCGCACGCGCGCCGCTTGACCTTTGTCCATTTTTTGATTAACAAATAGTACACGACACCGCGCGCGGGCGAATTTTAGCGAAGGCTTCGGGCGCGCGAGAATTGAGAGCAGGAGATAAGATGGCAACCGTTAACGTCAACCAGGGTGAATCAATCGAGAGCGCGCTGCGCCGCTTCAAGCGCAAGGTGATGACCGAAGAGATCATTAAAGACGCGAAGAAGCACGCCTTTTTCATGTCGAAGGGGCAGAAGGCGAAACTCAAATCCGCCCTCGCCCGCAAGCGCAACAAGAAGAAACGCCGCCCGCCGCAACAGCAGCCGCGCGGCTAAACGCGACCCGTTAAGTATTATCCGAGAGAGAAGCCTGCGACACCGGCAAACGTCGCGGCTTCTCCTCTTTTTGTGTCCGGGCGTCTTTTTGTTAAGCGTTCATCACGGAAGCGCAGAGACATTCAACTCTCTGCGCTTCCGTGATGAACGCTTTGACATTGTGCGGCGCTCGATGACGAGAGTTTAACGCCGCTTCTTCGCCGCGCTGGCCGGACGCTTGCGCGCGGTCTTCTTCGCACCGGCCTTCCCGCGTCCCGCGCGAAAGCGGCGCGCGCCTTCCTCGACCACACGCCCCGCGCGTTCCGCCCCGAACCTACCAAGAGGCTCGAACCGCTTGCCCTTCATCTCGTTATACGAGACGAAGAAGTGCTCGATCTCGTCCAGCAAATTTTCGCTCAGTTGCGCGAGCGAGCGCACGTCTCTGTGGTTGCGCGCGCTTGAGGCCACGGCGACGAGGCGGTCGTTGCGCGTCGTCTCGCCGTCGCGCTCGGTCTGCTTGGCCTCGATGACGCCGATGAGGCGCGCTTCGACGAGACATCCGGCGAAGGCGGCCTCGTCCATCAAGACGAGCACGTCGAGCGGGTCGCCGTCGCCGCCGAGGGTCGAAGGCACGAAGCCGAAGTCGAAGGGAAAGACCGCCCCGGCGGGCAACACGCCGCCGAGTTTGAAGAGGCCGAGTTCGGCGTCGTAGTCGAACTTGTTGCGGCTGCCCTGCGGCGTCTCGATGATGACGCGCAAGTCGCCGCCGTCGGGCGCGAAAGGGGCGAGACGCGAAATCGTCGTGGCGGGTGAAACTGTCGCGGGCATGTTGCTCCTTTCGGGCGCGTGCGTGGCTTCGGGCTAAACGAACATTCGAGAACCGGGGCGAGAAGATAGCAGGAGAACGTCACGCGGGGGTGATCCAACTCTCACGATTCGTTCGTCGCTTGGCGGGCGTTGTGACGCACGCGCGTGCGATATGGACGACTGCCCCTTATTCCAATTGATTGTTATAATGCGCCCGATTAAATGTTGTCATATCTAACGCGCGGCGGCGGCGAAGTCTAACCCGGCGCGGGAGTTGCCAAGATGGAGATGTCGCAATTGCGCGCGTTTCGAGTTGTTGCCGAAACGTTGAATTTCACGCGCGCCGCCGAACGCCTCAATCTGACGCAGGCCGCCGTCAGCCACCAGATCAAGGCGCTCGAAACCGAACTCGGCGAGCCGCTCTTCATCCGCCTCAAGCGCGGCGTGAAATTGTCGCAGGCGGGCGAGGCCGCGCTCGAATACGCCGAGCGCATTCTCGACGACGCCGAAGCCCTGCGCGAGCGCGTGTCGGGCGCGGAGTGCGCGCTCGTCGGGCGCGTGCGCGCGGCGGCGGCCACGCAGGCATTCGTCCATCTCTTCGCCTCGCTCTTCGAGTCGTTCATGCGCGCGAACCCGCACATCGAACTCTCTTTCCGCACCACCGTCAGCACCGAGCAGACGCTCTCGGACGTGCTGACGGGCGCGACCGACGTGGGTTTCGCCTCGCTGCCCATCTACTCACCGGCCTTAGAAGTGACCGAGTTGTTTGAAGACGAACTCGTGCTCGTCGTCGGCCGCGCGCACCGGCTCGCGCGCGTCGAAGGCGCGGTGACGGTCAGAGAGATCGAACGCGAACGCCTGATCATGTTCGAGCGCGGCACTTCGATCCGCCGCACCACCGAAGACTTCTTCAAGCGCGCCGCCATTCGCCCCGCCCTCGCGCTCGAATCCAACGACACGTACTTCATGAAGCGCATGGTCGAACAGGGTCTCGGCATCTCGCTGTTGCCCTCGTGGGCTGTGCGCGAGGAGGTCGAGACGGGCAAGCTCGCGCAGTTAGAGATCGAGGGGCATCGCCTGCGCCGCACGGTCGCCATGATCTCGCTCGCGCGCTTTCAGCCCGCGCCCGCGCGCCTCTTCCTCGCCTTCATGCTGCGCCACAAAACCCGGTTGCAGGAGATGGCCGCGACGGGCGAACCCGCTACGACGACGGCAGCGGTGGTGGCGGTTGAAGAGACGGCATAACGTCAACACTCGCTCGAAACTCGCTCGAAACTTTAACCCACGGCCTCCGTCGAAAGGATGCACACGATGTCGAACAAACAGGAAGACGCGAACCTCATCCTGCGCCTCTACGAACTGCGGCGCGAGGAGACGATGCGCAAGGCGCGCGACTGGTTCTTGACCGAGTTCAACCCGGAGAGCATCGAAGAGTTGCTGGCCGTGATGGTCGGCCGCGACAACGCAGCCTACCGGATGGTCTCGTCTTACTGGGACATGGCCGCCGCCTTCGTCAACCATGGCGCGATTGACGAGCAACTCTTCAACGACATCCACTTCGAGCAGATCGCCGTCTACGCCAAAATCCAACCCTTCCTCGCAGACTTTCGCGCCCGCACGAACGCGCCCTACTATCTGACCCACCTCGAACAACTCGTCCGGCGCATGCCCGACATAGAGGAGCGACTCGCCACCATGCGCCGCTTTATGAAACGACGCCTCGACGCGAAAAATAGAGCTGCCGCTTCGTCGCCTCCCACTGAACCCGACGCGCCCAACGCGCCCGCACCGCCCGTCGAACCTATCGCACCCGCTAATCCTGCCGCGCCCGCCAAACCCGGCGCGAACGCCTGACAATTCACCGTCCCGCTTCGTGTTAATAACCCGACTGCCCCGGCGTTTAAGTTGTAAGCAGTAGTGTCTCGCGTGCCCTGACCGGCCGGGGGCGGTCTTTTCGCGCGTGCCTGACGGTCGTTGTCGTGAGCGGGGAACGAATGAATCGCGCGGGAAAGTTCCGCAAACCTTCCACGCCGGTTCGTCGTATACATTCGCGACTCGGTTACGTGCTCGCCGGTTTACCCCAAGCGATATGAGAAACGTCTACACCTTTTACCTCGACGCCACGCGCATCGCGCTCAGTTCCATCTTCGCGCACAAGCTGCGCGCCTTTCTGACTTTGATCGGCATCATCATCGGCGTGGCGTCGGTGGTGGTGGTGGGTGCGGCGATCAGCGGGCTGAACACGTACGTCATTGACAAGGTGGGGAAGATGCTCGGCTCGAACCACTTCATGATCGCGCGCATGGTCAGTTCCGGCCAGTTGTCCGAGGAGGAGTTGGAGCGTCGCCAGCGGCGCAACCCGCGACTCGACTACTTAGACGTGGAGTGGCTGCGCCAGCATTGCACGCAGTGTTCGATGGTCGGCGCGCAGGCCGGGCGCGGGACGAACTTCGAGCAGGAAGGCAAGAGCTTTTACGGCGGCATCGTCTTCGGCGTGACGGCCAACATGGGCGACATCGAGGACAAGACCATTGCCGACGGCCGCTTCATCCAGCCGGAAGAGGAAGAGAGCGGCGCGCTCGTCGTCGTGCTCGGCGGCGACATCAAAGACAAGTTCTTCCCCGACGTTGATCCCATCGGGAAGACGCTCAAGGTCGGCGGGCTGCCCCTGCGCGTCGTCGGCGTGGAGGAGAAACGCGGCCCCATCTTCGGCGACCTCGTGGACAAGCACGTCTACATTCCGCTCTCCACCTTCGGGCGCATCTACGGCCGCCCGCGCGACATCCAGATTCACGGCAAGGGCACGGCGCGCGACACCTTCCAGTACACGATTGAAGACGCACGCACGGCGCTGCGCAATTATCACCAACTCGTCGGCAGCGAAGAGGACGACTTCGGCCTCGTCAACACGGAAGAACTCGGCGGCCAGATCGATCAATTCACGGGGGCGATTGCGGCGGTGGTCGTGCCCATCACGTTCATCTCGCTCGTCGTCGGCGCAATCGTAGTGATGAACATCATGCTCGTCTCGGTGACGGAGCGCACCTTCGAGATCGGACTGCGCAAGGCGCTCGGCGCGCGGCGCAAGCAGATCATGATGCAGTTTTTGATCGAGTCTTCGACACTCTGCGCGCTCGGCGGCGTGCTCGGCCTGTTGCTCGCCGCCGCGCTCGCCGCGCTCATCTCGGCGACGACGCCGATCCCGATGACGATCACAATCGGCTACGTCCTGCTCTCGATTCTGTCTTCGGGCGGCATCGGCATGGTCGCCGGGCTGTACCCGGCCTACAAGGCGTCGCGGCTCGACCCAATTGTCGCGCTAACCAGAAACTAAGGGCGAGAGTTTAGAGAAGAAGTTATGAGACTGCCGGGACTACTGACGAAAGAGATTTTGGCGATGTCGCTCGACAGCATTCGGGCGCACAAGTTCAGGAGCATCCTGACGACGGTCGGCATCGTCATCGGCGTCCTGACGGCCGTGGTCATCGCCTCGATCCTGACGGGCTTGCGCGGCAACATCGTCCGCATCGTCGAAGAGTACGGGTCGAATAACCTCTACGCGTTTCACCTGACGACGGGGCCGCAGGTCGGCGAGCGTGATCAGGCCGAGCGCACGCGCAAGGTCTTGACGCCCGAAGACGGCGAGGCTCTGAAGGCCGCGCCCGCGGTCGAAGACGTGGCCTTCGAGTCGCCGAACATCGGCTACGGTGGCGGGCCTTTTGACGACACCATCACTTACAACGGGAAGACCTACCGGCGCGGCAACACGAAGGGCGTCACGGCGAACCACGCCTTCGTGCTCAACACCTCCTTGCGCGAAGGCCGCTTCATCTCCGAACAGGATGACGTGTACCGGCGCGCGGTGATGGTCATTGGCGTCAACGCGGCCGACGCTTTGTTCCCAGACCAGCCCGACAACATCGTCGGCAAGCAGGTGAAGATGGGCGGCTATGTCTTCGAGATCATCGGCGTCCTGGCGAAGCGCAAGAACACGGTGATGGGCGAGAACGAAGAGGACAACGCAGTGCTCGTCCCGTTTCGCACCGGCCTCCAGATCGCGCCCGCGCGCCGCTTCCTGATCCTCGTCATCCGCGCCCGCAGCGGGCAGACGCAGGCCGCGCAGGATCAGGTGGAGGAAATTTTGCGCACGCGGCGCGGCGTGAAATTCAGCGAGCCGAATAACTTCGACGTGAAGACGGCGAGCGCGTTCGTCGAGCAGTTCGACAGCATCACGGGGATGGTCGGCTTGATCGCCATCGCCATCTCGTCGGTCGGCCTGCTCGTCGGCGGCATCGGCGTGATGAACATCATGCTCGTCTCCGTGACTGAACGCACGCAGGAGATCGGCATCCGCAAGGCCATCGGCGCGCGTCGCGTGGACATCGTCAACCAATTCCTGTTCGAGGCGATGACGCTGACGCTCTTCGGCGGTATCCTCGGCGTCTTGCTCGCCGTCTTGATCAGTCAACTCATCATGTTGTTAGTGCCCTCGCTCCCGGCGGCGATCCCGCTGTGGGCGGTGGTGACGGGGCTGTTGGTCTCAATCGCCGTCGGCCTCGTGTTCGGCGTGTGGCCTGCGATGAAGGCGTCGCGGCTCGATCCGATTGAATGCCTGCGTTACGAGTAGGACTGTTAAGTTAAAAAAATTAAGGCGGGCGTCATCGCGTGAGTTGATGACGCCCGCCTCGATTTTTGGTGTTGACTGAAGCTAACGACGGCTAACTCGCGCCCACAGCGGGCGGTCGCAACTGTCATGCGAGCGCATCCGTTCGGGGCGGCGGGCGCGTAATTGAGGGCGTGGTGGTTGAAAGCGGGAAGACTTTGGAATTGGAGAGGGCGTTGTGCTAAATTCGCTGACCGTGAATCACAGGTTGATCCGAAGGGGCAGAAGTCGTGCCGCCGCAATCTCCGATCAACGCGCGCTTGCCTTGAAATCTCCCGCTTCGTTTTCCGCCCTGTAGTCGGAGGCCGTTAGATGTCCGAACGTTTCTATCTCTCGCTGCTCGTCGCGGTTGTCGCGTGCCTGCTCGCGCTCGCACCCGTCTCGCACAGGGTCACGGCGGCGTCGCCGACAAGCACAACGAACGCGACGAACGTGGAAGCGGCGCGGCGCGCTCTCGCCGAGGGCACGGCGCTGCTCCGGCGCAACCGCGCCGATCAGGCGCTCCCGCTCCTCGAATCCGCGCTCCGACTCTTCACCGAGGCGAACGACGCGAGCGGCCTGGCCGCGGCTTCCGACGCGCTCGGCGATCTCTATCTCAGGCACGGGCAGTACGCGACCGCCGTCGAACATTTCCGTCGCGCCGCCGAAGCCTTCCGCGGGCGCGGCGAGACGGCCAACGCCGCGCTCATGTTCGCCAAACTCGGCGAGGCGTATTACCTCGCGGGCGACGAGCCGAACGCGCGCGCGGCCTTCGCGCGCATCGGCGAGGGCGGGAAGGGAAGCGGCGGCGGCGCGGGACTGAACGCGGGCGCGGGCAGTGGCGGCCGGAACAACGCGAGCGCGGGCGGAGCGTCCGTCGCCGGGTCGGTGTCGTTCGCGTCCATCAGCGCGTTGTTGCCGGGGTTGGGTGCGTGTCCTTCGATTAACCCGAAGAGCGCCGCGCCGCCGATCCTGAGAGCGGCGAACAACGTGGCGGGGATCAACATATCGGGCGGCAACGCGCCGAACAATCCGCTTAACAACCCGCCGCGTAACCCGTCCGGCGGCAACACGACGAACAACCCGACGGGCAATCCGGGCGGACGGCAGCCCGGCAATCCGGCGGGCAACTCGCCTAACAACCCGACGGGTAACCCGTCGAGCGGTCGTCCGAACAATCCGCCCAACTCGTCGTCCGGCACTTCGTCAGGAAATTCGACGGCCAAACCGTCGGGCACTCAATCGGGGAATCCGTCGAATAATCCGACGAATAACGGTTCTAATAATCCGTCGAATAATCCTTCTAACAACCCGTCGGGTAATAGCTCCAACAATCCGTCGAACAATCCATCCGGCAAGTCGGCGAATAAACCGTCGGCCAATCAAACAGGCAATTCGGGGAGCGGGCAGCCGGGCAACAACGCGGGTGATCCATCGAACAAGCCGTCGAACAATTCGTCAAACAAACCTTCAAATAAGCCGTCGAATAACTCGCCGAACAATCCGGCGAACGAGTCGCCGAACAGCAGTTCAAACAGTCCGTCGAACAACCCCGCGAATAACTCTTTGAAGAAGTCGCCGGGGAACAACTCGCCCAACTCATCGAACAAACCTTCGGGCAAGCCGTCGAACAACGAGCCGCGGAACATGGGGCGCGCGCCGAAGAACTTGGACGACCTCGGCCGCATGGATTTGCGTGTGGTGGACGAGCAGGGCAACCCCGTCGAAGGTGCGAAGGGGCGGCTCTCGACCACGCGACCGAACGGCATCTATTGCGATTGCTTGAATGTCACGGACGCGAACGGCCGCGCCGTGCTGCCGCCGCTGCACGTCGGTAAAGAGTTGAAGTTGGAAGTGAACGCCCCCGGCTACGAGCCGTTCGAGCAGATCGTCCCGGCCGAACAACTCGCCGAGCCGTTCAAAGTCACGCTGCGGGCGAAGGACGCCGTGAACTCTGCGCCGCGCGGCGCGGGGCAGAAGTTTGCACACGCCGTCACGCCGTGGCGACCGCGCGCGACGCGCAGTGCGGCGCAGTCTGCGGCCGAGTCGGCCACGACCGCCGGAAGACTCATCGGGCATGCGTTGCACGCGATGGAGACGACGAGCGCAACGGAGACTACGAGTGCGACGAACGCGCCGAACATGTCGAGTGCGACGAACGCAACGGAAGCGACCAACACGACCAGCGCGACGAACACGACCAGTGCGACGAACGCGTTGAACGCAACGGGCGCAGTTGTCAGTCTCAACTCGTCCGACGCCTGTTTCGATTTCTATCGCCTCTTCGTCGCCTACGCGACGAGCGAACTGCGGCTCGCGCGCGCGGACTTCGACGCCAACCGCACGGCCTCGGCGCAGGCGCATTACCTGAACGTGCTGGCCGCCGCAGACACCGATGCGCCCGCCGGGAATCTCGCCGCCGCGCGTCTCTTCCGCGCCGTGGCGCGCACGAGCCTCGGCGACATCGCCCTGCGCCAGAGTCGTTTCACAGACGCGCTCAAGTTCTACGGGCAGGCCGCCGACATCGCGCGCAAGGACGGTCGCGCGGAGTTGACGTGGGGCGCGGAGCGCGGGCTGGGCAAGACCAACTGGGTGATGGCCGCGGGCGCGGCCGACGCGCAGGCCGAAGCCCGACACAGGGACGCCGCCCTCAAACACTACCGCGCCGCGCTCGACATCATCGAGACGCTCTACGCCGGAAGCCTTCGCGCCGACAACGCGCGGAGCAATTTTCTGGCGACGACGAGAGACGTGTTTGAAGAGGCGGCAAGTGTACTCGCCGAGATCGTGTTGACGGACGCGCCGCCCGCCGCTGGCGCGCGCACACAGGCGTCGGCGCACGCGTCGAACGCCGTTGACGAGCGACCGCTCGAAGGGCGTGCGCTCGTCTACGCCGCCGAAGCCTTCCGCATCGTGGAGCGTGGCAAGGCGCGTTCGCTGCTCGACATGCTCGGCGACGCGCGCGCGGAGGTGCGCGAGGGCGTGTCGCCCGCGCTCGTTGAACGCAAGGCCGCGAACACGGCGCGGCAACAGGAGATCGCAAGCTTGCTCGGCGGCGTCGGTCTGCAAGGCGACGCGCCGAAACAGAGCGTCGCCGAGTTGGAGGCGGAACTCGAACGTCTCTCGGTCGAGTTCGACAGTCTGGAAAATCAGATCAGGACGAGCAGCCCGCGCTACGCCGCGCTCGTGCGCGCCGAACCTCTGACGCTCGCCGAAGTGCAGCGGCAGGTGTTGGACGCTTCGACCGTGCTCCTCGAATACAGCTTGGGCGAGCACCAATCGTACCTGTTCGCGGCGACGCAGGCGGGCGTGACGCTCCACCGCCTGCCGTCGCGCGAGCGCATCGAGCGACAGGCCATCGCGCTCAGGCAGCAGTTGATCCCGGCGGGCGTGCGCCGCGCCATCGCGGGCATCAACGTCGCGGAGACCACGCGCGGGCTGACGCTCGGCAGCCCCTCGACCGCCGCGGCGAACGTGAGCGCATACGCCTCGGCCGCCAACGCGCTCTACCAGACCGTCGTCGCCCCGGCCGCCGCGAGCCTCGGCGAACGACGCATCCTCGTCGTCCCCGAAGGCGCGCTCAACTACGTGCCGTTCGAGTCGCTCGTAGTGACGACCGGCGGCATTGACTATTCGACGCTCTCCTATCTCGTCAAGACGAACGAGATCGTCTACGCGCCTTCCGCCTCAATCGTCGCGGAACTCAGGCGGCAGGCGCGTCGCGTTAATGACACGACCGCGCGCGGCGGGATGCTTCTCGTGGCCGACCCCGTATTCGACGCGGCCGACTCGCGCCTGCAATCATCGCCGCCGCCGCAGGGCGCGACGCGCGAGAAGATGCGCGGCCTGTCGCTCGCCAGCGCGCTCGCGGACGTGACGAATGTGAAGGGCGGCAATCTGAAGTTGGTGCGACTCGACGGCACGCGCTCCGAGGCCGAGGAGATCGCCAAGCTCGCGCGCGCGGGCGGCGGCCAAGCCGACGTGTGGCTCGACTTCGACGCCAACGAGGCGAACCTGAGCACGCGCAAACTCGACGGCTACCGCGTCCTGCACTTCGCCACGCACGGGCTGCTCGACGCCGAACGCCCGCAGTTCACCGGACTCGCGCTCTCGCTCGTCGGCCAGTCGAACGCCGACGGCTTTCTGCGCGTTGACGAGGTTTTCAATTTGCGACTCGGCTCGCCGCTCGTGATGCTGTCGGCGTGCGAGACGGGACTCGGCAAGGAGCGCAGAGGCGAGGGCGTGATCGGTCTGACGCGCGCCTTCATGTACGCGGGCGCACACACGGTCGGCGTCAGTTTGTGGTCGGTCGGTGACAAGTCAACCGCGGAGTTGATGCCGGAGTTTTACCGGCGTCTGCTCGCGGGGCGGGAGGGCGCGCCCGCCGCGATGCGCGCCTCGCAACTCGCGTTGATCGCGGGCAAGCGTTACAGCGCGCCGTTCTACTGGTCGCCCTTCGTCATCGTCGGCGATTGGCGTTAGCGGTTGAGTGTTGAAGACGAAAGGCGAGGCCGTCTTTTGAGCAAACTAAACTCTGTCGTAAAAGCATCTCACGCGGTAAGCGTCGCGCCTTCGGAGACGGGCGCGCGCCACAGGGGGCAGGGGCGGGAAGATTCGCGCACTTCGCGCGATTGAGATAGAATTGCCGCCCCTTGCGCTCTCCCGAACGAGCCTGCCGGGTGAGGACATCATTCTTCATTGATGAGAGAAGGAGAAGAAATGGCGAAAATGTTTATGTACGCGACCCGCGCGTTGGTGGTCGCGCTGTCCCTCGTCGCGTTCGGCGGGGCGTTCGGCGTGGTGAACGCGCAGCAACCGCAGGGTCAGAACCCGCCCCCGAAGAAGAAGAAGTTGCCGCCCGGCGCGAAAGGTTTCGCGCAGTTCGCGGATCGCGACGCCTCCGACAAGTTGGTGACGGGCGGGGCGACGCGCGGCCAGTGCGAAACCTACGAGCAGTTGATCGAGTGCGCGATGGGGCAGGCCGGGCAGAACAACCTCAAAGAGGCCGCCGTCTTTTACGCGCAGGCCGCCGCGCTCAAGCCAGACATGTTCCGCCCGCAGTACAACCTCGGCCAGATTTACGAGTCGCAGGGCAACTACAAGGAGGCCGCCGCCGCCTACAAGCGCGCCGTCATGCTCAAGATTGACGAGAGCGCGGGCGAGACGCAGGTCAACGTGATGAGCGCCTACTTCAACCTCGCCAACGTCCACGCGATGATGAACGAGCACGCGCAGGCCGTCGCCGCCTTGCAGGAAGTCATCCGCCGCCTGCCCGAGCCTTATCACACGCCGCACTACAATCTGGGGCTGTCGCTGGCCGCGCTCGGCAAACAGCAGGAAGCCGTCAACTCTTTCAAAGAGGCGATCAAGATCAAGCCCGACTACTGGGAAGCCCACTACAACCTCGGCGTCGCTTACAGCAAACTCGAAGACTACCCGCAGGCCATCGCGGCGTTCAAGAAGACGCTCGAATTGAAACCCGACGACGCGCAGGCGCACTACAATCTCGGCCTCGCCTACTACTTCATGGACGATGCCAAGTCGCTCGCGGCCGAAGTGCAAGCACTGCAAAAGAGCAAGCCGGAACTGGCGAAGGAACTCGCTAAACTGAACGGCAAATAGGTTAGTCAAACACGCTCGAACTCGCGTCGCGCCGCCAGCGGCCGACGCACACATCGCCCGCGCCACGCGAAACGGTTTTCACTTTTTCGCGCGGCGCGGGCGGTTCAATTAACGACAGTCTGCGGTCGCAGTTGTGTGCGCGCTCGCAGGTGGCGTTCGCCGCGCGCGCTAGAGTATATTGGGCGGCATAGCAGACTCCCCCGTCGGTTGAAGCGTTGCCATCAAATTTTCGTAAAGAGGATCGCAAATGAGAAACAGAGCATTTAACGCCCTGCTGCTGTGCACACTCGCCGTCTGCGCGTGCCTGACGTGGCGCACCGCCCCGGCCTTTGCCGCCGCCACCGTTACTGACGCGCGCGGCGCGTCGGCAGTGAACCCGGCGACGTTCGACACGCCGACGCCGCAAGAGGGACAGTCGAAAGATAAGAAGAAAGATAAGAAGGACAAACCGCCGACCGTCCCCGAGCCGGAGTTGAACGCGGCGAAGGCCATCGAAGCGGCGGCCGACGTTCCGGCGATGCTCGCGGCGGCGAGCGCCTTCATCGAGAAGTATCCGAAAAGCCCGCTGCGCCCGCAGGTCGCCCCGCTCGTCGCCGACCGCATCGGCCAGATCACAGACCCCGCGCAGCGCATCGCGCAGAGCGAAAGTTACCTCAAACTCTTTACCGCACCGGCCGACGCCGAACTCGTCCAGCAACCCCTGCTGACCGCCTACACCGCGGCCAACCGGCTCGACGATGCCTTCGCGCTCGCCGCAAACGTGATAGACAAAAGCCCCGACCCCGTGGCCGCGATGATCAACCTGACACGCGGCGGTTTGAGCGAGGCCAGAAATCAGAATTTGAAATACGTCGCGCCGAGCCGCCAGATGGCGCTCAAGGCCGTCGCCCTGATCGAGTCCAACAAGAAGCCCGCCACCGTCACCGACGCGACGTGGAACGATTACAAGACGCGCTGGCACGGTCAGTTGTACCAGTGGATCGCCATGCTCTCGTTGGCCGCAGGCGACAAGGCCGACGCCAAGACCCGGCTCACGAGCGCCATCGGGCTGAACCCGCGCGACCCGATCAACTACGTGCTGCTCGTCGAGATGGTGAACGGCGAATACCAGCGGCTTGTTCAACTGCACAAGGCCGCGACGCCGGGCGCGGATAAAGACGCGCTGCTCAAACAGGCCGAGACGCAGTTGGACGAAGTGATTGACGCCTACGCGCACGCCGTCGCCCTCACCGAAGGCGATGCGCAATACGACACGATGCGCGTCGGGCTGAAAGCCGACCTCGAATCGTATTACAAATATCGCCACAACAGTTCGACCGACGGCCTTCAAGCGTTGATTGACAAGTACAAAAAACCCTAGCCCGCACGGCTGACTCCGAACGCGGCGCGTCGCATCGTCGAAGCGACGCGCGGAAGTTTCGAGTTCCGCTCTACAGCAACGCGCACGCGAAAGCGGCTTCGTGAGAGATTCACGAAGCCGCTTTCTTGTCTGTCGCGTCCCGGAGGCCGGGAGACCGTTGAGGGTATGCCGGAGAGAGTTGCGAGGCGTCGGTTAACCGTTGCCTGCCGAGCCGCCCTGACCGCCGTCGCCGCCGCCGCTCTCGCCGCCGCCTTTCCCTTCATTCCCGCCCGTGCCGACCGGGGTGATACCGGCCTGCTCTTCGAGCGGCGGGAGCACCGCGGCCACCGCGCCGCTCACCAACCCGGCCGCCGCGCCCGCCAGCACGCGCCTCACGATCCCTTTCGCAGCCTTCTGGCCGCCGCCTTTCTTGGAAGACTTCTTCGCGCCGCCCTTCTTACCGCCGCCTTTCTTGCTCGCGCCTTTCTTACTTGCGCCCTTCTTGCCGCCGCCCGAAGCGGCCGACTTCTTCGTGGACTTCGACGCGCCGCCCTTCTTGCCCGCAGACTTCGACGCGCCCGCGCCTTTCTTCACGGCCGACTTGCTCGCGCCCTTACTGCCGCCTTTACTCGCGCCCTTGCTGCCGCCCTTGCTGCCGCCCTTGCTGCCACCCTTGCTGCCGCCCTTGCTGCCGCCCTTGTTTGCGCCTTTGCTCCCGCCCTTACTCCCGGCTTTGCTCGCGCCGCCTCGACCGGCCGCGCCGCCCCCGGAAGCCGACTTCTTCTTGCTCGCTTTTTTCGCTGGCATTGCTTGAGTTCTCCTTCTTGGTTGTTGAGTGTTTCCGTTCGTCTCAACCTAATAAACTAATCCGCCACGGCACGCAAGAAAAAAGTTAGACGCACGGCAACACTCCGCGCGTGCGCGCCCGGTGGAAAAACCTTGACACGCTTCGGCGACGACTGATATAAGCCTTCCTAACCTGGTTAACCGTTTACGTAATCGCTTAAGCCGCTAGCGTCGTGAGTTCCAAACTGACGGCTTGAGTCTCAAACCAGGTTCAGGCTGGCTCTCAATTTACAATGCGAATCTCAATTTACAAGCGGGTGCCGAGACGGGAGTCTCTCCCCGTGCGCCTGTGTGTCTGCGCGCGTCCACGTGTGGCGAGGCGTCGCCCTGCCGTCGTGTCCGGCGGGTGAGAGTTTCGCGGCAGAGTTGATCGGCGCAGCGGCCGCTTCGCCCGCGCGCGAAAAATATTGTTCTTCCGTTCGTTAGAAAATTCCCGCGCCCAAGTAGCGCACACTCGTTAGTGTGAGGTTGGAGGAGGAGTCATGAAGTTGAATAAACTGATCTCGGTTCTGTTGTTGACGCTGTTGCTGGCGTGCGCCGCGCCCGTCGTGCTGGCGCAGAGCGACCGCGGTGCGCTGACCGGCACCGTGACCGATCCGAGCGGCGCGCTGGTCGCCAACGCCAAAGTTACCGCCACGAATCTCAACAGCGGCGAAGTGCGCGAGGCGCAGACGACAGACGAGGGCGCTTACACCCTGCCGGAACTGAAGGCCGACCCGTACCGTCTGACGGTGGAAGCCGCGGGCTTCAAAACCGCCGCCATCGAGAATATCCAGATCGCCGTGCAGGTCACGCGCCGCGCCGACATCACGCTCGAAATCGGCGTCGTGACCGATGTCGTGACCGTCTCGTCGGACACGACCGCGCTCCAGAGCGACACGCCGGTGCGGCAAACCAACGTCACCGAGCGGCAGGTGAAAGAGTTGCCCCTGTTGGTGTCGGCCGAATCGGCCGGGCGCTCGCCGCTGGCCTTCATCTTCCTCGACAGCACCGTGACGACCGGATCGGGCACGGGCACGAACGCCTCCAACTTCCGCGTCAGCGGCGGCCAGAGTCTCGGCACGGAAATCCTGATTGACGGCGCGGCGACGCGGCGCACGCAGAAGGGAACTTTCTTCACGGAAGTCGCCCCCGGCCCGAACGCCTATCAGGAGTTTACGCTTTCGACGAGTAACTACTCGGCCGAGTTCGGCAACTCGTCGGGCGGCATCGTCAACTTCACGCTCAAGTCGGGCGGCAACGAAGTCCACGGCGAAGTCTACGACCTCTGGCACAACGACGCGTTGAACGCCAACAGCTTCCTCAACAACGCGCAGGGGCTGCCCAAGAATCGCGACCACCAGCACAACTTCGGCGGCAACATCGGCGGCCCGATCTACCTGCCGCGCTTCGGCGAGGGCGGCCGGACGTATTACAGCGGCAAGAACCGCGCCTTCTTCTTCTTCAACTTCGAGGCTTACCGTTTCTCACAGGGCGAGAACGTGCTCGTCTCCGTCCCGACGCTCAGGATGCGTCAGGGCGACTTCGGCGAACTGCTGACCGATCCGGATGTGTTGCGGCTGAACGGCCCCATCCAGATTTACGATCCGACGATGCCGGTTGACCGGCGCAACGCGATCCCGCTTAACGATTTGCGCGGCTACATCAGCCCCGTCACCGGCCAGTCAATCATTGATCCGGTCGGCCGCAACATCGCGCAGTTTTTCCCCGCGCCCAACCGCCCCGGCGTCTTCCGCAACTACTTCGCGCAGACGCAGATTCCGAACCGGATGAACAGCCCCGTCTTCAAGTTGGATTTCATCCTGTCGGAGAAACAGCGGCTCGGCTTCAGCTACGCCTTCCGCAACAATACGCGCATCGCGGGCGGCGCGCCGCGCTTCCAGGAGCCTTTCGTCGCGCAGGGCGTGTGGAACCAGTTCTTCAAGTCGCACTTTTTCCGCTTGCAGCACGACTACACCGTCTCCCCGACGCTGCTCAACCACTTCAACGCCGGTTACAACCGCTACGACGTGGCGAACAAAAACTTCACCGAGGGCTTCGACCCGTTCACGCTCGGCTTCCCGCGCGGCTCTTTGCAGGGCAAGGCGTTCCCCGTCATCGGCTTCCCCGGTTACGGCGACCCGGCCGACCCCTTCAACCCGAACGTGCGCGCCTATCAGGGACTCGGCTCGACCTTCTTCAGCGACCAACTGCGCGACAACGCGATGCAGTTCACCGACTTCATCACCTACGTCAGCGGCCGTCACACGATGAAGTTCGGCGCGGACGTGCGCAACAGCCAGTTCAACGTTCACCAGTTGATCGACCCGGGCGGCGAGATCAACTTCCGCGCCAATCAGACGGGCAACAACTGCTGCGAAATCCCCGGTCAGGGCTTCCCCATCGCCAGCCTGCTGACGGGCGCGACCGAGTTTTCGTTCAACAGCGTGCAGAACCTCGACCCGGGCTGGCGGCAGTTCTCCCACTCCTATTTCTTTCAGGACGACATCAAGCTCACGCAACGCCTGACGCTGAACGCGGGCATCCGCTACGACCTGCCCGGCCTGCGCTACGAATCGCGCAACCGCTTCCGCGGCTTCGACCCGACCGTGCCCAACCCGTCGGCGGGCGGCCGTCTCGGCGCGCTGGTTGACGCCGAAGGCGGGCTGAACGCCTTGCAGTCGCAGTACAAAACCCTCGCGAAGCCGGACTACTCGAACATCGGCCCGCGTCTGGGTGTCGCTTACAGTCTGAACGACAGCACGGTCATCCGCGGCGGCATCGGCCTCTACTATGCTCCGATCCTCTACGGCTTCGGCGGCAACAACACGCTCACCGAAGGCACGGTCGGCTACAACTCGCCGCGCCCGGCCAACATCAACGGCGGCGCGGACGCCAACTTCGATCTCTTCCTGCGTAACTACCGACAGACGCCGGGGACTGACCCCAGAAGCCAGTTCGTCGGCAGCGAAATTGATTACTTCGATCAGAACTTCAAGACCGGCCGCACGCTCCAATACGGCATTGACGTGCAACGCGAACTGCCCTACAAGTTCGTCGTCCAACTCAGCTACACCGGACACCGCGCGGATCGTCTGAGGTCAGACCTCGAACGCATCAACGCCGTGCCGCTCAACGCCCTGAAACTCGGCGACGCGTTGCTCAACCGCCCGCTCAGGGACGTGAACGCCGTGGAGCGCGCCTACGCCGCCAGCGTCGGCGTGCCGCTGCCCGCCAACCCCAACGCGGTTTACACGGGCTTCGACGGCAGCGTCGGGCAAGCCTTGAAGCCCTATCCGCAGTACGGGCGGATCAGGAATCAACTGGAGAGTCTGGGCAGGAGTTGGTACAACGCCGGGACGATCAAGGTTGACCGGCGCTTCTCGCGCGGCATCCAGTTCGGCGCGTCCTACACCTTCGCGAAATTGATCACTGACGCGTCGGAAGATTTGTTCGGCGGCTCGCCCATCGGGAGCGTGATCCAAAATCCTTACGACCGCAGTTCACTCCGCTCCGTTTCGCCCAACAGCATCCCGCACGTCTTCGTCGTCAACTACCTGATCGAACTTCCGTTCGGCAAAGGCAAGCGTTGGCTCAGTCAAGGGCGGCTGGCGGACTTCTTCGCGGGCGGCTGGCAGATCAGCGGCGTCCAGCGTTACCAGTCGGGGTTGCCGCTCGTCATCCGTCGCACGGGGCAGGACGCGTTCAGTTGCAGCGGCGCGACGGGCTTCTGCACGGACGTGCGGCCGAACCTGACGGGGGCGGCGATTCTGACCAACGATCAGACGCTCTTGAACGGACGCGCGCGTATCTTCAACCCGGCCGCGTTCTCCGCGCCGCCGAGCTTTAACCGGAACACACCGTCGGAGTTTTTGGCGAACGGGGCGATCAACCCGGCTTACGCCGCCTACTACGCCAACCCGCTCCGCTTCTTCGGCGACGCGCCGCCCGTCATTGATCAGGCGCGCGACCTGCCGTTCCTGAGCGAGAACATCAGTCTGCTCAAGAAGACGCGTTTGACCGAAGCCCTGACGATGGAACTCGGCGCGGAGTTCTTCAACATCTTCAACCGCCACCGGCTCAACCAGCCGGGCAGCGACTTGAACGAAGGCGTCGGCTTCAGCTTCTCGGGCATTGACGCCGGGTATCTCCCGCGCATCATTCAACTGCGCGTGCGGTTCACGTACTAGACGGCTGT
>JAUZFQ010000174.1 GCA_030838445.1 Pyrinomonadaceae bacterium | reverse complement strand
CATCATCTTCATGCACCGCGCCAACATCGGCAGGCTGCTGAACGGCACGGAGAGCAAGTTGAAAGGATGAACGATGAATTGTGTAGTCAGTTGTCCGTAGTCAGTTGCGTGTGGCTATGATCCGAGTCGCTAAAAATTGGCTTGAACAACGCGCAACTGACCACGGACAACTGACTACGGACAGCTTTTATTATGTCTCACATCGCGATCATCGGTGCGGGCGGTTGGGGCACGGCTCTGGGGTTGGTGGCCGGGCGGGCGGGGCATGCCGTGAGGCTGTGGTCGCGTAACGCGGAGGTCGTCGAAGGCATCAACGTGCGGCGCGTGAACGGCGTCTATCTGGCCGGACACAAGCTCGCGGGCGACGTGCGTGCGACGTGCGAGTTGGGTGAAGCGGTAAGGGACGCGCGGATCGTGATTCTGGCCGCGCCGTCGCACGCGACGCGCGAGTTGTTGGAGCGGATGGCTGGTGAGTTGCACGCCGAAGTCGTGGTCGTCAGCGCGACGAAGGGCATCGAGATCGAGACGGGACAGCGCATTTCGGAAGTGGCGGGGGAAGTGTTGGGGAAAGAATGTGCCGGGCGTTTCGTGTGCCTGTCGGGGCCATCGTTCGCGCAGGAGGTGGCGGCGGGACACCCGACGGCGGTCGTCGCCGCCGGTTACGACGCGCGCGCGACGCTGGCCGTGCAGGCGGCTTTGAGTTTTGAAAACTTTCGCGTCTACACGAACGGCGATCTGGTCGGGACGGAACTCGGCGGCGCGGTGAAGAACGTCATCGCGCTGGCCGCAGGGATGGTGTCCGGTCTGGGTCTGGGCACGAACAGCATCGCGGCTTTAATCACGCGCGGGCTGTCGGAGATCACGCGGCTGGCGTTGGCCGAGGGCGGACGCGTCGAGACGCTGGCGGGGCTGGCGGGCATGGGCGATCTGGTGTTGACCTGTACGGGCGCGCTGTCGCGCAATCGTTACGTCGGGCAGGAGTTGGGGCGCGGGCGCGCGCTCGCGGAGATTTTGAGCGGGATGCACGAAGTGGCGGAGGGCGTGCGTACGACGCGCGCCGTGAAGTTGCTGGCCGAGAGCCGCGAAATCGAGATGCCGATCACGGAGCAAGTTCACGCGGTGCTCTACGAAGGCAAAAGCGCGCGCGCCGCCGCAGAGGATTTGATGGCGCGGCCGCTGCGCGGCGAGTTCGCGGGCATGGGGTTGTGAGGCGAACTTGAGTTGGGGCGCGTGAGAAAGTTTGGAAGATGGTAGAAGCAGGCGAGATAAAATTGTTGCTGGCGAACCGCGCGGCGTATCACGAATATCACATTCTGAACACTTACGAGGCGGGGGTCGTTTTCAAGGGCACGGAAGTCAAGAGCGTGCGCGCCGGGCAGATTCAGTTGAAGGAGTCTTACGTCGCCGTGCGCGACGGCGAGGCGTGGTTGTTTAATGCCCACATTTCGCCGTATGCTTACGGCAACCGCGATAATCACGAAGCCACGCGCACGCGGAAACTTTTGTTACACCGACGTGAGATAGATAAACTGGAGCAAGAGGCGACGGTCAAGGGCATGACGCTCGTCGTCACGCGGGTCTACGTGAAAAAGGGTCGCGTCAAGTTTGAGATCGGCGTGGCGCGCGGCAAAAAACTTTATGATAAGCGCGAGACGGAGATGCGTCGGACGGTTGATCGCGAGACGCGGGCGGCATTAAAAGAGCGCAATCGTTAATCAGGAGATAAAAGTTCAAATGGACATTCAAGTGAGCACCGGGCGTGTGGGCGAAGTGGACGTGCAAGCCCTCGCCGTGGCGGTCTTCAAAGACGAACAGGCGCACGAGGGATTCCTGCAAGAGTTGGACGCGGCGACGGGCGGCCTCATCAAGTCCGTCATCGAGTCGGAGGAACTCAAGGGCAAAGAGGGCGAGACCGTGTACCTGCATCTCGGCGAGGGGCGCGGCGAGTTGAAGGCGAAGCGGCTGCTGCTCGTCGGCGTCGGCGAGCGCGAGAGTTACAAGGCGGCGCAGGTGTCGCAGATGGCCGGGACGGCGGCGCGTGCGCTGCGTGCGCGCAACGTCAAGACCGTAGGGTTGATCGCGCGCGGCGCGGAGACCGACGCGGAACGCAGCGCCGAGGTGTCGGTCGAAGGCGTCCTGATGTCGCTGTTCGAGCCGGACAAATATCGCACGGTAGAGAAAGAAGAGCGCGTCGTCGAGCGTCTCGTCATCGTCGCGCAGGGAGCGAATGAGGACGCGCTGCGGCGCGGCGCGGAACGCGGGCGCATCATCGGCGAGTCGGTCAACTTCACGCGCGACCTCGCCAACGAACCCGGCGCGTACATGACGCCGACCATCATGGCCGAGCGGGCGCGCGCCATCGCGAGCGAGTTCGGGTTGGAAGTTGACATACTGGATCGCGAGCGCATGGAGGGCGAGGGCATGGGGTCGCTCCTGAGCGTGGCGCGCGGTTCGGAAGAGCCTCCGGCGTTGATCATCTTGAAGTACACGCCAGCAGGTTTTACCGGCGGCGGCACGGTGGCGGGCGGGGGCGAAGGGCTGCTCGCGTTCGTCGGCAAGGGCGTGACGTTTGATACGGGCGGCATCTCGATCAAGCCGGGTGAGAACATGGAGTTGATGAAGTACGACATGACGGGCGGCGCGACGGTGCTCGGCGTGATGCGCGCGGCGGCGCAGTTGAAGCCGCCGATGCCGCTTCTCGGCGTCGTGCCCGCGGTGGAGAACATGCCTTCGGGCAAGGCCACCAAGCCGGGCGACGTGGTGCGCGCCATGTCGGGCAAGACCATCGAAGTCATCAACACGGACGCCGAAGGCCGCCTGATTCTGGCCGATGCCATTGCCTACGCGCGCAAACTCGGCGCGACGCAGGTCGTTGATCTCGCGACGCTGACGGGCGCAGTCTCCATCGCGCTCGGCGACGTGAACACGGGCATTCTCGGCACGGATCAGGAGTTGATTGACGAGGTGATCGCGGCGGGCAGGGAAGTCGGGGAGAAGCTCTGGCAGTTGCCGCTCGATAAGGAATACACGCGCCAGATCAAGTCGGACATCGCGGACATCAAGAACGTCGGCGGGCGAAAGGCGGGTACGATCACGGCGGCGGCCTTCCTCAAAGAGTTTGCCGACGGCATTTCGTGGGCGCACCTCGACATCGCGGGCACGGCGTGGGGCGACGACGCCAAGCCGTATCGCTCGAAAGGGCCGACGGGCGTCGCCGTGCGAACGCTGCTCAATTTGATCGAGCGCGCCGTGCGCGCCTCGTCCGGCGACAAGGGTGACAAAGGCGACAAGTCTTAGTTCGCGACCGGCGAAAATTAACGTTGACCTTTCAAACACGGAGGCCGCGCGGGGAACAACCGCGCGGCCTCTAGTTGTTACGTGGCTGGGTTAGTTCAAAGCCGTGTCCCGGTGTTCGTGATACGCGGCGCGAAGTCCAGATAACTATAGGCGTTGTGCGGGTGCGCCCTGACCATCTCTTCCAGCCGCGCCGCGTAGCACTCCAACATCTTCACCTGCTGCCCGGTCTCGGTGTCTTCATAGTGTCTGGGATCAATCGGCTCGGTGCAGACGATGACGTGTCGCCCGTCGGAGTGACGGAGAGAAAAGACCGGCACGATGGGGGTCGACGTGCGCACGGATAAGGTTGTGCATCCGACGGGGAAAGGAGTCGTCACGCCGAGAAAGGGCAGTTCGACCATCCGGCCGAGGCCGCCCACGCCAACCACTCCCACGTCGCCCATCAGCCCGACGATGCCGTTACGCGCCAAGACCCGCCGCGCCTCTCGCAAAAATTGTATCCGGTCAGACATGTCCACACGCGCCTCGTGCGGCCAGCCCAGCGGGTAGGTCGGGGCGATGCGCAGCCCCCTGCGCTCGAATTCGTGCGAGATGAAAGGCCACGGGCCGAAGTGGCTGAGCAAGACGATCACCCCGCGCCCTTCGTCGAGGCAGCGGCGGACGTGTTGCTCGCCGACCACTTCGAGCCTGCGCGATCTCTTAGTCCAGTAAGGGTGCGCGTGGGGGATTGACCACCTGACCAGATTGCGGCAGAGCTGCGAGACGTAAAACTCGTAGAACTCGGAGCCGGGCGGGTGCTTCAAATGATCGGCCAACAGCGGGCGGCAGCGTGCGCGCATGTCTCGCCCGAAGTAGTAATCCGCAGAGCCGAGCGCGGAGAGATACGCGTCGAGCGCGCGGGGCGGTAGAATTTTGGTGGCAGAATTTTTCGACAGGAATAACGCGCGGCGCGCGAGGCTTTTGAGAACGTGCGAGATGTCTGCTCTCCCCTATGTGATATGAGTTGCAACTTACGATGATTGGAAAGCCGATCCTCAACTTACGCCCTCGCCCTCTAACTGAACCGGACGTGTGAGTTGTCGAGAACGGACAGGGCAGAAGTTAATGGCCGATGGGCTGCGTTGTCAAGAACCGCCTTCGCAATTCGCATCAACGCGGCCGTCTGGAATCATAAGTCCGCCGCCCCTTGATCGTCGGCGTCTACTATAGTGGACACTACAGTCTACTTTAGTAGACATTATACTTACGGGGGTTTGCAAGAATACTTGCATTTTTCAGTAAATCTGTTATTGTCTGGCTCTGGCATAAACATTGCACTTGCAGACGTGCCAAGTCAAAGGGGGCGGATCACAAACAACTGTCCTTGCCCACTCGGTGGCCGCCCGAGGTAAAGCACCTGCCCCCTTTGACTTCCTCTCCAAACTTTTCCACTCTCCAGACAATTCATACGCGCTGCTCCGACCCGACATTTTCGCGCAGGACGTTTTTGGCGGAAAATGTTATAGTGTCGTTACGGGTTTAACCTTCCTGCCCGGAGCGCGCCGGAGTTGTGCGCGCTCCCACGCTGGCTTTTACGGAGTACGGGACAAAGCGCAGTGGTTGATTATTACAAAATTTTAGGACTCCAACGGACGGCCTCGGCCTCGGAAGTCAAATCAGCTTACCGGCGTTTAGCACGGCAGCGACACCCCGACCTCAACGGCGGTTCGGAGAAAGCTGCGCGCGAATTCGCTCTCATCGCCATGGCCTACCGCACGCTCAGCGACCCGCAGGAGCGTAGTTACTACGACAACCAATTTCGCAAGCGTGCGGGCGAGGCGAGCGAATCCTTCCTGCGCTCGGACAACCCGCACGCGCAGCGGATGCGACGCGTCGCCGCGCAGGCGCGCATGGATCGCGTGGTGGACAATTTGATCGAGGCGGAGCGGCGCGAAAACTTCGCCATGCAGCGCGCTGTCTTCACCACCGTCTCGCTGTTCCTCTCGACCTTCTTCGTGGCGTGGCTCAAGCCGCGTTTTTGGCAACTCTCCGGCGGGCTGGGGCGCAGCGTGATCCTCGCCCTGTTCCTGATCGGCCTCTGGCACTTGGTCGCGCGACTGCGCGAACACTTCAGCCGCTACACTTACCAGCCGAGTTCGCTCCACGACTCGGTGACGCACGAAGTCGAAAGGTCTGACAAACCGTTCACGCGCTTCGCCGCTTCGAGCTTCCTCGTGATCGGCTACATGGCCTGTCTCGGCGCGGGTCTCCTGCTCGGCGAGCAGATGTACAGCACGATCCTGAGCGAAGTCCCGTTCCTCTACGACACGCAAATCCGTCCCGAACTACTCTTCTACCCGCCCATCGCAGTCCTCGTCATAGACACGCTGCACATGATCGCCGCCAAGATTGATTAGAGCGCGACGATTCGCGGACGCGTGAAGTCGCCGCCGCGCACGGCGCGTCGTCGGCCGGGAAGGTCTTGCGTCTCGGCGCGGGTCTCGTGTATATTTCGCCTCAAGCGGCCAACAGCCGCCGCTAAATAAGCAACCTTCGTTCAATCATACTTAGTTGCGCGCGAGACGACGGCGTGAGCCGCAGACTCGTCTGTCTTTACCCGGCGACTCGTCGCGCGCTTGTGCTTCCCCCAAACTTGAACGGGTGAGCCGTGCGGCTCGCCGTCGGAACGACACACAACTTGCAGGTGAGTACAAAAGCAACTTTCGCAAACAACAACCTCGTGCCGACCACAATCAGCCGACGGCCTCTCGAACGTCGCTGCCCGACTCGTCTTCCGAGTTGATGAGCGCTTCCGGCCGTCCGGCTTCTCAAGTATGGAGGAGCTAGAGATGGCTAAGCGAATCACCGAACGCCAGCGCCTCGCTTTCAAACTCGAATCCCTGAACGACACGGAAGTCAAAGAGGTGCTCGACTACATCTCGATCATGGAATCAATGCGCCGCGCGACAAGCCCTTCAGGGTTGTGGGACGACGAACTGGTAACGCTCCTCGCCGACGCGCGCGAGAATTTGCGCGCGCGCCAGGCCTTCGAGTGGGAGTCCGTTCGCCGCCGCGCCGACCGCCGCACCGACGCCGCGACCCCGACCCGCGTATGACTCGAACGGACGCCGACACGTCCTACGAATTTATGACGCCCCACGCCACGCCGCAGCGTGCGCGCCTGTGCGCGTGCGCGCTCGCGCTCGCGCTCGTCGCCGGGGGCGGCGCGTCGCATCTCCACGCGCGGACAGTCAACCCTCCGCAGACATCCCAAACGTCACTCACGCCGCTCCAACGCGAAATTGAAAAACTGCGCGCGCGCCTGTCTTCGTCCGACACGGAAGAGCGGCGCGAGGCTGTCACGCGGCTCGGCGCGATGGCGCGACCCGACAGTTCGCGCGCCGCCCTGCCCGCGCTCAAAGACACGGCCGTGATCGTGCGCGCGACGGCCGCGGGCGCGATTCTGTCTCTGCCCGCAGGCGAGGCCGCCGCCGCCCTGTTGCCGCTGCTCGCGGACAAGGACGAGTTTGTGCGACGCGAAACCGCGTACGCTTTGGGGCAGACACGCAGCCGCACGGCGGTCGAGGCGTTGGCGACTGCGCTCGCACGCGACAAAGAGGCGGGCGTGCGCGGGGCGGCGGCGGTCGCGCTCGGCCAGATCGGCGACGAGGCCGCGACGCCCATCTTGACCGAAGCCATCGGTCGCCGCATCGCGCGTTCCGGTTTCCTGAACCGCATCACGTTTCGCCGGACGGAAGAGAACGAGTTCGTGCGTCGCTCGGCCGCCGTCGCGCTCGGACAGATGAAAAGCCGCGCGGCCGTGCCCGCGCTCATCGCCGCGCTCGCCAACGAACGCGCCGGAGACGACGTGCGCCGCGAAGCCGCACGCGCGCTCGGTTTGATCGGCGACCCGTCCGCACTCCCGTCCCTGCGCGTCGCACTCGCGACACGTGATCCCTACCTCACGGACATCGCCACGGAAGCCATCCGCAGACTCGAATCCGTGAAAGCCATTTGACCCGCGAAATAAAAATCTTTACCACGAAAACGCAGAGGAGCGCGGAGCAGGCGCACGGAGAGTTGAGCTATTTGAAATTTCAGATTTGAGTACACCTCATCAACAACACGAAAGCCGGAGGCGATCAACTCGCGCTCCGGCTTTCGTGTTGTTTGGTCCGAGTCAGTACTGCTTTTAGCTTTCTGACTTCTCGCCGCGTCCCTGACTTTTCCGCGCCGCTTTGGTCTGCGGGATCGGCAGCCCGACGCCTCCCGATTTGGCCTCCACTTCCTCCGTCTCTTCCTCCGCAGGCCCCACGTCGCTGATCAACGCGCCGCCCGAACGCTTCGAGAAGACGAGTTTGTTCTGGCCGTCTTGCAGGTCAACGTGGACGAGGTCGCCCAGTCCCACCTGATCCGTCGCCACCAGATTCGAGAGCGGGTAGACGAGGAAACGCTCAATCGAACGCTTCAGATGCCGCGCGCCGTACTTGAAATCAATGCCCTCTTTGAGCAGCATGTCCTTGGCCGCGTCGGAACACTGGAAGACGAACTTCGTCCCGGCCGAACGCATGATGCGATCCTGCACGGAGGCCAGTTCGAGGTCGAGAATCTGGCGCAGGTGATGCTCCTTGAGACTGCGGAACACGACCACCTTGTCAATGCGGTTCATGAACTCCGGCGAGAACTTGCGCCGCGCCGCCTCGACCGCCGTCCGGTAAATTTTCTGGTCAACTTCCGAGTCGTTCGGGTTCTTATCGCCCTTTGGCGTAACGAAGCCCATGCCGCCGGAGATCAACTCGGACATCTCGCGCGCGCCGAGGTTCGAGGTCATGATGACCATCGTGTGCGAGAAATCAACGCGGCGATTGTCGCCGAGCGTCAACGTGGCCTTGTCGAGAATGCCGAGCAGGAGTTGCCACAAGCTGTCGGACGCCTTCTCGATCTCGTCGAACAGCACGAGCGAGAGTTTCGTCTCTTCCGTGTGATAGCGGTCGAGATTCTCCTGCGTCAGCATCGGGCTGGTCTCGCGATGGCCGAGGTAGCCGGGAGGCGAGCCGATGAGCTTCGCGATCTCGTGCGAGTGCTGAAACTCCGCGCAGTCGATTTTGATGACCGCGCCGGGGTCGCCGAAGAGAACTTCGGCCGCTGCCTCGACGACGCGCGTCTTGCCGGAGCCGGTCGGGCCGAGAAAAAGCATCGTGCCGACGGGGCGGTTGAGCGGGTTCATGCCCGCGAGAAAAATCTGGTAGAGGCCGCTCTTGCGGCGCACCGCGCGCTCTTGGCCTACGATGCGCGTCGAGAGTTTCTCTTCAAACTCCTGCGCCCGCGGACTCTTCTGATCCGGGTCAAGAAAGACCGTCTCGGTTATTTTTTTCTGTGTTTCCATTGCTGCAATCATCGCGACCGTCCTCCTTGCCTGAGCGCTGTGGGCACACCTGAAAGCTGTCTAGCTGACGACCTCTTGGCCGTCGCACCCATGACCTCATGCAAAGAACGATCCGTTCGTTTAATTGATGCACCGGGCGCGGTGCCGGTTGGCTAAAATGCGCCGCGCGCTCTCCGGTATTCGGGAGTGGGAACACTATATAACCGACATCCTTCGATTTGTCACCACAAAATATGAGTGACCCGAAAGATTTTTGGTGCGTCTGACAATTTTTGCGCGATGACAATATGCGGCAGAAACCGACTGACAAATTACTGTCTTCGTGCAAAATTTTGAATGGACACACCAACCGGGGTAACGCGAAAACGAGGAGGGCGCGGCGAAATTTAGCCGCGCCCACCATGTAGTCGTGTGCGTCGCAGGCTTCGTTTCTTTAGTCGTAATACTCCAGACCGAGGTGCGTGATGAGGTCTTCGCCGCGCAGGTGGCGCAGGGTGTTTTTGAGTTTCATCAACTGGATGAAGATGTCGTGTTCCGGGTAGAGTCCGGGCGCGGTCATCGGCGATTTGAAGTAGAAGGAGAGCCATTCCTGCACGCCCTTCATCCCGACGCGCTGCGCGAGATCGAGGAAGAGTGCGAGGTCGAGCACGAGGGGCGCGGCCAAAATTGAATCGCGGCAGAGGAAGTCAACTTTGATCTGCATCTTGTAGCCGAGCCAGCCGAAGATGTCTATGTTGTCCCAGCCCTCTTTGTTGTCGCCGCGCGGCGGATAGTAGTTGATGCGGACGACGTGGGAGAAGTCCTTGTAAAGTTGCGGGTAGACGTCCGGTTGAAGGATGTGTTCGAGCACGGAGAGCTTTGACTCTTCTTTCGTCTTGAACGATTCGGGATCGTCTAAGACCTCGCCGTCGCGGTTGCCGAGGATGTTGGTCGAGTACCAGCCGTGCAGGCCGAGCATGCGTGATTTCAGGCCGGGCGCGAGGATGGTCTTCATCAAGGTCTGGCCGGTCTTGAAATCCTTGCCGCAGAGGGGCACGTTGTTTTGATCGGCGAGTTCCATCAGGGCGGGCACGTCAACCGTCAGGTTCGGCGCGCCGTTGGCGAAGGGGATACCGAGTTTGAGCGCGGCGTAGGCGTAGATCATCGAGGGCGCGATGGCCTTGTGATCGTCGCGCATGGCCTGCTCGAAGGATTTGAGAGTCTTGTAGACGGCATGCTGCTTGAGGAAGATTTCCGTCGAGGCCGCCCAGACCATGACGAGCCGCGCGCACTTGTTCTTGCGCTTGAACTCTTCAATCTCCGCGATCAACTGCCCGGCGAGGTCGAGCTTGTTCTTGCCCTTTTTGACGTTCTCGCCGTTCAGGCGCTTCACGTAGTTTTGATCGAAGACGGCCTGCATCGGCTTGATCTTTTGCAGGGGCGTTTTGAGTTTGGCGAGCAGGTCTTTTTCGAGCACGCCCGCGTGCATCGCCGCGTCGTAGGCCGACTCCGGGAAGATGTCCCACGCGCCGAAGACGAGATCGTTCAACCCGGCGAGCGGCACGAAATCCTTGATCGCGGGCGAACGATTATCCGTGCGCTTGCCGAGCCGGATCGTGCCCATCTGCGTCAAACTGCCGATAGGTTCAGCCAGCCCCGCCTTGATCGCTTCCACGCCCGCGATGAACGTCGTGCTGACCGCGCCCAAGCCCACGAGCAACACGCCGAGCTTGCCCTTCGCCGGAGCGATCTCCGTCCCTTTTTCGATTGCCATAACTTTGTCGCCACCCTTCGCTTTGAAATTATTACGCCTTGAGGATACGCGAACGCCCGCGCCCGCGTCTCGTCAAAACTTGCTCAATGTCGTCGCAGAATTGCTTAACTTCCGACCTTTAACTTCTAACCTCTGTAGTTAAACTCCTGCTTTGACCAGTGCGGCGCGGAAGGCGCGGGGCGTGAGGCCGTTGAACTGGCGGAAGGCTTTGCCGAAGTGGCTGGAGTTGGCGTAGCCGACGCGTGCGGCGATCTCTGTGATGGAGTCGTCGGTGGTGGCGAGGAGCGTGCGCGCGCGTTCGATGCGGAGGGCGGCGAGGTAGGCGTGTGGCGGGAGGCCGGTCAGCTTCTTGAAGAGGCGTGCGAAGTGGAAGGGCGAGAGGTAAGCGGCGGCGGCCAACTCTTCGAGGGGCAACTCTTCGGCGAGGTGCGAGTGCATCAACTCGACGGCGCGGCGGATGCGGCGATCAATCAGCCCGGCGCGCGAGAGTTCGAGTTCATCGGCGCGACGGATGCTGGCGTAGCGGCGCAGCAGTTGGATCAAAATTTGTTCGATGAGGGCGGCGACGATCAGTTCGTGGCCGGTCTCGGCGGAACGCAGTTCGTCGGCGAGGTCGCGAGCGAGGCGCGCGAGGCGCGGGTCGTGTTCGATGGCTTGCGCGGGGAAGGTGATGCGCGCGTCGTCGCGCGTGAGGCGGGCGCGCACGGCGCAGTCGAGCACGAAGGCGGGCGCGACGGAGAGGGCGAGCGTCTCGACTCGCGCGCCGCGTGCGCTCGCGCTCTCGCCCGGCGCGGCGACGAGCACGCCCGACTCGCGCAACTCGCCGCCGCGCCCGTTGTCCGCTTGCCAGCGCATCGCGCCGCCGAGCACGAAGAGGGCGGCGTAGGCGGGGCGCGCTTCGCCCGTCCACTGCGCGCGCCCCGCCGGGCGGTAGTGAATCGCGTAGTGCTCGTGGACGAAAATTTTGTCTTTCGCGGAGGCGGAGTTCGTCATGCCGGAAGCGGAGTTGTCCTCGTCAACTTAATCGCCGTGTGCCCTCGTCGTCTTAATCGTTGCCATTAGCAAACATGGTCGCCGTGTTTGAACCTTGCCGCGTGGCGTGTCGTCACGGTTATTGGAAGGCGTCGCGCGCGGCGCACATCCGTGCCGGGTCGTTCGTCATAATGGCGTGCAGGCCGAGCGCGCGTGCGCGCCCGTACCACGACGGATGATCAACCGTCCAGACGACTGTTTGCAACCCGCGGGCGCGCGCCGCTTCGACCGTGCGGCGCGAGACGAGCGAACGCGAGAGCGCGAGTTCGTCGGCGTGGTAGTCGCGCGCGTGTTTGAAGAGGGTGCGCGCGAGAAGCAGGGGGCGCGTGGGTCGCCGTTGCAGGGCGGCGGAGGTGCGCACGTCCGGCGCGATGCGTTTCGCCTCCACGATGGCGAGCGTGAAACTCTCGATCACGACGCGACGCTCCAACTTGTGTGCGCGAATCTCCGCGACGACCCGCTCGACGAGCGTGGTGATTTCTCCCGCCTCGCATTTTAGTTCGACGTAGAGCACGCGGCAGCGCGGGGCGATGGTCTCGAAGACGCGCGCGAGGGTGGGGACGGTCTCGCGCGCGTAGGCGGCGTCGGCGCGGTCGGGGTGTCGCCGGTTGAACCAAGAGCCGACGTCAATGGCCGCGAGATCGGTGGATGAGAGCGACGCTATCGGAACATCAATGCCCGCAGTGCGACGGAGCGTGGCGTCGTGGATGACGACGGGCACGCCGTCGCGCGCTAGTCGCACGTCGAACTCGATGCCGTCCGCGCCGTCGCGGAGGGCGCGGTCGAAGGCGGCGAGCGTGTTTTCGGGAGCGGCGGCCGACGCGCCGCGGTGGCCGATGATGAGCGGGAGGTTCGAGCTTGACATCGCCGCCCCTTCGCCGGTCGCACTCGCCTCGCCGGTCGCACTCGCTTCGTTGGTCGCACTAGTCTCGCCGGTCGTACCCGTTTCGCTGGTCGTACTCGCCTCGCTGGTCGTACTCGTCTCGCGAGTCGCGTCTACTTTATTCGCCATATGCGAGTCGCCGGTCGTAGTCGCCGCGCGGGTCTTGCCGGTTGCCGTGCGGGGGTTCATCTTGAGCGGTAGGCGCGGTAGTCGAGTTCGGCGAAGAGGTTGTCGCGGGCTTCGATTTCGGCGAGGCGCGCGTGATTGATTCGGCCGCGTTCGAGGTCGGAGGCGAGCGCGTCGAAGCGCGCGATGTGTGAGTTGAAACGGCGCGTGGCGTATTCGACCGTGGTGTCGTGGGCGATCTGAAACGCCCAGTCGCTCGACTCGGCGAGGAGCAGTTCGCGGGCGGCCTGCGCGAGCGCGCGGGCGATGGGCGAGCCGTGCGGCGCGTCGGGGTGTTGATTGGCGAGGGCGGTCATGCGCGCTTCGGCGTGGTGTTGTTGCGGGTAGAGCCACGCGTTCGTGTCGTTCAACCAGACTTTGTAGTAGCCCTCTGCGCCCCACGAAGAGGGAGAGAGGCGTTGCGTTTGGAGGCGCACGCCGGGCGCGTTCAGATAGTCGGCGGGCGAGAGCGTCTCGATCTCGTCGCGGCGGCGGGCGAGTTCGCGGAAGACGTGTGCGAGAAAGTGGACGCCCTCGAACCACCAGTGGCCGAAGAGTTCGGCGTCGTAGGGCGAGGTGATGAGGGGCGCGTGGCCGCCGAGCGCGTCGCGCTGTCGCGCACATTGTTTGATGCGCTCGTCAACGAAGTGCGCGGCGTGCAGGGCGGCACGGCGCATCGCGCGGCGCGGTCGGTAAGGCTGCTTGTCGCCGAGCGACACGTCGCGCCCCGTGACGCGGTGATACTTGAGGCCGAGGTGTCGGCGCGCACCGTCGGCGTGGAGGTGCGGGAGGAGGTATTCGAGCGGCGCGTCCCAACCGATGTCGCGGTAAAACTCGCGATAGTTTTCGTCGCCGGGATAGCCGATAAGCGAACTCCACACTTGCTGGCTCGTTTCGAGATCGCGCGCGAACGCGGCGACGCCGTTCGGCAGTTTGACGGGCGCATAGACGCCGTGGCGCGGGCGCGGCTCGCCGTAGAGGATGGCGTGCGTGTCGGCGATGAAGTATTCGAGGCGGGCGTCAGCGAGCAGCGTTTCGACGCCTTCGGTGTAGGCGCATTCGGGCAGCCAGATGCCGCGCGGGCGACGCCCGAAATGCTTCCGGTAGTTGGCGACGGCGACCTCGACTTGCGCGCGGCGCGCTTCCGTCGTCGAGATGAAGGGAAGGAAGCCGTGGGTCGCGCCGCAAGTCATGATCTCGCAGACGCCCGCGTCTTGCAGTTCGCGGAAGCCGCGTATGAGATCGCGCCGGTAGACTTCGTGCCAGAGTCGCAGGGTGTGGCGCAGGGCGCGACGGTACATGCGCGCGGCGGGGAGAAACTGGCGCGCGGTTGCCCTCGTGCGGGCGATCTCTTTGTCGGCGAGCGCGGAGAGGTTTTCGAGGTGGCGCGTGTAGCGCGTTTGCAGGAGCGGATCGGCGAGCATCTCGCAGAGCGTGGGCGAGAGGTTGAGCGCGAGTCGCGGGCGCGCGCCCGTCGCGTCGAGCGTGGAGAGCGTGTGAAGCAGCGGCAGGTAGACTTCGGTGATGGCTTCGTAGAGCCAGTCTTCTTCCAGAAATTCGGGGTGTTCGGGGTGGCGCACGAAGGGCAGGTGCGCGTGGAGGATGAGTGTGAAAAATCCGTGCGGCACGAGAGGAAATCAGCGGTGCGGGTATTCGTCCGCGGCTTCGTGTGACAGGTCTGCGCCCGCGCCGGGACGCGCCGCCGACACCAGCGCGCCGCCTTGAACGTTTAGATGTTCGCCGCCCGCCGCGTCGCCCGTCAGGCCGCGCACGTAGCGTTCATAGCCCGCGCCGCCGAGGAGTTGTGCGAACGCGTCGGCCTCAAGTTGAAACTCAACTTCTTCGGCCGACAGGTGCGAGGCGCGGTCGGGCGGCGTCGTCACCGCGTTTGAAGAGAGCAGGCGCACGAACGGGCGACCCGCCGCGTGGAAGCCGACCTCGGCGCGGTAGACGTGGCGCGGGTAGACCTCGAACCACTGCGCGCGCTCGCGCGGCGCGTCCATAAAAAATTCCTCGCCGCTCTCGACGTTGACGAGACGCACCATGAGCCGGTAGTGGGCGGCCAACTCGCCGAACGCCTCGCGCAGGGTGGCGTGCGGGTCGTGTGCGAACGTCCAGTAGAGGTAGAGGCGGGTCGGCGATTGCAGGAGCAGTTGGATGAAGTCGCGTTTGAGGACGACGGGCATCAGGTGTGCGAGCGCGTCCGTGGTCGGCGCGGAGGTCGCGGCGTTAGTGGCGGCGGTCGCGTTAGTTTCTTGGGGCGTGTCGTCGTCGCTTAGATTCATCTCGTCCGGTTGCGGCGATGCGCTATGTGCGAAGGCGCGTTTCGGTTGTGGGGGCAGAGCGAGTTAGTTGTAAGTGATTGCCCGCGCGGTGTCAACAAAAGTGCGCGACGCGGAGTTTGCCGCGCGGCCACTTCGTCAATACTGACTCTCGGACTGCCGCCTGAGACTGATCACCAGAGCCAGCAGCGACAAAGCCAGCCCGACGCCTTTGATCACCGCCACCCACTCCGAAGGGATCGGCGCGGGGTCAACCTCGTGCAGGCTCAAACTTTTCAAGTGCCCGAAGAAACTGTAGTAGCCGATGCCGCACGTGAAAGCCCACGCCGCCGCGAGGAAACGTTGACCGCCGCGCACGTCGCGCCCCACCCGCCACGCGCCGTAGAGCAGAAACGCGCCCATGATGTAATCGTCGAAAAAGTTCGGCGGCCACTCGCGCCAGGTGCTCCAACGACGGACGGTTTCGCCGAGCGGCGCGAGAATGCCGAACACGATGGCGAGTCGGCGGCTGAACTGGATCGTCATAGCTGCATTCCTTTAAACGACGCGTGGTTCGAAGGCCGCACGCGCGATACTGAAAGGTTATCAACTCGGTGGACTCCGGCGGGAGGGGCGTCTCTGTCGGCGCGCTCGCTTCAACTCGTCCCGACGTTCAGGCTACGACGTTCAAGCAGCAGGGTGTCGCGCCACACGCCGTTCAACTTCCCGATACGTTCGCGCCTGCCCACTTCGCGGAAGCCGCAGCGCAGGTGCAACTTGACGCTCGCAACGTTCTCCGGGAACACACCCGCCTGTAGCGTCCAGATGCCGTTTCGCTCCGACGCCTCGACGAGCGCGTCGAGCAACGCACGCCCCACGCCCCGGCCGCGCCCGCGTTCCGCGACATAGACGCTCACCTCCGCGACCCCGCCGTACACGCAGCGGTCGGACACCCGGCTCAAAGCCGCCCACCCCAGAATCACGCCCGCCGCCGCGCCGACATCGCGCGCCACCAGCCGCGCCTTCCGCAAGTGTCCCGCGTCCCACTTCTCCCACGCCGGGGCGTCCGTCTCAAAAGTCGCCACGCCCGTCGCGATGCCCTCCAGATAGATCGAACGCACCTGCTCCCAATCACCGGCGCTCATGTCGTCAATGCTGTAGTCCATAAGTCTGCCGCTGTGACTTACGCAACGCGCGAAAAAATTGTCAGTAGTGATACCGGCACGCGAGGATCCTGATCTTGTTTGCCGTAACTTGATAGACGAGGCGATGTTCCTGATCAATGCGACGCGACCAGCAGCCGGCCAAGTCGCGCCTGAGCGGTTCGGGCTTCCCGATCCCTTTAAACGGATCGCGCTGCACGTCTTTGATGAGGCTGATTATACGTAGCGCCTTACTTCGATCTTGCTCGATCCACCAGGCCAAATCTTCAAACGCGGCAGGATCAAATTCCAAGCTTCTCGCGGGCTTCATCGAAAGGGATTCCCTCCTGCCGTTTTTGGGCCTCCGAGAGGCGACGCTTCATGTTCTCACTTTTCAGCAGGTAAGCCGTTTCTCGTTCAGACTCGATTTCGCGCCACAGTTCAATCGGCACGATTAATCCGACAGGGTTTCCGCTCTCATCCGACACATACTGAATTTCAGTTTCGCTCATAACCTCTACCTCTATTGACTAGAGAATCGCCGCCGGAAATGTACCAGAGCCTTTCCGGTCGTTCAATGAATCACCGTGACATTCGCGGTTCTTATTGCTCGGCAATCATCGCCGGGCGTGGCTTAAGGGCGTGTGGAGGGGGTGTGGCCGCCGGAGACTTTTTTGAGGTTGATGTCGAGCGTGCCCATGTCTATGTCGATGCGGGCGCGGACGGGGAGACGGCGTGCGTCGTCGGTGATCCAGAGAGTCATCTCGCCCTTGCGGTCAATGAGTCGTTCCGCGCCGAAGATTTCGATGTCGACGCGGACGGTCTGCACGCGGCCGACGACGGTCTTCATGCGCTTGCGCGCGCCGACTCGGACGGGGATGCGGTAGACCGCGCCGGAGTCGCTGATGTTGAGTTCGAGTCGGCGGCCGGGTTCGAGCGTCTGGGTGCGCAGGAAGTAGATGGCGGAGATGAGATCGTGCGAGGCGTTTTGGAGCGGCGCGGTGACGACGCGCGGCGCGGCCTGCGGGTCGTTCGGGTTGCGCAGCGTCCACGTCAGCAAATTGTGGGTGCGGTCGAAGACGGCCTCGCTTGTGCGCAGGCGTTTGCCCTGCTCGTCGCGCACGCTGTTGCTCAGGATGAGGAACGAGGTCGGCTCGACGACGGATTCGGTGTTGTAGTGAAAGTCTATGCCGAAGATTTTGCGAAACCAACCGCGCGCGAGCACGTCGCCTTTGAAGATGAGGTTCGCGGGGGGCGGCGTCGCGCTTGAATTCGCGGGCGTGCTTGAACTCGCAGCCGCGGTTGAACTGGCGACGGCGGCGGTCGTCTTCGCGCGCTCGACCGTGAATTTGAACTCGGCGATGTTGATGCCGCGCAGCAGCAACTTGGAGAACTCGCCTTCGTAGGTGAGTTGTTCGTCCGGCTCGAAGGGGAGCGGTTTGGGCGTCGCGCGATCCGCGTCTTTAGTCGTCAACGCGCGATCCGCATCTTTCGTCGTAGTCGCCGTGTTTGCCGTCGCGGGCATGTGCGCGAACGCGGCGGCGCACGAGAGCGCGACGAGGACGATTGAGAGTATGAAAATTCGAGACGGCATCTTAATTCCTACTTCACCAGAAGAGCCTTGAGCGCGAGCACGCTCAACCCGACGAGCAATCCGAGCGCGGCGCGATACTCGCGATAGCGCAGGTACAAGTTCATGTCAAACTTCAAACCGCGCCCGCCTTCGTCGCCGCCGTAAGGCGTGAGGCGCGGGAAGAGAAGCGGCACGGCCGCCGCGTAGCGTGCGTAGTCCTCGCCGAAAAGCTGTACGAGGGTCAAGGTTTCGACGCGCATCACCGGCAAATAGATGCCCAAAAACAACGCCGCGAAGAGACCGCCGAGCACGCAGAACAGCACCCAGCCGCCCGCCGCCGCAATCGTGAAGCCGATCCCCAGAATGAACGTGCCGAGGTAGAGCGGATTGCGCGTGTAGGCGTAAGGGCCGGAGACGGCGAGCGCGTCATTTTTGCGTATGTGACCCGAAGCCCACGCGCGTATGAGCAGGCCGCAGACGGCCACCGCGCCCCCGGCGACGAGCGTCAACGGGCGCGGCCTCGCCAGCACGATAAAGATCGCCGCTACCAGAAAGCCGAGCGGCACGCGCCAACGCTGCACCCATGTCCCGCCTCTACGCAATCGTCAACGCCTCCACACGCCTCAACTCTTCCGCACGCCTGAGCCGTTCGTCAACTGCCGCCACGACGCGCGCCACCTCGATGTCCATGCACACCCACACGCTGCACGCGCGCCGGTGACAGTCGGTGCGACAATTGATGTCCGTGCGTTCGACGCACACGTCCGACGCGCGCGGGCTGCCGTTGCGCCACCACTCGGTCGGGCCGAACAGCCCGACGACGGGAGCGCGCGCCGCGACGGCCAGATGCGTCGGCCCCGTGTCGCCGCCGACGTAGACGGACGCGCGCCGCGCCAGCGCGTAAAAACCTTTGAGCGACAGACTGACCGGCTGCGCCGCACCCGTCCGGCTCGCGCGCACGACGCTCTCCGCCAACTCGCGTTCGCCCGGCCCGTAGGTGACGAGCGAGCGCAGGGCGTGCCGCGCCAGCAGCGCGTCGGCGAGCGCGCCGAAACGTTCCGCGCCCCACAACTTCGTCGGCCACCCGCCGCCCGCGTTCAAGATCGCAAACTTCCCGCCGACGAGTCCGGCCGCGTCACGCGCCTCGCGCTCCTGCTCCGGCGAGACGTGGACGGGAAACTCGAAGTCGTCGCCGTCCTCCGGCACGTGGATGCCGAGCGCGGCGGCGGCGAGCGCGAGATTTTTACGTATGACGTTTGTGCCGGGCGGAATGTTAACCGTGTGGGTCAGCAAAAAGCGGCTGGCCGGTTCGCGCAAGTGCGGGCGCGCGAAGCCGTAGCGGCGCGGGGCGCGTGCGAGGCGTGCGATGGCGGCGGATTTGAGTAGCCCTTGAAAATCGAGCGTGACATCGAAGGCCGAGGCGCGGAGCCGTTGTAACTGCCGGCGCGTTGCCAACAGCGTCTCCCCAGACAGCGGTCTCCAGCGCCTCAAGGCCTTCGTGTCGAGTTCGATGAGGCGATCAACGAGAGGGTTGTCCCTCAAGATTTCCGCCGCCCGCCGCTCCACCGCCCACGCCACTTCCGCCCCCGGCAACTCGCGCCGGATGGCCGCCAGCGACGGCAACGTGTGCACGATGTCGCCGATGCTGCCTAATTTGACGATGAGAATCTTCATACAGTGACAAGTGACGAGTGACAAGTGACAAGATAAAGCAGTGAATCGTAAATCGTAAATCGTGAATAGAGAAAAGCGGTAAATCGCGAATCGTGAAAAGCGGTAAATCGTGAATCGTAAATCGTGAATAGAAAGAACTGGCTTTCCTCTATTTACGATTCACGATTCACGATTCAGGTTCTTCTCTTGTCACTCGTCACTCGTCACTCGTCACTGTATTCGGCCGGGTGAGCCGGAGGAGCATGTTGGAAGAGGAGTGGTCTTTGGGGTCGCCGACGATGGCGACGCGGCCGCCGTAGGAGCGCACCACGTCGCGTTCGGGCACGGTGTCGGCCGTGTAGTCTGTCCCTTTGGCGTGGATGTCGGGGCGGATGGCGAGCAGGAGCGCTTCGACCGTCGGTTCGGGGAAGATGGTGACGAGATCGACGGCGCGCAGAGAGGCGATGATCTCCGCGCGCTCTCGCTCTGCGACAAACGGGCGACCCGCGCCTTTCAGCGCGCGCACCTGCGCGTCCGTGTTGATGCCGACGACGAGCAGGTCGCCGAGCGCCTTCGCCGCTTCGAGGTAGCGGACGTGGCCGACGTGCAGGATGTCGAAGCACCCGTTGGCGAACACGATGCGCGCCCCGTTCTTCCGCGCAATCGCCACGCGCGCCACCAGTCGGTGACGCTCAAGGATGCGCGCCACCGCCCCGGCCTTCTGTTGTTCCTCCGACGGGTACATAAGAAACTTACTTCAAACAGTTTTCCGAGCCAATGTCAATGCCGAGCGCAATCTCTCGACTCTTTGTGCCTTTGCGCCTTTGCGTGAGACTTATACTCGGCAAAGAATAAACTCACGCAAAGGCGCAAAGGCGCGAAGGAAGGCATGAGTGTTTTGAACGTCGCCTGATTCGTGCGAGTAGCAAGTCGCTACAAATTCTCGCCGAGCGATGCAAGCAACTCTTGCGCTTCGACCGAGGCCGTGCCGCGCTTCATGACGACCAGACCCCCGGCGTGGTTGGCGAGGTGTGCGGCGTCGGCGAAGGTCGCGCCGGAGGCGAGCGCAAGCGTGTAGGCGGCGATCACCGTATCGCCCGCGCCCGTCACGTCCACGGCTTCGCGCGAGCCGACCGCCGGAAGATGTTGCGGCGGTGCGCCCTCTTCAAGCAGCAGCATGCCCTGACTGCCGCGCGTGATGAGCAACGCGCGATGGCCGAGGCGCGCGCGCAACTCTGCGGCCGCTGCTTCCAGCGTCGCCGCGTCCGCGAGCCTGCGTCCGAGCACTTGCTCCACCTCGTCCTCGTTCGGCGTGGCCGAAGTGAACCCGGCAAACTCCAGCAGGCGGAAACGCGAATCAACGAGCACCGGCACGCCGCGCCGCGCGGCCGTCTCGCGCAAGGTGGCGACGGTCTCCGCGCCCGCCACGCCGTAGTTGTAATCCGAGATGATGCACGCGTCCGCCTGCGCCGCCGCTTCGCTGACGCGCGCTCTAAGTTCGTTTTGAAGCTCTGCATTCGACAACGGCTCGCTCTCATAGTCCACGCGGATCACTTGCTGCCGCATCGAGTGCGCCTGACCGGCGAGAATGCGCACCTTCGTCGCCGTGCGCGCTTCGGGCGAGCGCACGACCCCTTCGCAATCAACGCCCGCCGCGCGCAGTCGTGCGAGCAGCGCGTCGCCCGCCGCGTCCACGCCGACGACGCCGACAATCGTCGCCTGCGCGCCGAGCGAGGCGAGATTAACGGCGCAGTTGGCTGCGCCGCCCGGCACGGTCTCCGTCCGCTCGTGGCGCAAAATCAACACGGGAGCTTCGCGCGACACGCGGCTGATCTCGCCGTACAAAAACTGATCGGCCACGAGATCGCCCACGACCAGCACGCGCCGCTTCGCAAACTCACGAACCAGATTCGCCAAACGCTCATTCATAATCAAATTGCGGAATGCGGATTGCGGATTGCGGATTGAAAAGCCTCAACCTGTTTTCTAATCCGCAATCCGCAATCCG
>JAUZFQ010000237.1 GCA_030838445.1 Pyrinomonadaceae bacterium | reverse complement strand
TCCTGTGTTGGAGTGAAATTTTGCATGTCGTGACTCTGAGTTAAAGACTCGAACGTGCCTTCGTGGTTGACTCCCGATCAGGCCGCGCTCGGTATCTGTTGCAGGAGATCGCCCGCATCGCCGAAGTGTTCCGCGACCCACTCGTCGCTGTAGACGGTCGGCAGGTAACGCTCGCCCCGGTCGGGCAGGATCAGCACGCAGACGGAGTGGGGCGGAATGAGGTCGCGGAGTTTGAAGGCGGCCGAGACGACCGCGCCCGACGAGCCGCCCGCGAAGATGGCCTCTGTACGCAACAACTGGCGACAGCCCGCCACCGCTTCCCTGTCCGTGATGTGGACGTGCAAATCTTCGAGGCCGGTGCAGTAGAGTTCGGGACGACGCGCCGCGCCGTGCCCCGGGATGAGTCGCTTCGCCGCGGGCTGCCCGAAGATGACGCTGCCGTGCGCGTCAACCGCAATCAGTTTCGTCGGCAGATCGCGCGACTGGATGAACTCGGCGCAGCCGCGCAGCGTGCCGCACGAACTCGTGGCACAGAAGAGAAAGTCGGGCGGCGTCTCAAGTGCTCGCAGAATCTCCTCGGCCGTCTGGTGATGCGCCTCAGGGTTGTGCGCGTTGCCGTACTGGTTGCACCAGAAGGTGTCTGGCATCTCGGCGATCATCTGCTTGACGCGCTCGACGCGCGCCGTGAGAAAGTCGCCGCCCGCCGCAGGTTCTGTGACCATCTCGATCTCCGCCCCGTAGGCGCGCAGGATCAGTAAATTCTGCTCGGTGATGTTCGGATCGACGACACAGACGAGACGCAGGTCGAGATACGTGCAAACCTGCGCGAGACCGATGCCGAGGTTGCCCGAACTTGATTCGATGACGGTCGTCCGGCTCGTGATGCGCCCCGACTCGATGGCGCGCATGATCATCCGCAGCGCGGGGCGATCCTTGCTGCTCCCGGCCGGGTTCATGCCTTCGAGTTTGGCGTAGGCGTCGAACGATTCGCGGCCGTAGAGTTTCGCCAGACGGATGAGGGGCGTGTTGCCGACGGCGCGCAGAATTCCGTCGCCCGCCGCCGCGCGCGCCGCAAGTTCCGATTCGATGCCGCCGGGAAGCTCCCGCTCGGCCGTTGCTGTTGCGAAGTTACTCATGGTGACAACCCTGCTAGTGAGAAGTTAGTGAGACGTTGTTCGAGACGCGTCCGGGCGTTCGCAGCCCGGACGCGAGATGTGAGACGAAGATTTGTGACGAAGACTTATGACGAAGACTTGTGACTTAGACTTGAAAGGAAAGTTATTCGTGCGTCGAGCCTGCGGGCGCGGCGCGCTGCTCGTCCCCAACACGGCGGCGCGGGCAGCCTCGCGGCTCGACGCACGAATCTTGTCGGCGCGTCAGGAGAGGAAGATCTCCTTTTCGCCGAACAGGCGCTCGCCCACGATGCCGCGCGCGTGGCACGCCTGCATCAGCTTGTTCGATTCCACGATGGGGCGCGATTCCTCCGTGTACTTGATGCTCATCACGTAGTTGAGCCACGGCTCTTGACCCATCGCGTAGACGTAGACTTCTTTACAACCGAACATCTCGACGATGGAGGCGGCCTGTTCGTAGTTCGAGCCGGAGAGGCGGCGCGATTCGTCCTGCGCGCGGTCAATGCGCGTGCTGAGAAGCGGGCCGTAGAGCCACGTCAGAGGCGCGCCGTCGCACTCCATGCCGAGGAACAGCGCGTCCACCGTCCCCACTTCGCGGACGATGTGCTCGTAGAGTCGCGGCTCGACGTTGCAGGAGTCGGCCGCGAACATCAGCTTGTGGCCGTTGGCGTGGACGAGGAACGCGATCTTGCTGCGCACGTTGAGGTCGCTGTGCTCGCCGAAGAACGGGAGGCCGGTGATCGAGCCGCCCTTGAAAGGCAGTTCTTCCATCTCGCCGAGTTCGATGACGTTCTTGAAGCCGCACTTCTCGAAGACGAGTTTCATCGAGGGGTCTTGCAGCGAGCCGTCAACGCTCTTCGGCACGATGACCGTCCCGACCTTGTGCCTGATCTGGAACAACGTCTCGAACATCACGTGATCCTGATGGTTGTGCGTCAAGAGGACGTAATCAATGTGGTCGGGCAAGTCCTCGAAGGTGTAGCGCGAAATCTGGCTCTCGTAGCTGTAGCTGACGACGGGGTCGAACAACATGCTGACGCCCGCCGTCTCGATGAGGATGCAGGCGTGGCCGAAGTAACGCCAGCGCACGCCCTCGCCGTCGTAAGGCTGGTACGGGCGCGGCGCTTGCGGGGTGAAGAACGTGCGGAACAGTTCGCGATCCTTCTCCGGCACGTTCACGAGGTCGAGGATTTCGTTGAACGGGCGCGGCTCTTTTTTGAGGCGGAACAGGTTGTCAACGCTCTCGTCGTGGAACGGCACGCGCAGGTGGACGCTCTCGTCGTCTTCGAGGCGCGGCGTGCTCAGCACAAACGGCCGCTCGTCCGATTCGGTGCGCGAGAGCATGAGGCTTTGCGTCGAGGTGTCGTGATACTTGCTGCGGTAGAGCAGCGGCTCGATCAAGCGAAACGACGCGTTGTTGTTCAAGTCGTAGATGAGTTCGGCGTAGCCGCGCAAGGGTGCGGGCACGGAATCGTAGAGACTCGTCAAGGCGAAGCCCTTGGCCGACGACTTCAAGAGATTGTCGAGTTCGGCGATGGCGGCCGAGAGCGCGAGCATGTCGGCGCGCTCCGTCTTCGTCCGGTCGCGCAGGGCGCGAATCTCGTCGAGGCGTTTGCCGTCGTAGTCGATGAACGGGCCGCCGAGCATCTTCGGATTCTTCACGGCCGCGGCGTGTACCTGCGGCGCGTTGAGGTAAGAGTCCATGATCTTCAAGTGCCGTTCGGTGATGTTGCGCGCGGCGGTGGCCGGCGGGATGAGGTGCGACCAGGCGTACCAGTGATCGATCAGCGGCTCGGCCTGAATGTTAGAACTCAGATACAGCGGTTCAGACTCCGACATTTCCGTTCTCCTTCTTTAAATTATCTTGACGGGGAATATTTGAATTGAATTTGACTTCTCGAATGGCCGCGGCTCGCATCGTGCGCGGCTTCGCGTGAGGTGGGCGCGATATGCGCCGCGCCCGCCTCATGCGATACCGATGCGCGTTAGGGCGTTGTCTTCGATTGCTTGGGCTTGCCGAGTTGCTCAAGGACGCTCTTCTGTATCTTCGCCACGACGGTCGTCTGCTCGTCGGGCGAGACGGCGACCTTGGCGATGCGATACTGCGCCGCCACGCCGAGCACCGTCGCCGACTCCGTGGAGTTCAGCCCGTACTCGCGTTCGAGGTAGACGGCGAGGCCGGTCGTCGCGCGTTGAAGCGCGAGTTCAATCGAGCCGCCGACGCCGATGAACATCATCTCCGCGGCGTTCTCCGCGTAAGGCACGGGGAAAGACTTCTGCGGGATCACGTTGACGGTGAACTCCACGTCGAGCGAGGTTTCGAGTCCCTCGCCGGAGAGTTGGCCGTCGCCCTGCGCGGCGTGGCCGTCGCCGAGAAACAGGCGCGCGCCTTCGTGGAAGACGGGCAGGTACACGGTCACGCCTTCGCGGATCTCGTTGTAGTCGAGGTGGCCGCCGTAGTTGTCGCCGACGGAGCGCGAGGCCATCGCCTGACGTCCCGGCGGGGCGACGCCGACGATGCCGACCATCGGTTGGACGGGCAGCGAGAGCGACGTGAGCGCGACGGAGGGCTTGGCGAGGCTCGCCGTGCCGGAGGCGAGATTGAGTTTCCAGTTAGCGTCGAAATTCTTCGCCGCTTTGGAGTGGCGCACGTAGTTCGGGTCGGCGGCAGGGCCGACGAGTTCGTGGCCGCTCTCCGCCGTCTCGCGGTTGATCCTGACCTTGTTGAAGCGCACGGCGAGCAGGTCGCCAGCCATCGCGTTCTCGACGTAGATCGGCCCGACCACGGGGAAGCCGCCGACCGTGATTGACTTGCCGCTCGCGTCGCGGCCGTCCTCGTCAATCAAAGTGGTGCGCACGGTGTCGCCGGGGAAGACGCGCAGGGCGGCCGGGAAGGCCATCGAGAGGTAGCGTTGATAGCTGGCCGGGGTCGGCGCGTAGGTGTGCGTCTGCGGCGCGGCCGGGGCGGCGGCGGGGCGCACGGCCGCCCAACTGTCGAGCGTCAGACCCCAGAGCGTGCCGCTGCCGGTGAACTTGCCGTCGCGCAGCACGCCGGACAAACGTCCCTGTTCCACGCCGTCGTCGTTCGCCATGATGATCTCAAGGCGATCCTTCTCGAACGTGCCCTTCAACTTGGTGCGGTAGATGTGGCCGGTGACGTTCGTGCCCTGCGCTTCGAGATTCGCGCGCACGGCGTGCGACTCGCCGGAGGCCGTGAAGGTCAGCGTCCACGCGCCGGAGATGGGTGCGTCCGGCACGGACGCGCCAGCGGCGGCGGTCGCGAGCGCGAGACACAGAACGGCGAGGCTCAATACTTTCTTGAACATTTCTTCCTCCTACTATTTCCTGAAAAGTTGTGTGTGCGGCCGCTTTGAGGTGAGAGGCGAGACCGCCGAAAAACCGCGCTTGAGGGCGCAGCCGTTGATTGCCGATAAACTGTCTGTGCCGCGGCGTCGAGTCGCACGGCAGTTGATAGGTCGAACGCGTAGATCGAACGCGTCGGACTGCACTTCTGCCCTTAGGCGGTCGCGCTCTCCATGTGTTTACGCAGGCTCAAGGGGCGCATGTCCGTCCACACCTGTTCGATGTAGGCGAGGCATTCCTGCTTCGTGCCCGACTTGCCCGCGTCGTTCCAGCCGAGCGCGTTCTCGCGATCCGCAGGCCAGATCGAATATTGCTCCTCGTGATTCAACACCACCTTGTATGTGCGCGTGTCTTCTTGCTCGTTACTGAACATAATGGTCACTCCTCCGTCTGTCTTAAGTTAGTGTGTCCTCGCCGCACCACACGGGAGCGACGACTGAAAAAAGTGCTTACTCAAACTCAACCGTTCGCGGCGCGGCAACTGCGCGACGGCGGCAGGAAGGGGCGCATGAGGCGCGCGAGCGCGGCGGCGCGTTCGCCCTGCACGAACTGCCCGTGCGTCGTGTCCAGACGCACCACCTCGACGCCGCCCGCCGCGTAACGTTCCCAACCGTAAGTCTCGGCCAGTCCGTTTTCGGCGTCGGAGCGGAACAGCACCACGCGCCCCGCGTAAGGTTGCGGCTGGTAAGTGCGCGACGCCGCTTCGTTCGCCGCGTAGACTTCGAGGAAGCGCGCGAACTGCGCCTCAGTCACTTCCGACGGAACGTGCCCCGCCGCTTTCGCCGCGTCGAGATAGCGCGCGAGCCGCTTCTCTTTCGACAGGGCGAGCAGTTCGTCTGCGTCCAACCCGAACGTCGCGCCGGAGCGCGTGAGATAGTCCTCTTCCCAAGTCAGTTCGGAGTTCGTTTCGTCGGACGACGGCAACTCCGGCGCGGTGTCGAAGATCGCGACGAGGCCGACCGGCCGCCCCGCTTGCTCCAACTGCCGCGCCATCTCGAAGGCGACTTTGCCGCCGAGCGACCAGCCCGCCAGGAGGTACGGCCCGGCTGTCTCGCGCGCGGTCACTTCCGACAGGTAACGCGCGGCCATCGCTTCGACCGTCGTGTCGAGCGCGCGTTCGGGCGACAGCCCGTGCGATTGCAGACCGTAGAAGGCACGCCCCGGCAAGTTGGCCGCGAGTTCGACGTAGAGGTGCGCGAGTCCCGAGGCGGGATGGACGCAGAAGAGGGGCGCGCATGCTTCGCCGTCGCCCGCCGCCGCATGACGCAGCGGCACGAGGCACGCGTCGAGTTGCGCGCCCGCGTGCGCGCCGACGTATTCATTGATGCCGCCAGTGAACGCCTCCGGCTCGCTCTCGGCCATCTGCTGTTCCAACTCGCGCGCCAGCGTCTCGACCGTCAGCCGCTCGAACAGCACGCGCAAGGGCACGTCCAAACCGAGCGTCGCGCGGATGCGCGCCACGACTTGCGCCGCGAGCAGCGAGTGGCCGCCGAGCGCGAAGAAATTGTCTTCGACGCCGACGCGTTCGCGGCCGAGCAACTCCGCCCACATCCCGCACAGAATCTCTTCGACCGCCGTGCGCGGCGCGACGTAGCGGTCGCGCCCCACGGCTTCGGGCGCGGGCAGAGCCTTGCGATCAACTTTGCCGTTCGGCGTCAGCGGCAACGCGTCGAGTCGCACTATCCATTGCGGCAGCATGTAGGAAGGAAGTTGACGCGAGAGATGATCTTTCAGTTCATCCGCTTCAACCTCGCCCGTGACGTAGCCGACGAGTGCGGGCGTGCCCGCCACTTCCCTCAGCATCACCGCGCACCCGCGCACGCCGCCATGAGAAGCTAACGCCGCTTCGATCTCTCCTAACTCGATGCGATAGCCGCGCAGTTTGATCTGTTCGTCTTGTCTGCCTAAGAATTCCAGTTGACCGTCGTTGCGCCAGCGCACCACGTCGCCCGTGCGGTAGAGCCGCGCGCCTTCCACCGTCGAGAACGGATCGGGGACGAACTTCTCAGCCGTCAACTCCGGCCGGTTGAGATAGCCGCGCGCGACGCCCGCGCCGCCGATGTAGAGTTCGCCGGGGACGCCGAGCGGGCACAACTCGCCGCCGCCGTCGAGCACGTACAAATTCGTGTTCGCAATCGGCCGCCCGATGGCGACCGCGCCGCTCGTCGTCTCCGCGCCCGTCGCCTCGAACACGCAGCAACCGACGACCGTCTCGGTCGGCCCGTACTCGTTGATGAGGCGCGTCTGCGGCGCGTGCCTCTGCCAGAACTCCAACTTGTCGCCCGTCAACGCTTCCCCGCCGATGACCAGAATTTTGGCGAACTGCGCGGCGCGTTCCGGCGTCAGGCAGTTCTCGATCAATTCCAGATGCGCCGGGGTCAGTTTCACCAGCGAGCCGCCGTCCCCGAGTTCGACGGCGCGCGCGATTGACGCGGCGGCGTCCGTCTCGTCAATCAACGTCACGGTGCGCCCGCAGAGCAGCGGCGCGAACAGGCCGGTGAGCGTCAGGTCGAAACTGACGGAGGTGTGAACCAACGCGCTGGAACACTCGCCGACGCCGTAGGCTTCCGTCGCCCACTTGAGATAGTTGAGCAGCCCGCCGTGCGTCACCATCACGCCCTTCGGCTTGCCCGTCGAACCCGACGTGTAGAGCACGTAGGCGAGCGAGCGCGCGTCGTGCTCGAACTCCAACGGCTCGTCGCTCTCGCTTGAGATGGCTTCGGCTTCCGCGCCGTCAATCGAGACTTCGACGCCCCAGTGCGACGGCAGACGCTCGCGCGTCGCCTCGCTCGTCAGGACGATGGCCGTGCCCGCGTCCTCGATCATCGCGGACAGGCGCGACGCGGGATGTTCGGGGTCTAAAGGCACATACGCGCCGCCCGCCTTCAACACGGCGAGCGCGGCCGCGACGAACTCCGACGTGCGCTCTAAACAAATGGCGACGCGCGTCTCTTCGCCGACACCGAGCGCGCGCAGGTGTCGCGCCAGTTGATTGCTCCGCCGGTTCAGTTCCGCGTAGGTGTAACGCGCGCCGCCCGCGCCGACGACGGCAACACGCGCGCCGTCGAGCGCGGCCTGTCGTTCGATTTGTTCAACCAACGTGCCCTCGATCTCATACGCCGCGCCGCGTCCTGAGTCGAGCACGAAGTCGCGCTCGTCTGCGTTGACGTAGGCGAGCGTGCGGATGGGCGTCGTCGGGCGGCCGAGGCCGCCGCGCAAGGTGTCGAGGATGTGACCGAGGAGTCGCTCGATCTCTGTCGCGCCGTAGCGCGCGCCGGAAAAACGCGCGCGCAGGACGCGCTCGCGCACGGTATCAATTTCGAGTTCGAGACTGTGCGTCGTGCGCCCATCTGACGACGCGTCGCGCGCGCTGGCGGCTGAGAGCACGATGTCGAACAGTTGCTCGCCTGCGAACTCTTTCGCCAGCCGCTCGACGGCGACGCCGTTGTGCGTCGCGCACTCGCGTAGTTTCCCGCGCAGCGTCTCCATGAGTTGGCGAAACGTCAACGCGTCAACGCCGCGCAAGACGAGCGGGAAGGCTTGACCCTCGGCGGCGGGGCGCACCCCGACGCGGACGCCCGTCTCGCCCGTGTAGCGTTGGAAGCACGCGACGGCGGCGGCCGCGACCGTGGCGAAGGCCAGCCGCTCCGAGCCGCGCGTGAGCGTCGCGAGGATGCCGAGCAGATCGGGCGGGAGGTTAACTTCCGCCGTCAACAACTGCGCCGCGTGACCCGCTTCCGTCGGCGCGGGCGGCGCGAGCGGCAGGCGCGTCGCGTCGCGCACCGAGTTGATCTCGGCGCGCCAGAAGGCGAGCGACTCGTCGGCCTGCCGGTCGTACAGCGGGATGGTCTTGGTAAGAGTCATCGTTGTGTTGGTTCGCTGTGTTGCTGCTACAGGTTGAGACTAGAAAGCGAAGTCCGGCTCAAGTTCGGACTCGTCGAAACTCGCACCGGCGCGCGCGTCGCCGAGCGGGATATCAATGACGGGCTGTGCGGGGTTGGCGGCGACGGCGGCGAGCAGGCGCGCGAGGTTGTCCACGAGCATCTGCGCGTCGGCCTCGGACATCTTCGCGGCGTCGTATTGCAGCGAGCCGACGAGCGACGCGCCCGCTTCCGTCATCACGAGATTGAGGTCGCGTTTGACGGGCAGGTCAGCCAACTCGAAGAACTCCGCGTCCGCCCCCGCGACCTTGCCGCGCGCCGCAGCCGCGGCGAAATCGAACGTCGCTTGAAAGAGCGCGTCCTCGCCGACTTGACGCTCGCCGCCTGCGACGGCCGCGGCGACGAGTTCAAACGGCAACTGGCCGTGCGCGTAGGCGGCGACGGAAGCGTCGCGCACCTGCCGCACGAGTTGGCGGAAGCTCAACTCCGCCGACAGGCGCGTGCGGATGATGAGGACGTTAACGAAGAAGCCGACGAGCGACTCGCTCTCCACCAGATCGCGACCGGCGACCGGCGTGCCGAGCGCGATGTCGCGCTGGCCGCTATAGCGGAAGAGCAACGCTTGAAACGAAGCGAGCAGTGTCATGTAAAGCGTCGCGCTCTCCTCGCGGCTGAGTTTGCGGATGGCCGCGGCGACATCGGCCGGGAGCGTGAACTGCACCGCCGCGCCCGCACGCGCGCCGCACGCGCCGGGGCGGACGAACGGCAACTCAAGACGCTCGATGCCCTCCAACTGCGTGCGCCAGTAGGAGAGTTGACTCTCCAGCACGTCGCCTTGCAACCACTCGCGCTGCCACACGGCGTAGTCCGCGTATTGAATCGGTAACTCCGCGAGCGGCGAGGGCTGTCCCTGCCGGAAGGCTTCATACAACAGGCCGAACTCCCTGATCAGCACGTCGGCCGACCACCCGTCAGCGACGATGTGATGCAGCACGACGACGAGCGCGTGATCCTCTTCGCCGAGCCGCACGAGAAGCGCGCGCACGAGGAGCGTCCCCGTCGCGAGGTCGAAGGGACGACTCGCCTCTTCGTCCGCCAACTGCCGCGCGGCCTGCTCCCTGATCTCCAGATCGAAGTCCGACACGTCAACCACATGCACGGACACAGGCTGCGCCTCGTGGATCAACTGCACGGGCGTGCCGTCCACAATCGGGAAACTGGTGCGCAGCACTTCGTGACGACGCACGATCTCCGTGAGCGAAGCGGCCAGCGCGTCCACATCCAACTCGCCGCCGAGACGGACTGCGAGCGGCACGTTGTAAGCCGGGTTGCCGGGTTCGAGTTGATCTATGAACCAGAGACGTTGTTGCGCGAACGAGAGCGGCAAAGGTTTGTCTCGATCCGCGCGCGTGAGTTTCGGCGCGGCGGGTGCGCCGCCCCTCCTCTTCATCAGCCGCTCGACTTCGGCGGCGACCGCTTCCACCAGAGGCGTCTCGAACAAGACGCGGAGCGGCACTTCGACGCCGAAGACGGCGCGCACGCGCGCCACCACCTGCGTCACTAAGAGCGAGTGGCCGCCGAGTTCAAAGAAGTTCTCGCCGATGCCGACGCGGCCGAGTCCGAGCACGTCCGACCAGATGCCGCACACGATCTCTTCGGTCGCAGTGCGCGGCGCGGAGTAGTTTCCGGCGGTCGAAGCCTCTTGCTCGTCCGGGTCGGGCAGAGCCTTGCGGTCAACTTTGCCGTTCGCCGTCAGCGGCAGCGCGTCGAGTTTGACGACGCGCTGCGGAACCATGTAGGCGGGCAACTGCTTCGCCAGATACTCCCTGAGTTCGGCCGCGTCGGCTTCGCCCGTAACGTAACCGACGAGTGCGGGCGTGCCCGCCACTTCTCTCAGCATCACCGCGCAGCCGCGCACGCTGCCATGCGACGCTAACGCCGCTTCGATCTCGCCGAGTTCGATGCGATAGCCGCGCAGTTTGATCTGTTCGTCTTGTCTGCCTAAGAATTCCAGTTGACCGTCGTTGCGCCAGCGCGCCACGTCGCCCGTGCGGTAGAGCCGCGCGCCCGCTTCGGTCGAGAACGGATCGGGAATGAAGCGTTCGGCCGTCAGGTCGGGGCGATTCAAGTAGCCGCGCGCGACGCCCGCGCCGCCGATGTAAAGTTCGCCGGGGACGCCGAGCGCGCACAGTTGCCCTTCGTCGCCGAGCACGTACAACTGCGTGTCCGCAATCGGGCGGCCGAGCACGAGGGCGGTGGCGTCCGCGTCGGGCGGCACGCCCGCGGCGCGCGCGTAAGCCGAGGCGAGAATGGTCGCCTCCGTCGGCCCGTATTGATGAAGCGTCGGAACTTTGAAAGTCTCATGCCACGCGTTGACGCCCGCGGCCGAGACGGCTTCGCCGCCCGACAACAACAGGCGCAGCGGCGGTCGCTCCGACTCCGGCAGAGCGCGCACGGCGGCCGCCACCTCTTCGAGTTGCGCGGGCAAGAGCAGCGAGACGGTGATGCCGCGCTCGCGTTCCAGCCGCGCGATCTCCGCGCCCGACATCTCCGTGATGCCCGGCTCGAAGGCCACCGCCGCGCCCCTGATGAGCGACGGGTAGAACTCCAACCCGAACGGGTCGAAGGCGGGCGAGACGAATTGCAGCACGCGGTCGCCCGCTTTGAGTCCATACATTTCGGCCAGCGTGTTGATGCGTGAAGCTAATGCACGATGCGACACACAGACGCCCTTCGGCCGACCCGTCGAACCCGACGTGTAGATGACGTAAGCGGTCATCTCCGGGTGCAGTTCGACGTGCGGGCGTTCGGCGTCTTCCGCCGCCACGTCCGGCCAGTCGGCGTCAATGCTGATGACGCGCCCCCAGGTCGTCGGCAGTCCTTCGCGCAACGCTTCGTGGATCAGGATGACGGGGATGGCGGCATCGTCGAGCACTTGCGCGATGCGTTCCTCCGGCCATGCGCGGTTGATGGGCACGTAAGCGCCGCCCGCCTTCAACACGCCGAGCGTGGCGACGGCGAGGTCGAACCCGCGTTCCAAGTAGAGCGCGACGCGCACGTCCGCGCCAACGCCGATGCGCCGCAGGTAATTCGCGAGACGGTTGGCGCGCGTCTCGACTTCCAGATACAAGTAGGGCAGCCCTCTGTCCAAGACGGCGACGCCGTGCGGCGTGCGCGCGACCTGTGCGGCGAAGAGTTCGTGAACGCCGCGCCACCCGGTCGTATTCGCGTCCGCTGTCGCTTGGTTCGCGTTCGCTATCGCTTGGTTCGCGTCCGCGTGCGTCGCTTCATCCGTGCTTGTGTCCGTCGCTGCGCCCGTGCCGAAGGCGAGCAACTGTGCGCGCTCGGCCGCGGCCGTCATTTGCAGGCCGGAGACGAGCGTGTCCGGCTCGTCGCTGACGTTCTCCAAGAGCAGCCGCAGATGTTCCATCATGCGCGCGATGGTCGTTTCGTCGTACAAGCCCGCCGCGAACTCGACGTTGCCGCTGATGCCGCCCGGACTCTCCACGATTGAAAGCACCAACTCGAAACGGCCTTCCGGCTGTTGAATGGGCAACTGGCTGAGACTCACTTCGCCGAGCGACAACTCCGACTCCGGCGCGTTCTGCAAGATGAGTTTCACTTGAAAGAGCGGCGAGCGGTCGAGGTGGCGTTCCGGCGCGAGTTCCTCGACGAGTTTCTCGAACGGCAACTCCTGATGCGCGTAGCCTTCGAGCGTCGTCTCGCGCACCGAGCGGAGCATCTCGCGGAAAGACATGCCGGGCGCGATGCGCGTGCGCAGCACGAGTTGATTGATGAAGAAGCCGATCAAGCCCTCGGTTTCGAGCAGCGTGCGATTGGCAACGTCCGTGCCGACGGCGATGTCGTTCTGCCCCGTGTAACTTGACAGCAAGGCCTGGAAGCCCGCGAGCAGGGTCATGTAGAGACTGACGCCCTCGCGGCGGCTGAAGCCGTTCAACTTCTGCGCCGTCTCGGCCGACCAGCGGAACGAGTGCCACCCGGCGAGACGGTTGCCGACCGCGCTCGAACGCGGGCGGTCGGTCAGCAGTTGGATCGGCTGCAAGCCTTCGAGCTGCGTGCGCCAGTAAGAGAGTTGACCTTTGAGCACGTCGCCCTTGAGCCAGCCACGTTGCCACACGGCGTAGTCGGCGTACTGCACTTTGAGTTCCGCGAGCGGCGAGGGCTGCCCGTGACGATAAGCCTCGTAGAGCATGCCGAACTCTCTGACCAGCACGCCCGTTGACCACGCATCCGAAACGACGTGATGCAAGACTAAGACGAGCACATGCTCGCGCCGGTTGAGCCTGACGAGCAGCGTGCGCAGCATCGGCCCGGTGGCGAGATTGAAGAGACGGCTTGCCTCACGCTCCGCCAACTCGCGCGCGGCGCGTTCGCCCGCCACGCCGCCGAGCGGCTCGACATCCACGACCGGCACGGCCATCTCACGCGCCTCGCCGATGCGCTGCACGGGCTTGCCGTTAACGGTCGGGAAGCTGGTGCGCAACACTTCATGCCGCCGCACGATCTCCGTGAGCGCGGCGACGAGCGCGGTGTGATCGAGTTCGCCTTCGAGCCTGACGACGCGCGGCGAGTTGTAAGCGGGGTTGCCCGGCTCTAACTGATCTATGAACCAGAGGCGTTGTTGCGCGAACGACAGCGGCAACCGACCGTTGCGATCAGCACGCACCAACTGCGGCGGCGCGCTCGTCGTCCCGCTTCCGGCATCGCGCAGACGTTCGACTTCAGCCGCCAGAGCCTCGGCCGTCGGTGTCTCGAACAACACGCGCAGCGGCACTTCCACACCGAACACCGAGCGCACACGCGAGACGACTTGCGTCGCCAGCAGCGAGTGGCCGCCGAGTTCAAAGAAGTCCTCGCCGATGCCGACGCGCTCACGTCCCAACACTTCCGCCCAGACGTTGCACACGATCTCTTCGGTCGGCGTGCGCGGCGCGGCGTAACTCGCCGCCGTTTGCGTCGCCTCGATCTCGTCGGGCGCGGGCAGCGCCTTGCGGTCGAGTTTGCCGTTGTCCGTCAAGGGCAGCGCGTCGAGTTTGACGATGCGCTGCGGGATCATGTACGAAGGCAGACGCGTCGCCGCGTGTTCGCGCAACTCGGCCGGGTCGGCCTCGCCCGCCACATAGGCGACGAGCGTCTGCGCGCCCGCGATCTCCCTGACCGCCACGGCGCATTGACGCACACCCGCGTGCGTCGAGAGCACGGCTTCGACTTCGCCGAGTTCGATGCGATAGCCGCGCAGCTTCACCTGCCCGTCGCGACGGCCTAAAAATTCCAGTTCCCCGTCCTCGCGTCGGCGTACCACGTCGCCCGTGCGATAGAGACGCGCGCCCGCTTGCCCGCCAAACGCGTCGGGCACAAACTTCTCGGCCGTCAACTCCGGCCGGTTGACGTAGCCGAGGCCGACGCCCGCGCCGCCGATGTAAAGTTCGCCCGCGACGCCCACGGGGCAGAGCATGCCTTCGCCGTCGAGCACGTAGAGTTGCGTGTTCGCAATCGGGTTGGCAATCGTCACCGTGCCGCCGTTCACGTCGCCGACAGATTTGACGGCCGACCAGATGGTCGTCTCCGTCGGCCCGTACATGTTGAAGATGGGGGCGTCGTAAAGTTCTCGCAGTTCGGAGACGAGCGCGCCCGGCAACGCCTCGCCGCCGACGAACAGGCCGCGCAAAGATGCGAGGTCGCCCGCCTTCGCCTCGGCGAGCAACATGCCCGCGAGCGACGGCGTACATTGCAAATGCGTGATGCCCTGTTCGCGGATCAACGCGGGGATGGATTCGGAGTGCGTGGCAGGACGGTTGGCCGCGAGCCGCACGGTGTCGAGCAGGCGCAAACTTTCCATCGTCGCCTCGAACTCGACGCCGAAGTCTATGAGACACGCAATCTCGTCCACGCCCGCCGCCTTGAGTTCGGCCGCCATGGCGAGACACTTTTCGGGCGTGCCGATCAAACTCGCCGCGTCCATGTAGCGGTCGGCCGCGTGGCCGAGCAGTGCTTCCATGTCCTCCGGCGAAAACTCGCTCGCGTCAACGTCGAGGCCGATGGCGCGTCCGAAGGCGCGCACCAGATCGAGCGACTGCCGCAGGTATTCGGTGAACGGCGCGCGCACCTGTTCCCTGATCACGTCCGCGTCGGGCGCGACGAAGGTATGCACCATCAGCGTGACGTGACCCGCGCCTTCGCGCCCGCTCTCCCGGCGCGCCTCTCGATAGACGCGCACGTTCGCGGCCAACTCTTCGACCGACTGGCCGAGCAGGTGCGTCAACAAGTTCGCGCCGATCTGTCCGGCGATGCGGAACGTCTCAGGGTTGCCCGCGGCCGTCAGCCAGATCGGAATCTCCTTCTGCACGGGGCGCGGGTGGATGCGCACGTCAACTTCTTTGCCCGCGCCGCCCGGCAGGCGGATCGTCTCGCCGCGCCACAGCGCGCGCACCACTTCGATGTTGCGAAGCATGAGGGCTTTGCGATCCGCATAGGCTTCGGGCGCGAGCACGAAGTCGGCCGCGTGCCAGCCGGACGCAAACGACACGCCCGCGCGTCCGCGCGATAAGTTATCGACGACCGCCCAGTCCTCCGCGACCGCGACCGGATGACGCAGCGGCAACACGACGCTGCCCGAACGGATGGCGATGTTGCGCGTGACGCTCGCCACGGCCGCGCTCGTCAGGGCGGGGTTCGGGTAGATGCCGCCGAAAGCGTGGAAGTGTCGTTCGGGCGTCCACACCGCGCTGAAGCCGTGCTCGTCGGCAAACTTCGCGCCTTCGAGCAAGAGCCTGTAAGCGTCGCCGCTCCCGCCGTCTTCGGCCGCGAAATAGAAGAGACTGAAATCCGTGGTCTGCGTCGCGGACGCTTCTGCTAAAGATGCTCGCTGCTGCGAAGCCGACTCGACCCACGCCGGGAAGACGACCTCGAAGCCGCGCGCGAGCGTCCAGAAGAGTTCGAGCACGGAGATGTCGAAACTGACGGTCGTGACGGCGAGCCACTTCCCTTCGCCGCCGTCCGCGATAGCATCGTCCATCCCCGCGAAGAAGTTCGCCACGTTGTCGTGCGAGACGGCGACGCCCTTCGGCTGTCCAGTCGAACCCGACGTGTAGATCACGTAGGCCGTGTTCGCCGGGACACATGCGACGCGCGCGTCGGCGACAGCCGATGTTGATGTCGTCATGCCCGTCGCAACTGTCGTCTGAACGTCCCCTTCTTCCGGCGCGTCAACGTAGACGATTGTGCCGCTCGTCTGCGGCAAGGTGGCGAGCAGGTGTCGCTGCGTGAGCAACAGCGTCGCGCCCGAATCCGCCAGCACGTAACTCACGCGCTCGCGCGGGTATTCCGGATCGACGGGCACGTAGGCGCTGCCCGACTTGAGCACGCCGAGGAGCGCGACGGGCAGATCGAAGCCGCGTTCGACGCAGACGGCGACGCGCCGCTCCGGCGATGCGCCGAACGCGACGAGCCTCGCCGCCAACGCGTCGGCGCGCCGGTTCAGTTCGGCATAAGTCAGGCTCGCGTCGCCGCAAGTGATCGCCTTGCGGTCGGGCGTGCGCGCGGCCTGCGCCTCGAAAAATTCGTGGACGAGGCGCGACTCGTAAGGCCGCGTCGTCATGTTCCAATACTTCGAGATGAGCGCCGACTCGGCCGCGTCAACCACAGGCAACTGCCCCAGCGCCTGTTCCGGCCGCGCGCCGAAAGCTTCGAGTATCAGTTGCAGGCTGCGCGCGAAACGTTCCGCCGTCGAGTGCTTGAAGAGATCGGTGGCGTATTCCAGACGCAAGCCCAAGCCCTCCGGCGTGTCCTCCGCCATCAACGTCAGATCAAACTTCGCCCACTGGTGTTCCACCTCCTGCGCCGTGTCGGCCACGTCGGCCAGACCCGCCGCCTGCGGCTCGCGCCGCTCATACAAAAACATCGCCTGAAACAGAGGCGACCGCGACAGATCACGCCCCGCATGCACTTCCTCGACGAGCCGCTCAAAGGGCAAGTCCTGATGAGCATACGCACCGAGCACCGTCTCTCTCACTTGTGCTAACAGGTCGCGTGTCGTGCGGCACTCATCCACTCTCGCGCGCAGCACCAACTGGTTGATGAAGAAGCCCACGAGTGGTTCAGTCTCCAACCGATTGCGATTCGCAATGGCCGTCCCGACCGCCACATCCCGCTGCCCGCTGTACCGCGACAGCAGCAGTTGGAAGGCCGCCGTCAAGAGCATAAAGAGCGTCACGCCTTCTTTGCGGCTCACCTCCCTGAGTCCCCGCGTCACCTCCGCGCCCAACTCGAAGCGCACCACCCCTCCACGGCTCGTGCCCCCGCTTGTCTGTCTGACGTAGTCGGTGGGCAACTCCAAGACTTCCAGGTCGCGTAGTTGCTCGCGCCAGTACGCCAGTTGCCTCTCCAACACCTCGCCCTGTAACCATTCCCGCTGCCACATCGCGTAGTCGG
>JAUZFQ010000109.1 GCA_030838445.1 Pyrinomonadaceae bacterium | reverse complement strand
AAGTTGATCTCTTCTCGGTCGTGCCCGTCAAGCGTTCCCACTCGGTCTGCGCGCAGGGCGGCATCAACGGCGCGGTCAACACCAAGGGCGAAGGCGACTCGACGTGGGAGCACTTCGACGACACGGTCTACGGCGGCGACTTCCTCGCCAACCAGTCGCCCGCCAAGGCCATGTGCGAGATGGCTCCGGCGATCATCTACCTCTTCGACCGCATGGGCGTCCCCTTCTCGCGCACCAAAGAGGGCTTGCTCGACTTCCGACGTTTCGGCGGCACGAAGCACCACCGCACGGCCTTTGCGGGCGCGTCCACCGGCCAGCAACTTCTCTACGCGCTCGACGAACAGGTGCGCCGCTACGAAGTCGGCGGCAAGGTGCGGAAGTTCGAGGGCTGGGAGATGCTGTCGCTCGTCTTAGACGATCACCAGGTCTGCCGCGGCCTCATCGCGATGAATCGCCACACGCTCGAACTCAAAGCCTTCCCCGCCGACGCCGTGATCATGGCGACGGGCGGCCCCGGCTTGATCTTCGGCAAGTCAACGAACTCGATGGTCTGCACGGGCAGCGCGGTCTCGGCCTGTTACCAGCAGGGCGCGAAGTATGCGAACGGCGAATTTATCCAAGTCCACCCGACTTCGATTCCCGGCGAAGACAAGCTGCGTTTGATGTCCGAGTCGGCGCGCGGCGAGGGCGGTCGCGTGTGGGTTCCGCGCCAGAAGAATGATAAGCGCGCCCCCGCTTCGATTCCCGAAAAAGAGCGGCTCTACTTTCTCGAAGAGAAATATCCGGCCTACGGCAACCTCGTCCCGCGCGACATCGCGACGCGCGAAATCTTCCAAATCTGTCTCGACGGCATGGGCGTCGGCGGCGAGAATCAGGTCTACCTGGATGTCACGCACATTGACGCCGCGACGCTCGACCGCAAGCTCGGCGCGATCCTCGAAATCTACGAGATGTTCGTCGGTGACGACCCGCACCACGTGCCGATGCGGATTTTTCCGGGCGTCCATTATTCGATGGGCGGCCTCTGGGTTGACGCCAACCAGCGCACGAACATTCCGGGGCTGCTCGCGGCCGGAGAGTGCGACTATTCGATCCACGGCGCGAACCGGCTCGGCGCGAACTCGCTCGTCAGTTGCGTCTACGGCGGCTTCATCGCCGCGCCCGCCGCGCTCGAATACGCGCAGAACGTCGAGCGCAACGGCGCGGACGGCTCGAAGTTGTACGACGACGAGTTGAAGCTGCAAAAGGGCTTCAACGACGATTTGCTCAAGCAGTCGGGCGGCGAGAACCAGCACGTCATCCACGAAGAGATGGGCAAGTGGATGACCGACAACGTGACGGTCGTGCGCTACAACGACCGCCTGAAAGCGACCGACAACAAGTTGCTCGAACTCATCGAACGCTACAAGCGCATCTCGATCAGCGACTCGAACATGTGGGCGACGATGGCCGTGCCGCACGCGCGCCAACTCTGGAACATGCTGCAACTGGCGCGCGTCATCACGCTCGGCGCGCTCGCCCGCGACGAGTCGCGCGGCGCGCACTACAAGCCAGACTTCCCCAACCGCGACGACGAACGTTTTCTCAAGACCACCATCGCAGAGTATTCCGGCGAAGGGCCGGTGCTCTCTTACGAAGAGGTTGACGTGTCGCTGATCGTCCCGCGCAAGCGCGACTACAGCAAGGGCAAGCAGGAACAGAAGACAGCAGGGTCGGTCGCCGCCGAGGCCGCCGCTTCGGGTCTGCCGCCGAAGGACGGCGCGGAGCAAGTTCCCGTCGAAGGGTGGGAGCAGAAGCCGAAGGACTTGAGCGCGCCGGTCGTGTGGACGCAGGACAAGGAACAGGTCGTTGACGTGAATCACGGCGAGGCCGAGACGCGCGGCGAGCGCGGCAAATCAATCGAAGACGCGGGGGGTAAATCAGACGAGCTATGAGCGCACACACCAATCACACACACAGCACGGGGACGACGGGCGACAAGTCGTACACGCCCGCGCCGGACGAGCAGCGGGCGCAGAAGTTCGTCGAGATTCGCATCAAGCGGCGCGACCGCCCCGACGCCCCGCAGCGCTGGGAGGAGTTCAGCGTCCCCTACCGCCCCAACCTCAACATCATCTCGTGCCTGATGGACATCCAGAAGAACCCCGTCACTAAAGACGGCACGAAGACGACACCCGTCGTCTGGGACATGAACTGTCTGGAACAGGTCTGCGGCATCTGCACGATGATCATCAACGGCAAGGTGCGGCAGTCGTGCTCCGCGCTCGTGGATCAGTTGGAGCAGCCGATCACCTTAGAGCCGATGACGAAGTTTCCGAACGTGCGCGACCTCGCAGTGGATCGTTCGCGCATGTTCGAGCACTTGAAGCAGGTCAAGGCGTGGATCGAGATTGACGGCACGCACGACCTCGGCCCCGGCCCCAAGATGACGCAGGACGAGGTGGCCGAGCGTTACGCCTACTCGCGCTGCATGACGTGCGGCTGCTGCCTCGAAGCCTGCCCGCAGTACGATGAAGACCAGTACATCGGCCCGCAGGCCATCGCGCAGGTGCGCTACCAGAACATGCACCCGTCGGGGCGCATGACGCGCGACGAGCGGCTCGAAGGCATCATGGGCGACGACGGCATCACCAACTGCGGCAACGCGCAGAACTGCGTCCGCGTCTGCCCCATGTCCATCCCGCTCACCAAGGCCATCTACGAGGAGAACCGCGAGACGGTCGTGCACGGCTTGTTCGGCTGGCTCAAACGATAGCGGCGGTTGTGCCGACACGCAGGCGCGGCGGGGAGTGGAACGTACACTCCCCGCCGCGCCGTTCGCATCCGGCGGCGAGGAGGCCGGGACATGCTCTCTTACGTTCTCTTGATTCTGTTGCTCACGGCAGTCTCGCTCGTCGGTCTACTGCTGATGGTGAAGAAATTTTACTGGGGGCCGTCGGGGCGACCGCCACAGTTTCGACCGCACAGCGGCAAGCTCAGGCCGGACACGCCGGAGACGGGCAACAAGCCTTCAACAAAAAAGGCGGCGGGAGAATAACGCTCCCGCCGCCCTTTTACTTTGCGCCCCGACACTTCCCCCGCTCGTCTTCTCAGCTTTAACTTTCCCCTAGCCTTTCGCCCTAACTTTTCGCTCCAACCTTCCGTCTTCGCCGCCTTTGCTTCTCACGCGCGACGCAAAAACGACTCACCTGCCCGCAGGCCGGAGCGGGATGCTGATCTCGCGTCGCACGTATGTTTGCGGCTGACCTTTGAATTGAATGAGCAACTGCGCGTCGTCGCCGCGCGCGCCGCTGCTGTCTTTAACCGACACGTCCGGCGCGCTGCCGAGTTTGTGCGGCGTGCGGACGCCGAGCGTGTAGGTCTGCCCGCCGCGCCCTTCGAGGAGGAGGTTGAGCGTGCCCGCTTCGGCGCGTGCGCGCAGGACGCGCAAGCCGCGGCTCGTCTCGCCTCGCGCGGGGATGCGCGGCGCGAGATACACGTCCGTCCCCTCGTCGTAGTCGAAGACGACTTCGGTGTCGGGCAGTTCGGCGACGAAAGAGAGTTCGGGACGCTGCACGTCGCCCGCGCGCACAGGGGTGAAAGTGGCGGGTCGCCCCTGTAGCGTCACGCCGCGCACGCGTGCGTCCAGGGGCAGCGCGGGCGCGACGGTGATGACGGTCGCACTCGTTGCGCCGGACGCGTTCAAAGGTTTCGCGGTGGCGGCCACGCCCGCAGATTTTGCGGTGTCGGCTGTGCCCGTCTGTTGTCGCCTGACGTTGATCTTGATGCGTCCAGCGGTGCGCTCGTATGTGAGCGTGTAGCGGGTGTCGCCGAGGCGGACGTTGCGCACGTCGAGCCGGTTCCAGTCGGCGGGGAGTTGGGGGGCGAAGCGCAGGGCGCACCCTGCGTTCGACGTTTCGAGTCCGAGCAAGCCGCGCACGGCGGGCGTGACGACCATCGCCTCCGACCACACCTGATGATGCGAGGAACGACCGAAGGGCGCGTTGAAGTCGCCGGAGAGCAACTCGGTGACGTAGCCTTCCGCGCCCTGCCGCGTCAGCAGCGCGTTCGACATCAACGCCTGTAGGCCGACGTGCGGGCGGCCGTAACTGTACGCGCCCATGCTCGCCCAGCCCGTGAAGAGCGGCCACACCGAGCCGTTGTGATAAGAGAGCGGGTCGTAAAGCTGGCTCTCGTTGGAGAGAAGACGCGCGCCCCAGTCGGTTGCGAGCGCGCCCGCGCCGAGTTGATCGATCTGAGTCTGCGCGCGTTCGTCCGACAGGGTTTTGAACCAGAGCGGCACGGCGGGGAGCACCGTGTCTTCGTCGTAGATGAGCGCGTCTCTGAGCGCGTTCATGCGCGCCTGACGCGCAGCGCGGTTGGGGCCGGGGTCTGCTTCGGGCGGTTCGGCGGCGCGCCGCTTGGTGGCGAAGGCGTAGAAGCCGCGCGCCGGAAGCCAGTAAGTTTGCTCGGCGGCGGCGCGCGTGCGTTCGGCGTTGGCGCGGGCGCGTGCGGCCACTGCCCCATCATTCAACGCCGAGGCCAACTCGGCCAGATCGCGCGAGGCGGCGACCCACAAGCCCTGCATGTAAATCTCTTCGTGCGCCGGTTGGAGCGGGCCGTCCTCAACCCAACCGTGACCGAACTTAGTGTTCTCGACGAGACCGTTCGCGTCGGTGTCGGTCGCCTCGGTGAAGCGGTACGCTTTGATGATCGAGTCCCAGTTGGCTTGCAGGAACTTGAGATCGCCGCTGGCACGAAAGTGATCGGCGTGCGCGATGACGTAAAGCGGCGTCGCGTCCGCGCTCGCCCAGGGGTACTCGTACTCCGTGAACCACGGGATGAGCGACGCGCTCTGCGAAATCTCGTGCGGGATTTTGCCGTCGGCGCGTTGGAACTTTTTCAGGAACTCAAGCGCGGCGCGCGTCGTCCCGAAGTCGCCGTAAGCGTCGAGGGCGAGCGCCGTCCAGAGCGCGTCGCGGCCGAAGAACCACGCGAAGCCCGGACGCTCCGACTCGCCCGACGTGCGATAGCCCGCGACTAGTCCCGTGCCGAGCAGCGGGTTCGTCACGACGCCCTTGTCCACGCCAACCTTCGCCCACGCGAACGCTTCGTCGAGTTCGCGGTTCGGCGTCGAGAGTTGAAGCGTCTCCCCTGCGAGCCGTTCGTAGTGCGCGACCGTCTGTTCGTAGAGCGACGGGACGGTGGCGAGCAGGCGGTCGTAAGCGGCCTTCGCGCGCTCACGCCCCTCGACGCTGCCCGCGATGACGATGGGGATAAACTTCGCGCCCGCCGCGCCCGCCGGGACTTCGACCCGGAAACGCGCGGGCACGTCGCGCGGCTCTTCCTGATAAGGCATCACCGACACGTCGCGCGCGGCGGGCGAGCCGATGACGCCCGCGAATCGCCGCGTCTCTTCCGTGATGTAATAGACGCGCGCACGCTCGTTCCAACTGAGGCTGCCGGTCATCAGTCCCGCAGGCCAGGACAGGCGCAGGCGCGGGCGGAACGAGACGTTGATCGTCAACGGCAACGCGCTCTCGACGTCAAGCAGCATGACGATGCCCGGCTCGTCCAGAGGCGCGAAAATAGTTTGACGGACGGTGAAGGCGGCGTGCGAGTAGGTGAAGGTTGTCGCTTCGGGGCGCACCTGCACGCGCGCGAGCGTGTCCGCGCCGGTGAACTCTAAAGGATAGCCTTCGATGTCGAACGACAGTTTGAAGTCGTCCAGAATCTTCAACGGGTAGACCCACGCTTCGAGCGCGCGGTGCTCGTAGCCGAAGGCGGCGGCGCGTCGCCCCGTCACGGCGTAGAACGCGCCCGCGCGCGTCGCGCGTTCGAGTTCGAGTCCGCTCTTGCGTAAGGGGAAGTTGGGGATCGAGTCGGCGGCGTTGGCGGCGTTGTTAACTTGCGCCGGGGCGTGCGAAGGACAGACGAGTTGAAAGCAGAACAGTAAGCAGCACGCCAGACGGAGGGAGATGTGAAGTGGGCGCAGCAACGCGGTGCTCCTCAAAAATCAGAGGGGCTTGGGCGTGCGCCTGTTGCCCCTCCGACCGTTCCGTCCTCTTCGAGTCGGGGTCTTAGATGCCGAGCACGTCTACGAGTTCCTGCACCGAGGCCGCGCTCTTTTGCAGGGCGATGCGCTCTTCGGCCGTCAGGTTGATCTCAATGATCTGTTCGAGTCCGCGCGCGCCGAGTTTGCAGGGCACGCCGACGTAGAGTCCGTTGACGCCGTACTCGCCTTCGAGGTAAGCCGCGCACGGGAGAATCTTCTTCTTGTCTTTCAAGATCGCTTCCGTCATCTCGACGCTCGCCGCCGAGGGCGCGTAGTAGGCCGAGCCGGTTTTCAAGAGGCCGACGATCTCCGCGCCGCCGCTCGCCGTGCGTTTGACGATTGACTCAACCTGCTCCGGCGACAGCAACTCGGTGATGGGGATTCCGGCGCAGGTCGAATAGCGCGGCAGCGGAACCATCGTGTCGCCGTGGCCGCCGAGCACGAAGGCCGTCACGTTCTCGACCGACACGTCCAGCGCCTCGGCGAGAAAGCAACGCATGCGCGCCGAATCCAAAACGCCCGCCATGCCGATCACGCGATGCTTCGGAAAGCCCGAACGCCGCAACGCCACCTGGCACATCGCGTCGAGCGGGTTGGAGACGATGATCAGGATCGAGTCGGGCGAATACTTGACCACCTCGTCCACGACCGACGAGACGATGCCCGCGTTCGTCTTCAACAGATCGTCGCGGCTCATGCCCGGCTTGCGCGCCAGCCCCGACGTGATGATCACCACGTCCGAGTCTTTCGTCAGCGAGTAGTCGTTGGTCGAGCCGACGAGGCGCGAGTCGAAGCCCTCGACGGGCGCGGCCTGCGCCAGATCGAGCGCCTTGCCCTGCGGCATGCCCTCGATGATGTCCACGAGCACCACGTCGCC